>CAIZFH010000273.1 GCA_903932155.1 uncultured Granulicella sp. | reverse complement strand
TGGGACGACCCGGCGGGGGATTGGGCCGGCGTACGAGGACAAGATCCATCGCAATGGGCTGCGTGTGGTGGACCTGCTGAACCCGGCGCTGTTGCGGACGCACATCAAGAACGCGTGCGATGAGAAGAACACGATTGCGGCGGCGTTGTTTGGGACGGCCCCGCTGGACCCGAAGACGATGTACGAGGAGTATGCGCGAGCGGCGGAGCAGATTGCACCGTTTGTGACGGACACGGCGGTGCTTCTGAACGAGGCGATCCGGAATGGCGAGAAGGTGATGTTCGAGGGGGCGCAGGGCGCGCTGCTGGACATCGACCATGGGACTTATCCGTTTGTGACGAGTTCGAGCTCGACTGCGGGTGGCGCGGTGACCGGGACTGGCGTCGGGCCGACATCGATTGGCACTGTCATCGCGGTGACCAAGGCGTATGTGACCCGGGTGGGCGAGGGACCGTTTCCGAGCGAGATTGAGGACGAGTCGGCCACGATGTTGCGTGCGCGGGGACAGGAATATGGCGCGGTGACCGGGCGTCCACGGCGATGCGGATGGCTTGATCTGCCGCTGCTGCGTTACTCGAACATGATTAATGGGACCAAGTGGCTTGTGGTGACCAAGATGGACGTGATGGACGAGTGCGCGGAGATTCCGGTGTGCACGGGATACAAGATCGACGGCAAGGAGACGGATACGATTCCGGCGGACATGCGCGGGTTTGAGGCGATTGAGCCGGTTTACACGACCATGAAGGGTTGGAACTGCAACACAGAAGGCATTACGGAGTACGACAAGCTGCCCAAGCTGGCGCAGGAGTATCTGGAGTTTATCGAGCGCGAATCGGGTGCGCGGATCGGGATGATTTCTACCGGGCCGGAGCGCGACCAGACGATTACGCTGGCGGCGTTTGAAGCGGAGCTGAAGGCGTAGACGGAGGAGCGATGATCAGTTTTACAGTACGGATGAAGTTTGCCGAGGCGGACCACGATACGGTATCCGAGATGCTGCGCAAGCTGACCCTGGCGTCGCGGGAGGAGCCGGGGTGCGTTACCTATGTTGCACACTTCGTCGATGGGGACGCTGCAACAGTGCTGATCTACGAGCAGTATGTGGACGAGGCAGCGCTGGATGCTCACCAGAAGTCGCAGCACTTCCGGGAATATGGGGCCGAGGGGTTCTACCGGCTGATGCGGGCGCAGCAGATCAAGTATCTGGATGCCATTGTGTAAGAACCACGGCTGGTTCGGGGAAAAGCGCTGTTACACGACATTATTTTGACTCTCAGGGGTAAACCGGACTAGTATCCGTCACGACGGATCAGGGTTCGGGATTACTTTATGGCGCAACAATCCACTCATCGTCGGGTATATCGGCCGGGCACGGTACTGTTGGCAGCGGCGTTACTGGCTGCGGCTCTAAGTGTGATGCCAGAGCTGGCGAATGGACAGCCGCATCCGCGGCGTAACGATCAGTTCAAGCACCAGGTTGAACTGATGGAACAGGCATGGCGCACTGCCGAGTTGAATGCAGACGTGGCAGCCATGGACAAGCTACTGTCGAATGACTTTGTCGGGATTACTATGACCGGTCAGGTGGTGACGAAGATGCAGCAGTTGGAGCGGCTGCGCAGGCGAACCACGGTATTGAGCAAGCTGGACCTGAAAGATGAGCATGTGAAGCTGATCGGAATGACTGCGGTCGTGACCTCGCTGGCTGAAGTGGAGGGTAGTAGCGAAGGGGTGCCAATGCATGGGACCTTTCGCTATACCAGGGTGTACTCGCGGCAGCCCTCGGGGACATGGCAGATTACGAACTTTGAGGCGACTCGGGTGGGTCCACCTCTGCAACAGCCTCCGAATGAGCGAGGTTCTGGACCTGGAGGGCCGAATCCACACACTGGAGAGGGCGGGCCACATCCGGATGTGCCGGGTTCGCTGTGAAGTAAGTGGCTGAACGGGACTGAACAGGCCTGTTCCATCCTCGTACGCGCGCGAAATGTACATTGCGGCTACGGAACCCACCCTTTCGCAAAGGCGCGAAAGGATGGGGCACCCAGTTTGGGAACAGTCACGTGAGCCAGGCCTGGCGGATGCGTTCCCATGTGGTGTCGAGGGTTTCTGGCAGGACACGGGTTTCGCCGATGACGGTGATGAAGTTAGTGTCGCCGATCCAGCGAGGCAGGGCGTGCATATGGATGTGGCTGGCGATGCCAGCACCACCCGCCTCGCCGAGGTTGATGCCGACGTTGAGGCCGGCAGGATTGTAGACCTGGCGGAGGACCTGTTCGACTCGCTGGGCGAGGGTGATCATCTCCTGCGCCTCGATGGGGGGAAGGGCTGCGAGCGAGTCAATGTGACGATAGGGGACGATGAGGATGTGGCCTGTGGTGTAGGGGTATGCGTTGAGGCAGAGGAAGCAGGATGGTTCTCGTGCGAGGATGTGAGCGGCCTTCTCCGCAACCTCGACAGGTGTGCCGTGCGCGATGGCGTAATCGACGGCTGCGACCATGTTGCAGAAGACGCAGTCGCAGGTATTCTGTCCGGATTCGGGGCTGGTGGGGAAGCCGGGCCAGGCATCGAGCGCGGGGGGAACGCCGGGGCGGGAGGAGTCTTCGATGCGGCTGACATAGTCGTAGCGCCACGGGGTCCAGAGACGATCCATGGGGCGAAGTATACAGCTTGCGGGGAGTGGGATGTGAGCTGTACGGTGGCGGACGCTCGAACGCAGTAAATGACAGAGATTGCGGTGCGTAAATGCATTGACTCTGCGCTTCACGACCTATATTCTTTATATGAGCCGTTGTGTGTGGGATCCATTGCAGCAGCTCCTCTGCAAGATGATTCATTTCCTCCCGCCGAATCAGCCTCGGAGTAGCAAGCAGCGCGTCATTTCCTGCGACCGTTGCCTGATACGCCGACTCATCCGCACGAAGGGAATCAATCAGTATCAAGCATGGATCCTGGAGCATCGCCTCAATGACCGTAGACGTCCACAATCCTGACCAAACCGAGAGTAATCCCCTGACTACTGAACTGGAAACCCTAGCGCCCGAAGCGACAGCGGAGCAAGCCGATCTGTCATCTGAACTCACCCTAACCACAGCGGAGCCGATAGAAGAGGCGGCCACCAAGCTGGACAATGTAGCAGCGTCCAGTGAAGACGCAACGCCGCCGGAAGCAAGCGACGGCAATTCTGCTTTGTCCGGCGAACCGGATTACGATGCGGCGGACTTTGCCGCAGCGCTGGCGAACTTCGACCGCGAGCAGGCTGCGGAGACGGCAGCCGCGCAGAACCTGACCACTGAAGAAGTGGTGGTGACGGGGACAGTGGTCAAGATTACCGACAAGCATGTGGTGATCGACATCGGATTGAAGTCCGAAGGACTGATTCCTCTGGATCAGGTTCTGGACCACGAGGGCAAGCCGAAGTTCAAGGCGGGCGACGCGGTGGATGTGGTGGTGGAGCGCGAGGAGCCCGAAGGCGGCTACCTGGTGAGCTACGAGAAGGCCCTGCGTCACAAGATATGGGACAAGCTGGAGAAGGCCGCGAACGACAAGGTCCCGGTGAAGGGCATGGTAGTGAGCCGCGTGAAGGGCGGACTGACCGTGGATATTGGGATCAAGGCGTTTCTGCCTGGGTCTCAGATTGAGGTTCGTCCGGTGCGCAATCTGGACGGGTATATCGGGACGGAGATCGAAGTCCGCGTCATCAAGCTGAACAAGAAGCGCGGCAATGTGGTGATCAGCCGCAAGGAGATCCTGGAAGAGGAGCAGAACGCGAAGAAGGCAGTGACGCTTGCCCAACTGGAAGAGGGCAGTGTACTGACCGGAACGGTGAAGAACCTGACCGACTATGGCGCATTTGTAGACATGGGCGGACTGGACGGACTGCTGCACATCACCGACATGAGCTGGGGACGATTGACCCATCCGCGCGACCTGGTGAATGTGGGCGACGAGATCCAGGTGAAGGTGCTGAAGTTCGACAAGGAGAAGCAACGCGTCTCTCTGGGTTTCAAGCAGTTGACTCCCGACCCGTGGCTGGATGCGACGGAGCGTTACCCGATTGGGGCGCAGGTGCGCGGGCGTGTACTTTCGGTTACGGATTACGGCGCGTTTGTGGAGCTAGAGCAGGGGATCGAGGGGCTGGTACACGTCTCCGAGATGACCTGGTCGAAACGGATGAAGCATCCGTCGAAGATGGTGAAGCCGGGCGACGAGGTGGACACGATCATTCTGAGCGTGAACCCCAATGACCGTCGGATTTCGCTGGGGATGAAGCAACTGCAGGATAATCCGTGGGAGCAGTTGGAGGACAAGTACCCAATTGGCGCAATCATCGAAGGGCGGGTGCGCAACCTGACGGACTTTGGCGCGTTCATCGAGATTGAGGACGGCATCGACGGGCTGGTGCATGTATCGAACCTGAGCTGGACGAAGCGCATCAAGCATCCTTCCGAGGTGTTGAAGAAGGGCGAGAAGGTGCGAGCGATCGTGCTTGGCGTGGAGCCGGAGAACCGGCGTCTGTCGCTGGGCGTGAAGCAACTACAGCCGGATGTGTGGGAGACGTTCTTCGCGCAGCACCGGATTGGCGATGTGATCAAGGGCAAGGTCCTTCGCACCGCGCAGTTTGGCGCATTTGTGGAGATTGCCGAGGGCGTGGAAGGATTGTGCCATGTATCCGAGGCAGTGGACCAGAACAACGCGGCGGTGAAGCTGGATGTGGACACCGAGCACGAGTTCAAGATTGTGAAGATGAACCAGGAAGAGAAAAAGGTGGGTCTGAGTATTCGCGCGGTTGGCGAAGAGGCAAGCCGTGCCGAGGTGGAGATCTACAAGGAACACGGCAGCACTAAGGACCACAAGGACCACAAAGACAACAAGGACCATAAGGAGCACAAGAGCTCTTCCTCCTCCAGCAGCAGCACCACGCTGGGCGACTTGATCAATTGGAAGCGCTCGGAACGCGAAGGCGAGTAGCCTCCGGCAATCTCTTCGGAGGTTGAAGAAGCGAGCTGGAATCACGCAACAGAAACATAAGCAGCGACACAGACAAGCCGTCCCTTAGGGGGCGGCTTGATTGCGTTGGGGGATGTGGGTGGGAAAGGCATATTGAGTTTGTGATAGGATGCCCCTTCGCTGGCGTGTGGGTGGTTGCGCGCTGCGAATGCGCAGGACAGCTTTTGTAGCAGGCAAAGATGCATCCAGGTCAGAAACAAAAGGGGAGCAGGGAATGAAGAACTATCTCGGACGGGACGTCCGCAACGTAGCAGTGGTAGGTCATGCACACAGCGGAAAAACAACCTTGATTGCGGCCCTACTGCAGGCGGCGAAGATGACCAGCACGCAGGGGCGGGTGGACGACGGATCGGCAGTGACTGCGTATGACGAGGAAGAGGTGTCGCGGTGCACCACGATGGCCAATGCGGCCGCGTTTGTGGAGTGGAACGGGGTGAAGATCAACCTGCTGGATACGCCTGGTTTTCATATGTTTTTGCACGAGACGCGCGCCGCGATGCTGCCGGTGGAAGCGGCGCTAGTGGTGGTGAATGCGCAGCATGGGGTGGAGGCTGTGACCGACCGTGTCTGGAAGTTTGCCTCCGAGGTGAACCTGCCGCGGGTTCTGGTGGTGAACCAGTTGGACCATCCCAAGGCGGATAGCCGGTTGGGGCGGCAACACATGATCGAGCAGATGCAGGAGCGATGGGGACGGCAGGTAGTCCCAGTACAACTGCCGATTGTGGACGAGAAGGGCTTTCACGGAGTGGTAGACCTGGTAACGATGAAGGCGTTTGTGTATGAACCGGACGGTAATGGTCGCGGGGAAGAGGTAAAGATTCCGGAGGCGTCGCAGAGCGACGCGAAGGCCGCGCACGAGGCGCTGGTGGAATTGGTGGCCGAGGGCAAGGATGAACTTATGGAGGAGTTCTTCAACACGGGAACGCTGCAGGAGGACCACCTGATCGCCGCGCTGCACGAGGCCATCCGCGAAGACAATATTTTTCCGGTGCTGTACATGAGCGGGTTGCGCAACGTAGGCACCGATCATCTGCTGGATTTTCTGAAGGCGTATGCGCCGGCCTCGACTGAGCGCGCACCGGTGGCGGCGCGAGGCAAGATCCAGACGACGGCGGGCAATGGCGGCGGAAACAACGGGGTTGCGGTAGAGGGGCAGGACGAGATAGTGATGCGCGCGGTGGACGACAAGGAACCACTTGCCATCTACGTCTACAAGACGATGACCGACCCGTTTACGGGCAGGGTCAACTTCTTCAAGGTGATCAGCGGCAAGATGAAGACCGATAGTACGGTGATGAACTACACGCGGTCGGAGTCGGAGAGCATGGCGCATCTGTACATCATGCAGGGACGCAAGCCAGTGGAGGTGCAGGAGCTGCATGCGGGCGATCTGGGTGCGGCCGTCAAGTTGCGCGTGACCCTGACCGGAGACACACTGGGCGACAAGGCGCATGAACTATTCATAGAGCCGGTTTCCATGCCGGAGCCGGCGATGACGTATGCCATTGAGCCGAAGACGCGTGCCGACGAGGACAAGCTGGCGCCGGCGCTGCACAAGCTGATGGAAGAAGATCCGATGCTGCGTTTCTTTCGCGACCTGCAGACCAACGAGTTCCTGGTGGCGGGTGCAGGACAGCCGCACATTGAGGCGCTTGTGTCCAAACTGAAGCGGCGCTACCACACCAACGTGATACTGCACGAGCCGAAGGTGCCGTACCGGGAGACGGTGCGGGCCAAGGCCGAGGCGCAGGGACGGCACAAGAAACAGTCCGGTGGGCACGGACAGTTTGGCGATTGCAAGCTGAGGATCGAGCCGCAACCGCGCGGGACGGGCGTCGTCTTCGGCAACGAGATCTTCGGCGGATCGATTCCGCGGCAGTACGTTCCGGCGGTAGAGAAGGGGGTGCGCGAGTCGGCGGCGCGCGGCTACCTTGCGGGCTTTCCGGTGGTGGACATCAAGGTGACGGTGTTCGATGGAAGCTATCACGACGTGGATTCGAGCGAGATGGCGTTTAAGATAGCCGCGCGCACGGGCTTCCGCAAGTGCATGGAGCTGGCCAAGCCGTCGCTGCTGGAGCCCGTGATGAAGATCGAGATCGAGGCGCCGGACGAATTTGCCGGATCGCTGATGGGCGATCTCACAGGCCGTCGCGGACGCGTGCAGGGGATGGAGAGTAGCGATGCGGGGACGGTGATACGCGCTGAAGTTCCAATGGCGGAGATTCTGACCTACGGAACAACTCTGACCGCGATTACCCAGGGGCGGGGCAGCTTCCGCATCGAGATGGACCACTACGACCTGGTGCCGCAGGCGATTGCGGAGAAGGTACTGGCTGCGGCGAAACAGCCAGTGCATGACGACGAGGAGGAGTAAGGCGCAGGCTCCCGTACACTAGCTAAAACGGGAACAGGAGCGAAGTGCATGGATCTCTTCGGCAAGGCGCAGGCGGCGGTTGGGGCGATTCGCGAGCGGGTGCAGATTGCGCCGCGAGTGGGGATTATTCTCGGCTCGGGGCTGGGTGGGTTTGCGTCGCAGGTGGAGAATGCGGTTTCGATAGCGTACACGGAGATTCCCCACTTTCCGCGATCGACCGTGGTGGGGCATAGCGGCAAGCTGGTGCTGGGAACGATTGGCGGAGTTCCGGTGGCCGTGATGCAGGGGCGTGTGCATGCGTACGAAGGCTACGCGATGGACCAGGTGACGTTCCCGATGCGCGTGCTAGGACTGCTGGGTGTGCGTACGCTGATCGTCACGAATGCGGCGGGCGGGATTCGCGCCGATATTGCGCAGGGATCGCTGGTGGCGATCCGCGACCACATCAACCTGACCGGGACGAACGCGGCCCTGGGGCCGAACGAGCCACGCTTTGCCTGCGTGGCGGGCGCGGGTGAGCGGTTCTTCGATATGACGAACGCGTACTCGCCCAGGCTGCGCAAGCTGGCACACGACGAGGCTACGCGGCAAAAGATTGGGCTGAACGACGGCGTGTATCTGGCCGTGCTGGGACCGAGCTACGAGACGCCAGCGGAGATTCGTGCCTTCCGCACACTGGGCGCGGACCTGGTGGGGATGTCCACGGTGCATGAGGTGATTGTGGCGCGGCATATGGGGATCGAAGTGCTGGGAATCTCGCTGGTGACAAATGCAGCGGCTGGAGTTCTGAATGAGACGATCCACCACGAAGAGGTGATGGAGATTGGGCGGCGCACGGAGCGGCAGTTCACAAAGCTGCTGACTGCGCTGGTGCCGCAGATTGCCGTTGCAAGCTAACCTCGATGCTTACCCTAAACTCCTGGAAGCCCATGCATCCTGCTGAACAGCTATCGCTACCGCGCCAACCGCTTGTGATCGGGATTGGGGGCTGCTCCGGCTCTGGCAAGACGACGCTGGCACGCGAGTTGGCGACACAACTGGATGCGACACTATTTCCGCTGGACCTCTACTATCGCGACCTGTCGCAGTTTCCACTGGACGCGCGGAGCAAGTTGAACTTCGACCACCCCGACTCGCTGGAGAGCGAGCTGATTGTGGAGCATGTGCGCGCTCTGGCCAAAGGGCAGACGATCCAGCGACCGGTATACGACTTCAAGACGCACTCGCGGGTTGCGGGTGCCTTTGAGGCGATTACACCCACTGGCGTGGTGCTAGTGGAGGGGATTTTGGCGCTGCACTACGAGGATCTGCTGCCGTGCTACGGGTTTTCCATTTATGTAAACGCGCCGCACGATGTGTGCCTTGTGCGCCGCATACATCGCGATATGAGCGAGCGAGGACGGACGGAGGAGTCGGTGCGCGAACAGTTTGCCGCGACCGCGCGGCCCATGGCAGAGCTTTACGTTGTGCCATCAGCGGCGCACGCGTCGATTACAGTGGAGGGAACGGATGCGTTGGACTGGTCGGTGGAGCAAGTGTTGCAGCGACTGCATGAGGAAAGGTTGATTGCGGGTTGAGAGCTAGTTGCAAGGGTGACGATTAGGGGGCGACCATTTCAGTCTGTGGGACGTTGCGGAGAGCCATGACAGCGGTACGGGCTTCTTCGGCAGCGATCTTGCGTTGATTGGCACCGACAGAGAATGCGATGGGCGATTCGGCGAAACGCAGATCCAGTTCGATTCCGCGCATAGAGAGCATGCGGAAGATGTGAGTCAAGAGCGGTGTGTCGTCCCAGAAGCTGACATCGGAGTGCGAACGATGGGGGCCATTGTCCTGAGTGAGGCGATAACTGATGTGTGCGGCCGTGACAGGTAGCCCAGCCGTGATCGCCTCGCTCAAAAGGCCGCTGCGGAATGGCAGCACTGTGTCTCCGAGACTGCATGTGCCTTCGGGAAAGAAGACGAGGGGGACACCAGCGTCTGCGGCCGACTGCATCTCTGACTTGGCACGCCCGGCTGAGCCGCCCTTTCCGCGCCGCACATAGACCGTGCCACCCATGGCGGTTAACCAGCCGAGGAAGGGCCAGTTCCGAATCTCCGACTTGCCGACGAAGGCGCACGGGTGCGATGCGGCTAAGGCGATGATATCCAGATAACCGAGGTGGTTGGAGATGACGACTCCGCGCTGTGGGAAGGTGCCGTGCTGGCGCACTGTGAATCCCATTCGGCGGATGGCCCGCAGGCAGAACTGGTGCAGCCATTCGGCCCTCTGCTGGTGTGTAGCGGGGCGTTGAATAAGTAACTGCAGTGTAGCGTAGGCGAAGACCGCTATCAGCATCAGGCTTCTACCTACAGAGCGTACTAAATGCACCGGGCCCGCCTTTCAGAAGCAGCCCATCGCGCGAAGTTCATAAGACCAGTTTATCCTGTCTATGTGCCCCAGACGGTTCCACCCGCCCACCACAACTGGTTTTATCGCCACGGCGTACTGCCGATCCTGGCGCTACTGCGCATGGGAGCGACACCGCGCAGCCTGGCCTGGAGCATTGCTGCTGGATTGTTGATTGGAATCAACCCCGTGGTTGGCAGCACGACTTTGCTGAGTCTGGCGGTGACGTTTCGCTTCCGGCTGAACGTAGTGGCTACGCAGATCGCGAACCACGCTATGTTTCCTTTGGAACTGGCGTTGATTATTCCCTTCATTCGTCTCGGATCGCGAGTGTTTCATACGGCGGAGATGCCGCTTGCGCCTGGCATGTTGTTGCAGGAGGCGCGCAGTACCCCGCTTATGCTGACGCATAACCTGTGGATGTGGGTTTGGCACGCCTTTGTGCTGTGGGCGGTGTTGGCCATAGTTGCCGCTCCGCTGCTGGCCTGGGCGCTGACCGTGCTGTTGGAGCGGGTACAAGCGCGGATAAGGCAGCATCAGTATCCTATTGTGACAACGCGCTTGTAGACGTGCATGTACCCGAATCGGCGAATTGTCTTCTCAAGGCGAAGAAAGAATGATGTATTATTTCCTTGTTCCCTTGTTTCCTTGAAGGAGGTTACGGTGCTGGCAAAGAAGACCATCAAGAACCAGATCACGCTTCCCAAAGCAGTTGTTACGAGGTTTAGCGGAGTGAACTACTTTGACGTGACGACGAACGGCGAGTGTATTGTTCTGCGTCCGCTGCAGGAGAGCCGTGCCGATGAGGTGCGAGCACGGCTTGCACAGCTTGGGATTGACGAGGGAGATGCGCGCACTTCCGTCTCGTGGGCACGCCGAAGGCCATGAAGAGGCGAATTGTCTTCGACACGAACACCGTGTTGTCGGCCCTGCTGTTTACGAACGGCAGATTGAGTTGGTTGCGAGAGCATTGGCGGACAGGGGGCTGTATGCCTCTACTCTCTCGTGAGACTGCCGGGGAACTTAACCGCGTCCTTGCGTATCCGAAGTTTCATCTCTCACTGGCCGACCGGCACGAGTTGCTAGCGGATGTTCTTCCGTTCTGCGAGGTGATTGCAGTGACGAGAAGATGCCCGACGGTCTGCCGGGACGCGAAGGATCAGCCGTTTCTCGACCTGGCGCAGTGCGGCAATGCCGACGTGTTGATCAGTGGGGACCGGGACCTGCTGGCGCTGGCAGGGAAGACACGCTTTACGATCGAGACTCCAGAGGCTTATCGCAACAGGGTGCTTCGCGTTAGTTAATTGCCCGAATATGGGGGGACGGGCGTGGCGGATTTAATCCATGCGGTGTAGATCATGTCTCGTAGCTCGATGGCCCCGGCGGCGAGTTGCTGATCAACGAAGGTCTTACCCGCAGGAGTTCCCGCGCCGGTGAATGCGCCCTGTTTCTCCAGTTGATAGGTTTGCTCGACGAGCGTGTTGGAGTGGCGCAGATAGGTGAGGTAGTCGGCGAAGACATCTTTCAAGGCGGTGGGCTTAGTTGCTGCGGCGAGCGGTTGTACATCCGCTAGCTTTACGTTGGCGTGGACGAATGTGCTCTCGAATAGCGAGTGAATGCGGTGTTCAGTGGTGTATCCGTTGGGATTGGGGCCTGTCCATCCGTTGTACTGGATGCTGGTGTGCAGCGGCATGCATCCGTCGCCGACGTAGTGGCCGAGCCAGCCGGCGAGAAATATGATCTCGGCTTCGGAGGGTTTGGTGTCCTGCTTGGCGGCGACGAGGGCGCGATAGTCGCGGAATGCGCTCTGCAGCCGTTCGTAGACTTCGGAGGTGACATAGGGCTGTAGGCCGACCTTCTCCGCGGTCATGGGGATGTCGGGATGCGCGGCCTGCGCGGTGGCGAGGGCATGGATGAAGTCGTAGCGACGGCGAGGCAGCGGCCCGACGAGGTCCGCCCACTCGAGGTCGATGAAGTGCTCGGGGGCCTGCGCAGCGTTCAGTTCGGGCTCGGCGGTAGAACGCCAGCGATCCGGCTCGGGGCCGTAGTACTCCAGCGCGTCGAGGGCCGCGGGGGTGCGCAGGAAGGCGGGGACATCCGCGGGAAGCGCGGCTCCGGCTATGCGGTTGATGAGCATGTGGCCGTCGCTGCCCCATCCAAATGCGGGCTGAATGGTGAGCAGCGGGAGAAGAAGGAGTGCGGCAGTGAGGCGAGCGAGGGAGGGGAGGCGCATAAGAGAAGTATAACTACGCACAATGCGAGAGAATGAACGATTCGCAATGAACAACTAGACGAGGACTTCGGTGGGATCGGCGGCGGGGGAGTTGAAGACGCGGCGGTAGCGGGCGATCTCGTTGGCGGGGCCGGTTGACTTGCGGGGGTTGTCGCTGAGCTTGACTGCTGGACGGCCTTCGACGGTCATAAGTTTGCAGACCAGGCTGATGGGTTCGAAGTCGCGCTCGCCGCGGGGATGGCAGCCACGGAAGTCGTTGGTGAGCAGGGTGCCCCATCCGGCGGAGAAGCGGATGCGACCGTGGAAATAATCATGCAGCTTGAGAATATCTTCCACGTCGAGACCGTCGGAGGCGATGAGTCGCTTGCGGCGCGGGTCGCGGTTGCGGGATTGGAGCCAGCGGATGTACTCGTCTCCGGCGACGATGGGGTCTTTGGAGTCGACGCGCTGGCCGGTCCAATCGGCGACCCAGTCGGGCGCTCCTTCGAGGAACTGGCTGGTGCCGAAGGTGTCTGGCAGAAGGATGAGCAACTCGCCGCCGTAGCTCTGTTGCCATAGCTCCAGCACGCGGTACTGCGCGGAGTGGAGTGCGGCGTCGTCGCCGGCGAGGGCTGCCATGGCCATGGGGAGTTCGTGCGCGTTGGTGCCCATGGCTTCCAGGTCGTGCTTGTAGGCGAGGAATGTGTTGGAGGAGCCGGCGAGGCTGGGGCCGAGAGTTGCGCGCAGGGACTCTATGACGTACTCCTGCCAGAGGAAGCTGTGGCGGCGGCGGGTGCCAAACTCGGAGATGCTGACCTCGGGGATGGTGCGCAGGCGCTCGATCTTCTGCCAGAGAAGGGTTTTGGCGCGGGCGTAGAGGACGTCGAGCTCCATCTCGTTGAGGCGGGCGAGGGCGGCGCGGGTGCGCATCTCGCTGACCAGGGCGAGGGCGTAGACCTCCCACATGGTGACCTCGGTCCAGAGGCCGGTGAAGCGCAGGATGAGTTGGCCATCCTGCTCGGCGACGGTGTAGTCGGAGAGGCGAAAGTCGGTTTCGAGCCAGGCGAGGAAGGCGGATTCGAAGATGTGGCGCGTGCCATAGAAGGTGTTGCCGGCGAGCCAGATCAGCTCGGACTTGCGGAAGCGCAGACCTCTGAGGTGTTCCATTTGCGCGATGAGGGCGGGCGCATCGATTTCGTCGGCGAGGCGGACGCGCGCGGTGCGGTTGACGATCTCACTGGTGACGTGGACGGCGGGGAAGTTCTTCCAGATGAACTGGAGCATGAGCAGCTTGTAGAAGTCGGTGTCGAGCAGCGAGCGGACGATGGGGTCGAGCTTCCAGTTGTGGTTATGGGCGCGCTCGGCGAAGTTAACATTCATGCGTCCATTGTCGTCGGAATGCGGCGGAGGGACAACCGGGGCAGGAATTACAAGCGGGCGGATGTCAATGCTGTAGCGCAATCTCAATATGCCGGTGGATGGTATGCGGCTGCGCAGCGCCACACGTGGCCAGCGCTGCGTCCTCGCACTCGCGAGCGCTCATCACCACGGGGTTGTCCATGCTTGCGGAGAGTATTCTGCCATCCGCCGTGCTTACAGTTATTAAGACGTCAAAGGTCTCCTTGCCAACTTCCGCCAGATACTTCCCACTATCTGTCTTCGTCACCTCGACCCAGTTATTCGGCGTGTCCGCTACCGGGGGCCGCATCCACTCAGCTGGCAACTGAAGATTGGGACTTGATGGCGGCACATGGCGAACCACAACCACAGCAGTCCCCTTCACCGGATCGATCGACTGAAGATTCAGGTCGAAGTCGATGTGGTCCGTTCCGATGAGCACATGCGTGCCGTCCGCCCATGAGGCAACCTGTGGGTTAGGCACATAAAAGTGATCTCCAGGGTGCTGCAGAATGCCGACTTTATTCATGAGCCACAGGTCTACATAGAATGTCATCAGATCCGTAATTGGCCCGACCAACTGCAGGTCCACTTTGCTCAAATCGGGCATGGAAGGCGTCCAGCTAGGATCGAGTGAAAGGGGCTGGCGAAACTGAGCCATCGCCGGCGACAGCGTGATGGGCTGCCCGTTGGACGTCATGCCGGTCCAGCGAAAATCCTCGATGTAACTGCCGCTGGCTGTCTTTCTCGCCGTGGCGGAGGCATCAGCGGTGTAGTGCCAGTCTTCATTGGTGGCAGTCATGTGATACGTGAGTGTCTCTCCGTCGCGATAGTGGCGTGTAAGAGGACTACCGCCCGGTGCGGGCATTTGCGCTGAGACGAGCGTGGAGGCAAGAAGAATTGTGAGCCTGACAGACAAATATTTCATTGTGCTTTCCTCATGATGCCTTGGGTGAAGAACTGCATTTGCTGGCGAACTACATGGGCTGTTTGCTCAAAGGGCGGACCCTCGACAGCCCAGAGAGCCGTGAGGCCAAGATGCATTGTCTTAAAGCTCATGACGAGTTGCGGAAGATCGATGCCGGCCCGCAGCTTCCCGCGCTCTTGAAGTGAGGCAAAGAGTGAATGGAGTGGCGGATCGATGTACTTCTGCATCTCCACCATGTACGGAAGAAAGCGCGCGGTATCCAGGAACATCTGGGCCAGAAACACGCGCACGAAGGCGTGATATGGCTCCTTCAGCTTGAAGTGCAGCAGTATGTAATCGGCAAGGATGCGATGCGCCGGCTGTTGTCCCGGCCTAAAACGGGCGATCTTAGGCGCCATGCGCGCCTCTAGATCGGCCATGAACGCCACTACGATGTCCTCTTTTGTGGCGAAATAGTTATAGATGGTTCCCTTGCCAACATCGGCAGCCACAGCGATTTCGTCGATGGTTACGGTGTCGAGGCCGCGACGCGAAAAGAGGTCGATGGCCGCAGATAATATCTGCGACCGCAGGGCGATCTTCTTTCTTTCGCGTAGTGAATAGACTGTGGTCATATATGACTATAGTCATAATGCCGCCCATGGCGACTGTCAAGAAGAACATTTGCACCGGAGTTCAAACTGACCCACCACCGAATATACCTGCGATGGACGAACCCTGGAGCATCGGCGGGCAATCTAATCTGCGGGCTGCGGTATGTTTAATTTAAGAATGCCGGGGGTGGCGCGATGGTGATACGAAGGGGCGGGAGTTTGGAGGGCGGGATTGCTTCGTCGGAGATTACGCCGAAGGATGCGTTCCTGAACCGGCGCAGCTTTATCTATGGAGCGGCGGCGCTGGGCACGGGGGCGGTGTTGCTGGACCAAGTGCCGGGGCTGTTCCATCCCAAGGCTGTCCATGCAGACCAGAAGCTGGAGACGGTGCCGTCGAAGTACACGGTGCCCGACGTGCAGACGCCGTTCAGCAAGGCGACGACGTACAACAATTTTTACGAGTTTGGGACGGACAAGAGCGATCCGGCACGGAACGCGCACACGCTGCACACGCGGCCGTGGACGGTGCAAGTGGCGGGGCTGGTGAAGAAGCCGCAGACGATCGACGTTGACACGATGATGAAGTACAGGCCGCTGGAGAGCCGGGTGTACCGGCACCGCTGCGTGGAGGCGTGGTCGATGGTGATTCCGTGGGACGGCTACTCGCTGAGCGAGTTTATTGGGTGGGCGCAGCCGCTGCCCAGCGCGAAGTATGTGCAGTTTATCTCCGACGACAAGAGCAGCGACATGCCGGACAAGCCGAGCGCGCTGGACTGGCCCTACTCCGAGGGGCTGCGCATGGACGAGGCGATGAATCCGTTGTGCCTTCTGGCGTTTGGCTGCTACGGCGAGGTGCTGCCCAACCAGAATGGAGCACCAGTGCGCGTGGTGAGTCCGTGGAAGTACGGGTTCAAGAACGGGAAGAGCATTGTGAAGATCGTGTTCACGGACAAGCAGCCGAAGACGTCGTGGAACGAGAGCGCGCCGGATGAGTATGGCTTCTACTCGAATGTGAACCCGTCGGTGGACCATCCGCGATGGTCGCAGGCGCATGAGCGGCGGATCGATTCGAGCGCGTTTCCGAAGACGATTCCGACACTGCCCTTCAACGGATATGCCGACCAGGTGGCGGGGATGTACTCGGGGATGGACCTGAAGAAAAATTATTAGGAGTGCAATGCCGACTCGCTGGATTCCGTGGCTCAAGGTGCTGGTGCATGGGGTGTGCCTGATCCCACTGCTGAAGCTGTTGGAGCAGTTTCGCTCTGGCGAACTGGGGCTGATGGCCGATCCGGTGAACTGGATCACGCACCAGACGGGCTACTGGACGCTGTTTCTGCTGCTGACATCGCTGGCGGTGACGCCGGCGCGGCGGCTGCATCCGAAGCTGGGGAACCTGATCCGGTTCAGGCGGTTGCTTGGGCTTTACGCGTTTTTCTATGCGACGCTGCACCTGGCGACGTATGTCTTCCTATTCTCCGGCTACGACCTGCCTACGGTGTGGGCGGGGCTGCGCGTAGGACACGGCGGCGTGGTGGTGGAACAGTGGACGCTGGTGTGGCCGACGATTCTGGATGACTTGAAGAAGCGGCGATTCATTCAGGTAGGGATCTTTGCTTGGACGCTGCTACTTGTACTGGCTGTAACGTCGCCCGCGGCGGTGCTGCGCTGGATGGGCGGCAAGGCGTGGCGGCGCGTGCATACGCTGGTGTATGTAGCTGCTGCTGCTGGATGTGTTCACTACTGGTGGCTGGTGAAGAAGGGAGTGAAAGCTCCCATGCCATTCACCCTGGTGCTGGCGGCGCTTCTGCTGGCACGGATGGCATGGAGCGCGAAGAAGCGATGGAGCGTAGCGGCGGCAACGCAACTTCGTGCGAGAACCGAGGTCTGAAGAAGGCAGAGGCAGTGCCATGACCAGGATACGAGTGATTTCTTTCGGCATGCTACTGAGTTCCATGAACTTGCTGACGGTGCAGACGATGCCGGCACAGGGCGGGGCTGCTCCCGTGGTGCGGCAGCCGGCTGGCAAGACCACTGTGGGCCAGAGCAAGGCTGCCGCGACGAAGTCTCCGAATGCGAAGATTGCCGCGCCAAAGGCCGAGGTGCTGGTTCCGTTAAGCGAACGCGAGCGCGCGGAGCAGATTCTGAACCGCTTTACCTTTGGCGCGCGGCCAGGCGATGTGGATCGCGTGCTGGCGATGGGCGTGGACAAGTGGTTTGAACAGCAACTGAATCCGGATGCGATACCAAATGCTGCGCTGGACCGGCGGCTGGCTGACTTTCCTACGTTGAATATGACGGCAGAGCAGGCTCTGACAGTGTTTCCGAGCCGGGTGACGTTGCAACAGGTGGCGGGCGGTGTGCGGCCAATGCCGACTGATCCGCTGCTGACGGCGGAGTACGAGGTGCTGGAGGCAAAGCTGAAGCGGGAGCTGGACAACCGCAAGCCGGATGCGAATGGCGTGGTTGCGCCGGGGCCGACGGATGCGGAGTTGGCCGCAGAGAAGGCGCTGGGTCAGGCAACGGCAACGCGGATTGCGGGCGAGCTGTTTGCGTTACCCAAGAACCAGCGGATGGCCGTGCTGGCGAAGATGCCGGTGGAGGACAGGATCTCATTTACCAGCTATTTGGGCGGCGACCAGAAGGCGCAGATGCTGGCGGATTTTACGCCGCGCGAGCGCGAGGTATTTCTGGCGATGGCGGCGAATGTGGGCGCGGCTTACCAGATTGGTCAAGAGCTGGCACAGGGGAAGATGGTACGCGCGATCCTGAGCGAGCGGCAGTTGCAGGAGGTGATGACGGACTTCTGGTTCAATCATTTCAATATTTTTATTGGCAAGGATGCGGACCAGTGGTACACGACGAGCTATGAGCGGGACGTAATCCGCAAGAACGCGCTGGGCAAGTTCGGCGATCTGTTGCTTGCCACCGCACAGAGTCCGGCAATGCAGGTGTATCTGGACAACTGGGAGAGCATTGGGCCGGACTCACTGGCCAATGGAGTGAACCCGATGAACCCGCGATCGAAGCCGGGGAACAAGGGATTGAATGAGAACTACGGGCGCGAGGTGATGGAGTTGCACACTGTGGGCGTAGATGGGGGCTACACGCAGGCCGATGTGACGAACCTGGCTGCGATCCTGACGGGGTGGACGGTGGACCGGCCCTATCAGGGGGGCGGGTTCCAGTTTGACGCGCGGCGACATGAGCCGGGAACAAAGACGTGGATGGGGCACACTGTGGGCTACGGCGCGCCGTTTGTGATTCAAGGTTCGGATGCGAAGGTTGCCGTGACTGCGGCGAAGTCCGCGTCGCCGATGGAAGATGCGACGATGGAGATGGGTGGGATGCAGATGGGCGGAGGCGCGGAGCAGACAGCTATGGCAGCGGCAAACGCTCCGGGCAACGAGGGGATGAAGGAGGGCGTGGAGGCATTGAAGCTGCTGGCACACAGCCCGCAGACGGCACACTTTATCAGTTGGAAGATTGCGCAGCGGCTTGTGGCGGACGATCCTCCGCCCGCTCTGGTGGACCGCATGACGAATACGTTTCTTACGTCGGACGGAGACATTAAGGCGGTGCTGCGGACGATGGTTGCGAGCCCGGAGTTCAACTCGAAGAAGTATTTTCGCAACAAAGTGAAGACGCCTATGGAGTTTCTGACCTCGGCGTATCGCAGCACGCTGACCGAGCCGACGAACCTGCAACCTTTGGTGAATAACATGCGGCAGATGGGGATGGAGCTGTACCACGCGCTGCCGCCGACCGGATACAAGATTACGGCGGACAAGTGGATGAATACAGGTGCGCTGGTGGACCGACTGAACTTTGCGGTGCAGTTGACTTACAACAGGCTTCCTGAGCAGAAGTTTGATGGGCCAAAGGTGGTTGCGCTGGGACTGCTGAGTGAACAACTACCGTCTACACAGATGGAGAAACAGACAAGGACGGATGCGGCGCTGATTATTCTGGAATCGACGATGATCGGGGGCGAGGTTTCGGCGAAGACGAATGAATTGATGCACCAGCAGATTGCGCAGTGGACAGCGCAGGCGAATACGCTGAGCACACAGGCGGCTGGACGGATTGCGCAGGCCGGAGCGCAGAGTGTGGCTCCAGACGAGCTCCTGAACCGGATGGCGGCGCTGGTGATGGGATCGCCGGAGTTCCAGATGCGGTAGGGAAGTTGTAGGTTGTTAGTTGACTGCTAGAGGCCGGCGAAGAGGTCGGTGGCGTGGGCGGCGGGCTGGGGGCGGGTGGTGGCGGCGAGAGTATAGTGCTCGGTGCTGGCGCGCTGTTTGAAGAAAGATTCGAAGCGCTCCATGAGGGGAAGCTGCGAGGTGTGGGATCGGAAGGCCTCGAACTTGCGGTGCTGGACGCTGCTGACGTCGAGGGTGACGGTCCAGGGGGCGGGGAGTGGCGAGGGGCGGCCGGGAAAGAAGAAGCTGCTGGTGGTGTAGAAGAGGCGCTGCGCGGTGTGGATGGGGCCGAGGTCGGGGAATCGCTTGGCCTGTGCGGCCCAGTGGAAGGCGGCGGTAGTGAAGGCGGAGACCATGGTGTGGTCTGCGTGGGTGTTTTGCCCACCGTCGCTGCCGAAGGTGAGGACGACATGGGGTCGATAGGAGCGGATGCGTTCGACCAGGATGGCGGCGGTTTGAGAGAAGTTGGCGAACTCGAGTTGGGCGTCCTGGTAGTCGAGCACCTCGTGGTGGGTGACGTCGAGGATCTTGCAGGAGGCGGCGAACTCCACGCGGCGCATGCGGCCCAGCTCGGCGGAGGAGGCGGCGGTGCCACGGTTGGTGGCTGCCTGGCCGTCGGTGAAGCAGAGGACCGAGGTCTCTATGCCTCGTTCGGCGGCGAGCATGAGCGCCCCGCCGAAGCCGAAGCACTCGTCGTCAGGATGAGCTGTGATGCAGAGAAGTTTGAGGGGAGCTTTATCTGTCATGGATAGATCAAGGGTAACGCATGGGACTCATCTAGTTGGATGATTCAGGGCGATCTACGGGTGCAATTGCAGTCGTATGATATTTGCCCGGCGATTAGCCGTGAGCTTTGAGCTGTGTGCTGGAGGATGTGGTGAAAAGGAGGCTGGAACAGGCTTTGACGGGGGCAAAGGAGAGGCGGTGGAGTGGGGTTGGGCCGAGGACAGTGAGGGCGCTGCGGTGTTGGGCGGTGGCGTATCCCTTGTGCGAGGCGAGGCCGTAGCCGGGATGTTGGGCATCGAGCGCGCAGAGGAGGCGGTCGCGATGGACCTTGGCGATGATGGAGGCGGCGGCTATGGACAGGGAGAGCGCGTCGCCATGGATGAGCTTGGTCTGGGCGCAGGGGTGGTCGAGCCGCATGGCGTCAATGAGGAGGTGGTCGGGGGCAAGCGCGAGGTTGCGGACGGCGGCGAGCATGGCAAGGCGCGTGGCCTGGTAGATGTTGACGTGGTCGATGGTGGCCGCGTCGATCTCGGCGATGGCGATGGCCAGGGCCGAGGAGCGAATAAGACGGTCGAGGGTTTCACGCTGGAGATGGGTGAGTTGCTTGGAGTCCTTGAGGCCCGCGTCTGCCAGCGGGGCAATTTGCTCAGGCAAAATGACAGCGGCGGCGACGACAGGGCCGAAGAGAGCACCACGACCGACCTCGTCCACACCTGCAATGGAGCGGAAGCCGATAAGGCGCAGGGCTTGTTCGTGCTCGTCGGAGCAGACCAGAAGCCTGAGCATGCGCTGCCTGGCACCAGCCGCTGAGATGGGGTGCGCGGGACGGAAATCGGGAGGGTTGGAGAAGGGGGAAACAGTGCCCATGTCTGGCTACGAGCTTATTACTGTTAACAGTGGAAAAAATCATGGTTTGAACGGATGCAGTTGTTGTATTCTCGTGGCACAGCGTGGGCCTCGCTTATTTCTCTGCGAATTTATCAGGTTTACGTCTGCTCACGCAGACCGCGTAGAGGATGATCCGGTCGAGGAGTATGCCTATGCTCATCGCGAAGGTTTCACCGGTCCGGAGACCGCTGATTCGCAGGGCGAGCTTTGTGCGCGCAGCGATTGCATCGTTGTCGGTTGGATCCACATTGATAGTACTGTGTTGGATGCAGGGCGTCTCCTGCGCTGTGGCGCAGACATCTAACAGCACAGCCGCCCCGCCATCTGCGACCTCTTCGCAGACCAGCACACAGGATTCCGCACGGGCAAGGGCGCTGGCCGCAGCACAGGCACAGGCTGCGGCTCAGGCAGCCGCAACGGCACAGGCGAAGGGCAAGAAGAGCAAGCCTGCTACTCAAGCAGTGCCAGTCAAGCAAGCCCCGCAAGCAACGCCGGTCAAGCAAGCAACACCAGTGAAGCCGGTCCCTCAAGCAATACCAGTTACACAGCCAGCGCCGGTCAAGCCGACTCCACAAGCAACGCCAGTTACGCAGACAGCGCCAGTCAAGCCGGCCCCGCAAGCGACGCCGGTTACGCAGGCAACGCCTGTCAGGCCTGTTCCGCAAGCAACGCCGGTTACGCAAGTCAAACAGGGCAGGCAAGCCAAACCCCCTAAGCCGCCCAAGGCGGCCAAGAACGTATACACGGGGCCAAACACGGTGGAAGTTCTGCCTCCGAAGCCGATGCTGAATGAAGAGGGTAAACAGCGCGTGGATCCGGACGGGAATCTGATGTTCTACCCAGTGGTGCAGCAGATCCGTGACAAGAAGGGGCACCCGCTTTTCGACAGAGCCGGTAATCCTGTGTTTCAGACTGCGAACAACATGGGGTATGACGAGCGTGGCAAGAAGATCGAGGTGAAGAAGGAGAAGCAGCCCAAGAGGACTCCTGTGTTGATTCGATCCGCGACCCTGACCGTGGATGGGTGGACAAACAAGGCGCGCATCAACTTCAACATTCCCGATCTGAAGTACATCTATGTGTATGTGCCGGGAATCGGAACTACGATTGTGTCGCCCGGCCCATTTCCGGGGGCGACGGAGCAGGCTGGGGCGTTTAAGAGCAATATGCTGCGAGTGACGGTCGAAGGACATCCGATCGAACTGACATCGGACAGACCATTGCTTGGGAGTAGAGCGGAGAAGGCATGGGTGGCTGTGGACCGCGAGTTCGTTCTACCTACCAAGTATCCAACCATTGGATATGGGATGACGATGCAAGCCCCGTACGTATGGCCAGGATCGAAGCAGGAGGGTGTGGAAGCGGGCGTAAACATGAAGAAGGCGCCTCCATTGCCTGCCGATATGCTGGCGGCACCTCTGTCTCCATGCCCGACGGGGATGATACGCAAGATAGGGCCGGCAGCTCAACCGGGGCAGATCGAGGTGGAGCAACCGTGCGTTACCATTCAAACAAAGCCGGTCGTGACAGAAGCGGCAACCGCGATGGCGAGCACTGCGGATACGGCAACAGCAACTGCGAGCAGTACGGAGACTTCGTCTGCTCCCACGGTACAGCAGCCGAAGTAGGGTTGCTTCCGCGTAACAACGGCCACAATGGAGACCCATTGTGGCCGTTGTGTTGTGTGTGGCAGAACTTCGTTATGAATACTCCTAGGAGGCGCGGGCGACCTCGTGCAGACGGGCAGCCTTACCGCGCAGACCGCGCAGGTAGAAGAGCTTGGAGCGGCGAACCTCGTAGGAGCGTAGCTTCTCGATGCGATCGATGACCTTGGAGTTATAAGGGAAGATACGTTCTACACCCTGGCCGAAGCTCATCTTACGCACAGTAAAAGTGCCCTGTGGGCCATTGTTGGTGGCGATCACCATGCCCTCAAAGGCCTGGAGGCGTTCTTTTTCGCCCTCGTGAATACGGACCTGGACGCGGATAGTGTCTCCGGGGCCAAAGGCGGGGTGGTCGGTCCGCTCAAGTTTGGCGGCCAGTTTTTGCATAATCGGATGAATAGACATGGATACTTTCCTGTTCGAGAGTCGAAGTTATAGTTTACACGAAAATCACTGCATACAGTGTCATGAGTTGGGACTGGCAGCGAAGTAGCCGAGGGTGGCGAGGTAGGCGCGGTCGTCGGATGTGAGGGGGGCGTGGGCGAGGAGGTCGGGACGGTTGCGGAGGGTCTTGGCGAGGGCGGCCTGGCGGCGCCAGCGTCGGATGGCGAGATGGTCTCCGTTGGCGAGGATATCGGGGATGGGTGCTCCGCGAAAGTCTGCGGGGCGGGTGTAGTGGGGGTAGTCGAGGATGCCGCCGGCTCCGTGGGTGGAGCGGGGGACGCCGTCTGAGGTGATTGCATTGGCTGGATCGTGGCACTCTTCGTCGGGGGCGCCGAAGCTCTCATAGCGGGAGGAATCGGCGTGGCCGAGGACTCCGGGGAGTAGGCGGGCAGTGGCGTCCAGGACGACGGCAGCAGCCAGCTCCCCACCGCTGAGGACGTAGTCGCCGATGGAGAGTTCCTGGTCGGCGAGGAGATCGCTGACGCGCTCGTCTACGCCCTCGTAGCGGCCACAGATGAGAACGACGCGGTCGAGGGTAGCGAGACGGTGCGCGGTGGTCTGGGTGAAGGGCTTGCCCTGCGCGGAGAGAAGGATCACGGATTGGCGAGTGGTATCGCGGGTGGACTTTGGGGCAATTCCAGTTATTGAATTATTACTTTCATATTTACTTATATCTATCTGGTTTATTTCATTATTTGTGCTGTACATCGTGCTCCTGCTTTCGAGCAATTCGATGCACTCGAAGATGGGCTGTGGCTTCAGGACCATGCCTTCGCCTCCGCCGAAAGGGCGGTCGTCCACGGTACGATGGCGGTCATGAGTGAAGTCGCGCAGGTCGTGGAGGGCGACCTGTACAGTATCGGTGGCGATGGCGCGGCTGAGGATTCCATAATCGAGCGGACCGGAGAAAAAGTCAGGAAAGAGCGTGAGGATATCAAAGCGCATCGTCATTTTGGGGCGCCTGGATTGGGTTGGAGGTTGAGTTCGGCGAGGCCTTCGGGCAGCGCCATGTGGATGGACTTTGCGGCGGGGTCGATTGCGAGGAGGAAGGCGCGGGCAAATGGAATGAGCAGCTCATCGCCGGAGGGAGAGGTGACTGTGAGTAAGGGTGCGGCGTCGTCGAGGCGGTGCGAACCGTCTGGCGAGGTAGGAAACTGAACGTCTGCGACGGTGCCGAGGGTGCGATCGCGGTCGAAGACAGTGCAGCCGATGAGATCGGAGATGTAGGATGCGTCTGCTTCGAGGGCCGTGCGCTCGGTGCGCGGAACGAGGACCTCATTGCCGGCGAGTTGCGCGGCCTGCTCGATGCTGGTGATGCCGGTGAAGTGCAGGACGATACGTCCGGCGTTGCGTCCGACGGGAAGCCAGTGTGAGGCAACCTGGGCGATGCGGGCCGAGTTGGCAGGGGTTTGAGATGTATGGGGAAGATCCGCGGAAGATGAACCGGCGGAGGCGGAATCTGCAAACCCGGTTGGCGCGAGCCAGACGCGTGGCTGATGGCTGAAACGATCTGGAAAGTCGGTGAAGAGGTCGGCCAGCACCTCTCCCTTGCGCCCCTGAGGCCGAAGGATGCGTGCCAACACAATCCAATGCGAGGCGGATTCCATGGGCTCCATGTTAGAGCATCTCTCGAATACACGTGGAATGGGAAAGTGTACAAGGTGTCTTATCGTGAGGGAAAAGCCACTGAACTGCTGTGGTTTCCATCAACAGCGATTCGAGAAATATTCGACCCTGCCGACCGTTCTGGGCGGGGGGAAGGCCGGATCGGAGCGCGGTAAGTCCGCGGACTACGGCTGTTGGTCGCCGTCTTCCTCGTTGTCATCATCCTCGAGGATGTCGAGCGAAAAGCGATGGTGCAGCTTCATGCTGGCAGCGCCAAGGATGGTGCGCAGCGAGCGAGCCGTGCGGCCCTGCTTGCCGATCACCTTGCCGATGTCCTGTGGAGCGACGCGGACTTGCAGGATGGTAGAGTCGTGCTCCTCGATCAGTTCGACGGAGACACTCTCTGGAATATCGACCAAGGCCTGGACGATTTCCAGAATGAGTTGCTTCATTTTTTCCGATGCATGGCCGTTTGTTGCGGGAGTAACTTCGCTCATCACAGACACCTCTTGGGAGTATGCTGCGCCGACATGATTCGTCCCATTGCCTCAATCTAAGTTGAGGTTCTAGGGAAAAAATCACTACAGCCGGTACAGACCCGTGTCGCGTTTTGGAGAGAGTTCTAGCGTGACACGCAGACCGCTTTGTTTGGAAACGGCCCTTCGAAGAGTCTACGTGACAAAAAGGGAAAAAAAGGGGAAAATAAAGTAGTTAGCTACATCTTTTGGCACTGGAAACTGGTTACTTGATAACCAATTAGTTAATAGGAAGAACTCTAGTGAGGGTAGTAGTACTAGACGGCCGGGGCTACTTCATCGGCTGGCTCAGCGACCGTTTCAACGACTGGCTCAGCGACAGGAGCAGGAACTGGTGTGGCGGCGACTGCAGGAACTGGCGCAGTGAAGAGTTTTCCGACGCGGTCCGAAAGCTGCGCGCCATTGCCGACCCAGTAGTCGATGCGGTCGCGCTTGAGTTCGAGCGAGGCGGGCGTGGTGCGCGGGTTGTATGTTCCAACGACTTCGACGGAGCGGCCATTGCGTGCGCGATCCTTCTCGATGACAACTACTCGATAGTGGGGCTGCTTGCGGGCGCCAACGCGCGCCAGACGGATCATCAACACTTAGGGAATCCTCTCAAAGACAACGATGTGTTTGGGCGAAGAGATGAAATCGAGCGATCTTCCGTTGAAGGCAGGAACAACAGTAGAAACAGGCGGGATCCAAGCTCACACAACCCAACAACTAAGTATGGCGGAGATTGCGTGATTTTGCAATGCTGGGTGGAAGTCACGCGGGAGTATGGCTTAAAAGCCGCACCGCCCCAACGAGGCGGCGGCAGGACTATGGGCACATGATGCTCCGGTTGGCCCCAGAGGAAGTAGGTTAGTCCCGCGCAAGGCGGGGTTCTGTGATCCCTGTCACATCTGTTGCGCGGAAGAAGGATTACTTCTCGTCACGCAGCAGGGCTACCGCGGCCCAGATGACAGGCGCCTGGCCATGCAGGTTGCCTGTCTCGCGGGGGCGATCGAGGTAGTACTGCATATTGTCCATCTTGCCGGTGCCGGTGCAGATCTGGGTGACGTCCTTGTTCTGGTCGACGTAGCCGACCACGCCGATCCAGGCGCGACGCGCGGCGGGAGCGTAGGCATCTGCATCCAGCCATCCATGCTTGACGCCGGTGATCATGGCGAAGGCGAACATAGCAGTGCTGGATGATTCCGGCCATGCCTCGGGATGATCGATGAGCTCGCGCCACATGCCGTCCGCGCCCTGATACTTGAGCAGCCCGGCCATCATGAGCTTGTAGCCGGCGAGAATGCGCGGGCGGTCGGGATGATTTGCGGGCAGTGTGCGCAGCATCTCCGCCATGCCGGCGGCGAACCAGCCGTCACCGCGTCCCCAGTAGTACTTGACGTCGGGCGCATGGAAGAAGAGGCCGTTGGGCTGCTGCAGGCGGTCGAGGTAAGCGACCATCTCGTGGGCATCGCGGTCGAGATACTTGCGGTCGCCGGTTGCGCGATAGGCTTGGAGCTGCAGCATGTTGAGCATGTACATGTCGTCGACCCAGAAGCGCGTCTCGGGCGATAGGCCCTGCAGGTTGTCGAGCGGCACGACCGCTTCAGGGTAGGTGACATCGGGCGTTGGGGGCGCCCACTGACGGTCTGCCCAGGATTGGCCTAGCTGCAGGTACTTCGGATCGTAGTTGGGCAGTCCTTTGGTCTGGATGGCGATCTCCAGCGGCATGACGCCGAAGATGGAGTCGTCCACATGGTGCCGCTGCGGCTGGCGGCCCGTGCCGCCCGGCAACATTGGGTTGAACAGGGTGATGAGGCGGTCGCGCAATGCGTCGTCATGGGTGAGGGCAGCGAAGGTCATCGCTCCATAGAAGGTGCATACATAGGGGTAGCCGGAGAATCGCGCGCCTTGCGTTCCGGTGACGAAGTGCTCGGAGAGCGCCTTGCCGACCTCTGCGGGCGAGACACCACGCGGCCATTTGGTGAGGTCGCCGGGCGCAACCGGAGCGGGTTGTACATACGGGCCTGCGGGGGCGCGGCGCGGAGCATCAGCACCGGGGGCGGCTGGACTTCCGGCGGGGGGTGCAGCGGCGGGCGGGGCGGCAGGTGTGGCGGGAGCCTGGGCTGGCATTGTGGCGGCGGCGAGCAGAAGGGATGCACAGAGGAGCGGGAGCGGTCGGAGGTTCATCGGTTCACCTTTGAGATTTGATTGGTGCGGTGTCGGTCAACCAGTCTACTCGGGGAGGGGGAGAATGGACAACTGCGGGGGGGCGTGGTGTTAGACTGGCGGCGAATGCAGAGGGCTGAACTGTATGCGCGCAAGTCTATCGCTTGGTGTGATTCTTCTGGCTGCTTTGTGTCCGTTAGCTGCGCAGCAGACGGCTGCGCCAATGCATAACGGCAAGGATATTTCTGAGTTGCGCGATACCTTCTGGCGTCTCAAGCAAATCGAGGGTTCGACGCAGGATTTATCGCACATCTTATCTCACATTGTGATCGACATCGAGCAGAACAGAATTACTTTCAGCGAACCGTGTTATTTGTTCAATATTACCTTTGAATACCGCCAGCAGACGGGGCTGAAGTTTTTTACACCCTACGCAGAGGGGGGAAATACGAAGGGCGGCACTTGCATTGAGGACCAGGGCGTTGCCAACCTATTCGAAGATGCTCTTCACAAGAGTAGGTCCTATGAATTGAATAAGGGCAACCTTACTTTCTTTGACAGCGACCAGCATCCGATTGCGGTGCTAAGTGCATTGCATCCAAAGGGAATCGAAGACCGCTGGTGGCGAATCGCTAAATATCGCATGGATAATTCTGATCGAGCGGATAAAGATGGTCTTATCGATGCGACGGAGCCAGCTTGGGTGCTTTTCATGAATGGCAATGTTAGCGGAACGCCTGGAGCCGGTATGTGGGCAGGAACCTACAAACTTTCTGGCGACGACCTGGAATTTGATGCGGGCGATCCGGGTTATGCCTATTCAGGAGCCTTTAGAGAAGAGCAAGCAGTACAAGACTCTCTTGTTTGCAAGGCCATTAAAGGCGACCTGCGAATAGAACAAAAGGGCGATCAAATACTTCTGCGCAACAAGAGTGGACAAGCGCAGATATTACTTGTGCCGTCCAATCAGTAAGGCACAACGATTGACGCAGGTCCTTCGACTTCGCCTCACGCGATGAAGCTGCGAGAGGCTGCGCTCAGGATAACAATTTCAATTTAGTTGATTGAGAGTAATTCGCTGGCGATTTATTTATGCCGGTGTGTGGGCGGATTGAGGTAGTGGGAGAGATTTTAGTGGTTTGCTGGGAGATGGTTGAGCGGTAGAATTGAGATGGAGAGGGTTGCGATAGCGAGGCGGCGATGGACTGGACAGGATGCGAACTGGTGGAGCGGGTTGAGGGACGGTGTTCCGGTCGGCCCACGGTGTGCGGAACACGGATATTTCCCGATTCGATTGTCAGGGATTTCGACATGGGCGCATCGGTGGAGGAGATTCAAACCGACTATCCTACGCTTGAGGCTGATACGATCCGGCAGTTGGTGGAGTTTGCACACGCCCGACGCCGATCGGCCGCATGAGGATTTTGCTAGACGAATGCCTTCCTCATCGTTTGCGGCTCGCATTGGTTGAATAAGATATCGTTACCGCGAGTTATATGGGATGGAAGGGACTGAGGAACGGTGTCTTGCTGCAGGTGGCAGAGGATGCTGGAATCGAAGTTCTGCTGACCGCGGAGGGGAATCTCACTTATCAGCAGAACTGGTTGAACCGACGAATTGCAGTCATAACCCTCTCCGACAATCACTGGCCGACGATTGAAAAGAAGTTGCCGGAGATTATCCGAGCCTTGAGTCTGGCTGTGCCGGGATCCTTTCAATTTGTGAACTGTGGCGATCCCGGCGAATAGCGGTTATTGAACAGAGAGCTGGGCTCGGAAATTCGGACAGGGGGATAAGTGGGAGTTCTGTTCGCTCGCAGCCTAAAATGGCTGGGATGAGGAGAGCAGATGAGCAGACGTCCACGCAGGAACCACACAGCGGTGTTCAAGGCGAAGGTGGCCT
>CAIZFH010000272.1 GCA_903932155.1 uncultured Granulicella sp. | reverse complement strand
GAACAACGACATCATCGCGGTAACAAAGTCGGCGTAAGCCTCCTTCCAGGCACCACCATGATGTCCCGCATGGGCTGCCTTGCGCTTGATGATGATGATCTCTGGTGTCTGTTCCACAATGCCAACCCTTCCGTAAGCCGACTATGCCGCTTCCTCTGCTGGCATGGGTGATGCATCCTTCTGGCGGCAGCTTTTCTCCACTTCCTGAAAACTAGGGCGGACGTGCTCGGGAATTGCCCTTCGTGCCATTTCGATTGCCAAGAGCGGGGACATCCCCTTAATAAAAGACAGCATGACAACACGCAGAACGTAATAATACGCATGCTCTTCATCGTTCAACTTGCTAAGATTTGCGGCTAGCGGGCCAACCAAGCCGTAGCACAGTAGAATGCCAAGGAATGTTCCGACCAGTGCCGACGCCACCTTCCGCCCAATCTCTTCTGGCGGTCCGCCGAGCGAACTCATGGTGATAACCACACCCAGGACAGCGGCCACAATACCCAGACCAGGCAGTGCATCGGCCATGGTGGACAACGCGTTAGCCGGCTGACTTGCCCCAGCATGATGGACATCCATGTCCAGTTCCATCATCTGGTCAACGTCAAATGTGCTCGCGCCTCCCGTTATCGCCATCCGCATTGTGTCGCACACAAAGTCTCGAATGTGATGGTTCGCCATAAAAGACGGGTATTTAGTGAACAAGGCACTCTTCTCCGGCTCCTCTATATCGGACTCGATCCCCGCCATTCCGTCTTTGCGCGCCTTGTTGAAGAGAGCGAACATCATCTTGAGCGAGTCGAGATAACGCTGCTTGGAAAACATCGATCCTTTAACAATTCTGGTCAGGTCAAACACAATCTTTTTCAGCACATGCATCGGGTTCGCCGCCAGCAGAGTTCCGACTGCTGCGCCGCCGATGATCACAAGTTCAGAAGGCTGCATGAGAACAGCCACCTGCCCTTTTTCCATGAGGAATCCGGCCAGCACCGCGCCGAAAACGCCGACAATCCCAATAATCGAAAACATGTGTCTCGTACCCCTGCTACTACGTGTATGGAAGGTGGTTTCGACTCGCCGGACTCGCTGCTACATGCCATTAAGTATTCGGATAGCCTACTGTCTATCGGCATAGCCAGGTCGAATTTCCAACGGATCGTGAGGGGGATACCAACGGATTCTGCTTTGGATTTGCATAGTACACCCCATGTCTGCCTTGCTGGCGGCCTATGTGTTTTTCGCCTACATGCCGATAGTAGAAACCCAGTTGACTGAAGTTGACTTCCCATCTGGAATCCGAGGAGGGCCAGGGCTGTAGACCAAGAGGTATGTATGTCGAGCTTTTCAGTGCCTTTGACCGGTTAACCCACATTTTGCTTGCGTATCAATGATTGGACTTGAGGAAGATGAATTTAGATAAGAGCACGCTTGGAGGCATAGCCCTCGCTCTGACCGGAATCATAGTCGGACTGATGCTCGATGGAGGCAAGCTGGCTCAGGTATTGCAGCCGACTGCGGCCTTGATCGTCATTGGAGGGACATTCGGTGCCGTGATGGTACAGTTCCCTCTCAAGATTGTGCTACAGGCGCTTCATCATCTCAAATATGTCTTTTTCAATGCAGAGCCAGAGTCGGACTCTCTGGTGCAGAACCTGTTGCGTTACGCCTATAAGGCCCGAAGGGATGGGATACTCTCGCTCGATACGGAGCTTGCGAAGATTCAAGATCCCTTTCTCAAGGAAAGTCTTATGCTGGCGATCGACGGCGTCAACGCCACCGACTTGCGCAAAATGATGGAACTACAGATTGACTATCTTGGCGAAAAAGAGGAGCGCGTACCCAAAGTATTTGAAGCCGCTGGGGGGTTTGCCCCAACCATAGGTATCATCGGAGCGGTGCTGGGACTGATCCAAGTCATGCAACACCTACAAGATATTAATGAGGTCGGCAAGGGGATCGCGGTTGCCTTCGTGGCAACCATTTATGGCGTCGCCTCAGCAAATCTACTTTTTCTGCCATGGGCTGGAAAGCTCAGAATTCGTCAGCGCGAGCGACAGATCATCCAGGAAATGACTCTGGAGGCAGTCCTCTCGATTATCGAGGAGGTAAATCCACGTGCTCTTGAACTGCAACTTAGGAGTTATATGGCTGTGCCTACCCGGCGCGTTCCGCTGAAAGTAGCTTCGCGATGAGACCCACGAGACAAAGACACTCTGAGGAGCCGGCAAATCGGGATCGCTGGCTCCTGTCCTATTCTGATTTCATCACCTTGCTGTTCGCATTTTTTGTTGTGCTGTTTGCGTCCTCCTTTCGCGACAAACAGACGATCAAGAAACTCTCCCAGGCCATTCATATCGGATTCCAACAGATGGGAGCATTCTCCGCAGGCCAGGGCAGCAGCGGAGTTGCAGATCCCAATCAATCATTGAATCCGTCTCTATCCGCTCAGACCGAGAGTACGGAGACTAATAACGACGACGCATTAATCCAGTCATCCCTGAATGTCGCGCAGCTTCGACAGCAGCTTGAGTCGGCTGTCGGTGAGGAACTCAAGGAGCATGAGGTGGTGATGCGAGTAACCCCCGAGGGTTTTGTGGTCAGCCTGAATGAACTTGGCTTTTTCGACAGCGGGAAGGCGGAGTTGCTGCCTGGTGCCGCGGAAAAAATCGAGCGGATCGCGACGGTTCTAGCCCAGCATAAAATGGAACTTCGTGTGGAAGGGAATTCTGACGATCAGCCGATCCATACCGATGAATTTCGATCGAATTGGGAATTATCCACGGCTCGCGCGATGGCTGTGTTGCAACTGCTGGTGGATAATTCCGGATTCGACCCGACTAAGCTCTCCGTCGTGGGCTATGGACAATACCGTCCGGTTGCCGATAACGCAACGCCCGAAGGACGCAGAATGAACCGGCGAGTCGATCTTGTAGTGGTATCTGCAACACCCCCACGACCTGGCACTCCATAGAAGCGTTTCATAAATTCAAAGCACGTGTTTTAACACTGAGAATCCCGGCAGCTATAAGCTGGTCTTACGTCATGCGCATGAGTTATGCCGATATAACGTGAGGCGTTTTATATAATAATGCCTAAAATCTCGCGAATGTAAATAAGCACGGGTAAATGCCAGCAAGAATAGCGCCCCAACATATCTTTTACCTGCTCGGAAAACAATTTACTTTATGCGTTACATTATCGCCTGGGTTCCGTCCTTGTTACTCCACCGTTTTATGCAGCAACATACTCGTCGCGCGTAACCGCGCATGGTGCGATGAATAACTTAAGCATTTCTTGCGATTCGAGTTCCCGCATAGCACTTAGGTCGCATTTACTAACACGAAAGATTTCATTTGCAAAATGTTTTTTCACTACCCACTAGAATCCTCGGAACGACTCGCCGATAGATTGCCCGTAATAATAAACCACCTGCTCCAAGTAGCAACTCCGGACTGTGCTGTAGTCGGAACTAGTTCGGTGCAGGCGGAATTCGATACAAGGAGCAATAACAATGATCAGTGTCCTGAATAGTATTTCCCAGCTGCACGCTGAAAATGCACTCTCTTCCACACAGGCATCGCTACAGAACACCCTGACGCAGTTGTCCACCGGCTTGAAGATCAACTCCGGTGCGGACGACGCGGCGGGCCTCTCGGTAGCTGCCGGTTTGGGCGCCAACATCGCTGCACTCACCCAGTCCAGTCAGAACGCAGCCAACGGCGTCGGCCTGCTGCAGACCGCTGACGGTGCCCTTTCCCAGGTTACCTCCCTGCTCAACCAGGCAGTATCGCTGGCGACGGAAGCCGCCAACGGTCAGCTCACGGCCGCGCAGAGCACGGCTGCGAACACCGCGTATCAGTCGATCCTGACTGAGATCACTCAGATCGGTTCGACCACCAACTTCAACGGAACGGCCGTCTTCAGCGCCACTCCCATCACCACATTCACCAGCGATGGTACGTCCGGTGGCACCACAACGACCTCGACCACGACCGGCGCGCTCTCGTCCACAACCCTGGCCCTGAATGCGACTGTCCTTACCTCCATCGGCGCTGCCTCCACGGCGCTGACTGCCATCACTGCTGCAATCAACACGGTTGCCGCAAGCCGTGGAACCATCGGCGCATCCGTCAACCAGTTGACCGCGGATACCAACGTGCAAAACACCGAGGTCACAAACCTGACCAGCGCGCAGAACAACGTGCAGAACGCTGATATTGGAACTACGGTTGCAAAGATGACGCAATACAACGTCCTCCAGCAGACCGGCATGGCGGCCCTGTCTCAGTCCAACCAGGCGGAGCAGGCTGTCTTGAAGCTTCTCCAGTAAACTAAGTTGCTTGTACCCTCGGGGTGGCGCTTTCGAGCGCCACCCTTTTTTTTCTCATGCTGTACGCCGCAGCCCAATGTGCCGATAATGTCTTGCGCATGGAATCGATGGAAACGAGGATCGAGATAACATGCCGCGGTCCAAATACAGAAATAGGCGAAACTTTATGAGCTCAGTCTCCGCATTGAATACGCTGTTGGGATCGACATCTTCCTCATCCAGCATCGATCTCAGCCAGATCCTGCAAGCTGCCACTGGTGCATCTTCCGCAGGCATTAATATCACCGCCGCAGTGAATGCTGCCGTGACCGCCGCGCAGGCACCTGAGACGAACTGGCAGAACCAGGAAGCCACGCTGCAAAGCCAGGCCACGGCCCTGAATCAGTTGCAGACCGACACAACCAATCTTGACAATGACATGCAGTCTCTCAACAACCTCACAGGCCCTTTATCCGCAAGAACCGTGAGTTCGTCCAACTCCACAATCGTCTCCGCGTCCGCGGCGTCTGGAGCCACGGTGGGCAATCACATCGTCGTTGTCGGCAGCCTGGCCTCCACCGCCTCCTGGGCATCCAGCACCGTTACCAACGCCACCACACCCCTGGCAGCCGGCAGCTTCATTATTACGGATGCCAGCGGCAACCCCACCACTATCTCGACTGGCACTGGTACCAGCACCCTCACCGATGTTGCCAACACCATCAACGGTGACAACCTTGGCGTCACCGCCAACGTCATCACCGACGCGAACGGGTCTCGTCTGGCCATCGTCAGCAATACTTCGGGCAGCGCGGCCAACTTCATGGTAACCGCAGGCACCGGCGGACTTGGCTTTAGTCAGGCAGTCACCGGTGCCAACGCATCTGTCACCGTCGATGGCATCACTCTATCCAGCGCATCCAATACGGTCACGGGAGCTTTGCCAGGGGTCACCCTTAATCTGCTGAACGCCAGCCCCGGAACCAATGTAAGCCTCACGATCGCGCCCGATACCGCCCAGGCATCGACAGCCATCAATCAGTTTGTGACTGACTACAACAAAGCCATCGGTGACGTAAACACTCAATTCACCTTCAATGGATCCAGCGAAGGGGTACTCGCAAGCGACTCTATCGTGCGCAGTCTGCAGAGCACACTTCAGGAAGCATTGGGCTACACCTATACACCTGCTTCAGGCACTACCACCGTATCCAACCTGACATCACTGGGCATCTCGGTGAATAAAAACGGCACACTGTCCGTCAATACTGCTGCCCTGAATAGCAAACTGCAGAACAACTTTAATGATGTGCAGATTTTTTTTCAGGGATCTGCTCTCAACGGCTTTGCCAATTCACTGGATCAACAACTAACCAGTTTTACCAGCCCGGCTAATGGTGCCTTCACGGTGGACCTGCAAAGCATCAGCACCAACTACTCGGGCCTACAGACAAACATCAGCAACTTCCAGACCAACTACATTGTTCCTCTGACGGCACAGTTGAAAGCCCAATACAGCCAGGCTGAGATTCTGCTGCAACAGTTGCCAATGCAGATGCAGCAGATCAACACAGAGCTTGGTTTCAATAATAAATCGGGAGGCTAGAGCGATTTCACCTAGACATCCTCGGAGCGGAAGACGCTACGTGATCTTCTCGCAAGGAAAACTGCGTCACACAGGATTCCGCAGGTCGCGGCGTTCGGAAACATGCTCTATCCGGAGAAAGAAATGAATCCAACGGAACT
>CAIZFH010000271.1 GCA_903932155.1 uncultured Granulicella sp. | reverse complement strand
TGACTGGAGTTCAGACGTGTGCTCTTCCGATCTTGCCGCACTGGTTCCTGAATGCCCAGACGCAGGCTGAGGTCGAAACCCTGATCCTGGATCGCCTGTATACGACGCTGCCACGCCCACCGATGACCGATGACGATGCTAAGCAGTTGGCGGGACGCGTGTACGATTACGTATGGCAGCGCAGCGCGGCGGGCGTGGGGTTTGCGCCGGTTGCCACAGAATGACTTAAAAGGATTATATCATGCCAAGAACCATTATCGGTCTGACAAGCCATGTGCCCCCCGACAATAGCGTCATCGTGTATCCAAAGATAAAGATGCTGTTCTCGAAAATGCTAGCTAACTCCGGCATTATTGACCGGCAATCACTTGACCGGTACGTCGCAAACCAAGCACTACCACCAGAACCAACTGAGATCGATGTTTCCAACCCGTCAAGTGACGGTGCGTTTCGGGTCGTATCAGCCGACGATCTTGACTTTGGTGTTCAGTCGGAGTGCCGCCTGTTCGTGCCCGATGTCGTATGCCGTGACACGATTCTGTCCGTGGCACAATTGAATCTGCGAAACTCCAGACGCGTCGAATTTACAAACTGCATCATCACCGGAGATGTAAGCATTTCAATGACCGAGTTTCCGCTGCAAACCGTTTATCTGGACGGATGCCTTGTGCTTGGCAAAGTCATAGTGTATGGCATCGGCAATCCCCAAGCAGAGACACACATCACGAGATTGAACTGCTGCAGGCTCACTCTCCAGAACCTGCAGATCGGATCTGTGCAAATTGATATGTGCCGCTTGCCTGCACTCTACCTCACGGACAGTCACGTGCAGCGCCTTATAATTCGCAGCAACGTTATCGAAAATGCGCGCCTATACCATACGACTGTTCATTCTGCTGATGTTGACCACGCACAGTTCAATTTAAGCAAGATAGGCGAGAAACCCACCGACTGTGCGGCACTGAAGTCGTCGTCTGACCTATTCAAAATTATTGATGATTTTGCTTGGGGGGACACGTCAAAGGAGGATCTATTTGAAACCCTTGAGTTTCTGAAGAAACATACGGCGCTATCCTCTGATCGGCGATCTTTTAACGTCGTCAGGCAAATTGAAGCCACCCTATACCAAAAGTCAAGGGCGGCCAGATGGACAATGTGGATGTTGGGGGCCATGCAACGCCCAATTGTGCCGTTTCTTTTTGCTTTTTGCGTCCTGTTGGTAGCGGCGCTGTTTTACTGGCTATGCCCGTTGAAGTTTTTGCAAAATGGGACGCTGGTGACGTCCCTAAGCCCGGCAGATGCATGTTATTTTTCTGGTGTGACAATGATGACCGTAGGTTATGGCGACATCGTCCCGCTTGGCCTTGCCCGATGGTTAGCTATCTTTGAGTCAATGTTCGGCGTATCTCTGTGGGCGCTGTACATTGTGGCGCTGACCCGCAAATACGTGGATTGTGTTAAACATGGGGGGCAGCTGCGTGTGTGTGCCACGCCAGCAGTTTGCAAAATCTTTGCCCTGCGGCACAATCCACGAGTCCAACTTCGGGCAGCCGTTTAGGAAGGAACCCCACGACCGACATCGCCAAGGCTGTCAAAGATTAACTCGTCTGCGTTGCCCGTAGGCCCCGTGAAAGGCAAAAGGTGCTTCCGTCATGAGCCCAAGAAACAAATCCGCCGCGGACATACAAACTGTCGTACACCTCATCAATTATCCCTCTCAGGAGACATTGTTGATCGAACAGACTCGGGACTGGAGCGTAGCTGACGTTGTGTATGCCATCGAACGTCTCGACCAAGATCAACCAGAGGACCGGCGTGAGCAACTTCGCGGCATCTATAGGGCACTCAGAATTGAGCGCGAAGCTGCGGAGCTGCGCAAAGTTGCCGAAGCCGACACCGCGAAAAGGCATGCAGAATTGACGGCCAGGCTGGATCAGTTAAAGAAGCCGCACTGGTCAGTAACTCCGAATTTCTACCTAACCGTTGTCATCCTCGTGCTCACGGCGATCGGCGCAGTCGCTGCGGTTGTGGCGCTGTTACGGTAGCCTAACGCCAGCAAACTACTTGCCCCGGCGCTAAATCCGCGTATTCTTACCAACAAACACCCAACGAGGAACCTCATGCCCAACATCGCCCGAGTATTCAAAGACGAGATCGCCCGCATATCCCGCCATGAAGCCAAGCAGGCTGTCGCGCCATTCCGCAAGCCTACGTCCACCGCCCGGCGCACATTCGCCGACCTGAAGCGGCGACTGGCTGCGCTGGAGAAGTCAGACAAGCAGCTGCGGGCTGCACTGGCTAAGATCACGGCTGCAGTGCCACAGCCTGCACCCGCCGCCGCCGAGAAGGCCCGGATAACTGGCAAGGGCATGCGGAGCCTGCAGAAGCGCTTACGTCTGTCAGGATCTGAGTTTGCCAAGCTCCTCGGTGTGACCGGCCAGGTCGTGTACAAGTGGGGCAAGACGAACGGCGCGCTGCGTGTCAGGGACGCGACGAAGGCCGCGATCCTGGCGATCAGGGATCTGACCGCGACGGAAGCCAAGGTGCGACTGGCCCAGATGCCAGCCAAGAAGGCGAAGCCGGCGGTTAAGCGCGGGCGCCGCAAAGGCCGGAAGTAGCAGGGCAACAGAGATGGCAATCATCTACATAGCAACCGCCCCCCCGGTGCCCCGCGAGCAGACGGCTGCCCTGCTGAAGGAATACGGGGCGATATGGTGTCCGCCGCCATCGCTCCGGCCGTGGAAAGGTACTCCGTCAGAACGGGAGATCACCGTGCTTGGCCATCGTGGCGAGAACTGCGTCCTGCTGGGGGCGGGGGTCACACGCTCGAATTCTCGCTTCCTGTTTAATACCCATCTTCTCTGGACGAATCGTGATTTGCCGGGCGTGCGGACTCGGGCGGTAGAACTCGGCTACGCTGGGCCACCCAACATGAGTTTTCTTGTCTTGGATGACGTTTGCACGGCACGTCTGGACGTCTCCGGGGAGATCGGCAGGTTTCTGGATAAGTTCACCCCCGGACTCAATGTGGTGCCAGAGAATAGCGTCGAGCGACTGTTGCGGCTGCTGTAGTTCG
>CAIZFH010000270.1 GCA_903932155.1 uncultured Granulicella sp. | reverse complement strand
GCCATTGCCGGTCTCCATCACATACAGGTTGCCGTAGCCATCCGCGCTAAGACCGCGCGCCCCATTCAGGCCCGTCACGTTCAGCGTCTGCGAGGTGGTAGTAAACAGGCCAAGCGGAGCGGTGCCCGTACCTCCAAGATAGGATGTGCCAAGCACCGTGCCGCCGCTGGTCTCCAGCACTACTGCGCCTTCACGCGCGCCAGGATACAACGGTGTAAAGCTATACAGCACTGTGCATGCCTCGCCCGCGGTATAGGTCTGCCCCACCGCGCACGTTCCACCCGTTACATACTTGAAGTCGAGGTTCGGCGCGCCCTTCGTCACCACATTGATCGAACCAAGCGTGCCGGCAGCCGTAAAGTTCACAATCGCGGTCTGCGTGCCACTGCTGCTGCCAACGGCTTCTGTCGGGGCCGTATAGAAACTGGCCGCCGGATTCACCACAACCGTCTGCGACACCGTCGCCGCTGCTGCATAGGTTGAGGTCTGCGCCGAGTTCGCCGCGATCACCACAGTGCCAGCGGTGGTATAGGTAATCGTCGATCCATTGATGGTTGCAGCACCGGAGGTGATGCTATAGGTCACCGGGTCGCTATTGCTCGTCGTAGCCGTCAGGGTTGCCGTGCTGTTCACCGATACCGGAGTCGCCGGCTGCGGGAACGTAATCGTCTTGGTCAGCAGCGCCAATGAGGTGCCGCTCAAGCCCACGGACTGCGTGGTATTGGCAACATTCAGTGTATTGTCGGTTGTCACAGTCGATCCGCTAATGGTACCGACCACTTGGGGCGCAAAGCTGATCAAGTCCGTGCATGACGCACCAGCAGCCAGCGTTCCTGCGCCCGAAGTAGTTGAAAGCTGCGGGCAGGTCGAGCTGTTTCCAATGGTGAATCCTGCGGAGATGGCCGGATTGTCACCCACGCCCGGCACTTCGAAAGTCAGCGCCGTGTTGCCGATGTTGGTGATCGTCTCTGTCTTCGGGCTGTCTGCACTCACACTATCGACATAGGTGTTGGCAAAGGTGAAGCTCGGCGGGTCCGCAAAGTCCAGCTTCTTCACCGCGTTATTGGTGTTGTCGGCGACATACACGTTCCCGGTGCCGTCCACCGCCACGCCAAAGGGCAGGCCGAATCCGCTGCCCAGGGTCAGGATGGTGGGGGAGGCCGGGATACTGCCGCCAACCGCGACTATCTTCTTCGCCGTAGCGTGGCCGGTATCGGCGACATAGATGTCGCCGCTGCCGTCCACCGCCACGCCTTGGGGACTGCCGAAGCCGCTGCCCAGCGTCGTCACGCAGCTCGAAGTGGCACAGCCGGAGGGTATCTCCTTCACCGCGCTGTTATTGGTATCTGCGACAAAGACGTTGCCGCGCCCGTCCACCGCGACGCCGGAGGGATTGCTGAAGCCGCTGACCAGCGTCGTTACGCAGCTCGAAGAGGAACAGCCTGAGGGAATCTCCTTCACCGCATTGTGGCTGGTATCGCCGACGAATACGTTGCCGTTCCCGTCCACCGCGACGCCTTCAGCCTGGCTGAATCCGCCGCCCAGGGTGTTGATGGTCGGCGAAGCCGGGATGCTGCCGCCAACCGCCACCATCTCCTTCACCAAACTGTGACCGAAATCGGCGACATAGACGTTGCCCGCACCGTCCACCGCCACGCCTGTGGGATTGCCGAAGCCGCTGCCCAGTATCGTCACGCAGCTCGAAGAGGCGCAGCCGGCGGGCATCTCCTTCACTACGCTGTTGCTAAAATCGGCGACATAGACGTTGCCGGCCACGTCCACTGCCGCGGCTTCGGGATTGCTGAAGCCGCCGCCCAGGGTGTTCTGCGCGCTCGGCAGGTATACTCCAGTCGTCGTGTTGGCAAACACCGTCTCCGGGCCCGTTCCCCTGCCTTGGATGAAGGTCGTCGTCAGTACCGTGCCCGCACTGTTGAGCAACTCAACCGCACCCATTCTCAGCCCTGGCGCCTTCGGCTTGAAGGTGACGATCACGGTGCAGGTCGACCCCGCAGCATAGCTATGGCTGGTTCCGTTGGTGGTGCAGGTGCCGGTGCCCGAGTCGGTAAAATCCAGCCCGGTTGCTCCCTGTGTAAGCACAACCGGCGCCTTAATCGTCCCGCCCGTTCCAAAGTCGTAAGTCAGCGTCAAGCTGCTGCTGCTGTTGACATTCACCGATCCGATTGGCGGGGGCAGGAAGTCGATCTCCTTAACCGTGCTCGTGCCTCCATCCACCTCATACACATTGCCTACCAGGTCTACCAGTACGTCGCCCGGATAGCTGAACCCTGAGCCAACCGCGATCGGCGTTCCATACACGCCACCGGAGAACGGTATCTTCAACACTTCATTCAAGCCGACATCTGCCACATAAACATTGCCGGAGATGTCCACCGCAACTCCAACCGGCGACGTAAAGCCGCTGCCAATCGAGATCGGCGTGCCGTATACACCGCCGGAAAACGGTATCTTCTTCACCGCATGGTTGTTCTCGTCCGCCACATACACGTTTCCAGCAAGGTCCGCCTTCACTCCCTGGGGATTGCTGAAACCGCTGCCAATGGCAACCGGCGCGCTGTACGTGCCACCCGAATACGTCATTTTCAGAATGGAGGCGCTGCCAGATTCAGGAATGAATATATTCCCGCTTCCATCCACAAAAATATTGTTCGGTCCACTCACCGCCGTGGTCAGCGTCACCGGTGTTCCATAGCTTCCATTCGAATAGGGGATCTTCACAATCGTATTGTTGCTGCTGCACGAGACAAACACATTGCCGGAAGGGTCCTCCGAGATGCCACTGGGGCCCGCAAGGCCAGTCGCAATGGTCACCGGAGCCAGGTAAACTCCACCACTCAGCGTGAGCTTCACCGCTGTTCCCGTGCTGCCGTTGCCAACAAAGATGTTCCCGACACTATCGACCGATATGCCGCCCCAGCCAGTGAATCCGGTGAGAGTCGCCACCGTCGACGTGCCAACATTTAGAAACACCGTCTGTGCCTGCGAACTCTGCACACTAGCGAGCACCAGCAGGCCTGCCGCCACGGCAACCGCCGCCATCCGGACACACCTCTTCCCCATTTCGCCAAATCCCACCGTCAGAAAGGGCTGCGCGCATGAGCTTTCGCGCACAGATTCGTTGCCCAGGCTCACTTGCCTCGGCGAAAGGCTCTTCACCTCAGTTTGGTTATCGAATCTTGGCAAGCGTGTTTTGAAGAGTTGGGCGAAAAACAAGCGGGCAGGCGCATTCGGGGAGCAGTCAAGCATATTCTGCATTCTCCATTGCATGGATTGTGTTGGGGGCCGCTTCGATCTCGTACATCGAAGATGATCGTGTAGCGTTCCTTAACTCCGCAATGGCCCGGCTAAGAGGCAGGCTTCCGCAAGGAATCGGTAAGACACTTATTTTTCGGCTGAGGCCTTCGTTGGATGCGCACAATTATCAAACAATCTAAATTATTACCTCTTTGCAATGTTCGATAGCAAGAGAACTTTCGTAACCCAGGATGAAATTCCCTGTGGCAGCCGTAGGAGGACCGTCTGCCGGGTGCTCCATTCGTGTTCGGTCGCCGATTCAGGGCGGATGACGTACAAGTTGGAACCAGCACCACTGCCCATCATCCGCATGTAGTGCCGGACAACCTACCGCCCGAGTCGACAGTTATGCAAAATACCGCGTTAGTCAGGCATGGCAGGATTCCGAGTCTTGTACTACGCCCCACGCTCTTCCAGCGCTTTGTAGACATCTGTTTTCGTGAAAACTGCCTCGGCCCGGGACTAGAGCATTTCTCGAATTGGTGTAGAGGGAAATCACGGCATATGAGTGGCTTTTTCCTCAAGAAAAAGCCACCTCGCACACTTTCTCCAACTCCACGTGAATTCGAGAAATGCTCTAGACCTGTTTGCCCGCTTCTTTTGCCGTTCGATCTCTGGTAGCGACATAGGAAATGCTTACTGTAGCCCCCAATGGGCTTTGCGGTCGGCTGAGGACCGGGTAGAGCGAGTGTGCTCAACCTCCAGGCGCAACCGCATCACGGAATAGTCTCCGCAAACTCCGTTGCCTTCGAGATTTATGAACTTCCGGTAGAGAGACCTCGGGGGAAGGAATGCAGATTATGTTCGTCTGTTGCAAAAGCGCCGAGTCATAAACCGAGAGGCAATCCTGGGTCAATACCAGGCTTCGGACGCTGCGTGACCGACCGACAGGATAGATACTGATAAACGCCGCAGTGTCAGGTGGCCTGATCATTAGTTAATCTGTATTATCCGCAGGCTAATTCTGTGCAGCGTATCGAGCCCGAATCCTGGCTCGATTTGTCCGTGTCGGGTGCTCCTGCATCATTAGGTGAATTGTAAAAACGGACCTTCGAGGATCCGTTCAGAGAAAAGGCCTGTTCTCTCGCAGAATTACTGCAGGAGCGGAGATTCTCTGGTGCCACAAACTCGCAACTATGCCCGACAATGCTGACTTATTGCCACATAAGTCACGTATAATGAATAACTTAAGACTCGTTGGCGGAGGGAGAGGGATTCGAACCCCCGGTACCCTTTCAGGCACAACGGTTTTCAAGACCGCCGGTATCAACCGCTCACCCATCCCTCCGCATTGGAAAGCCGAGGCTAGCCCTCAGTTTATCGCAAATACTACTTTCTTTGCGGCCCGGACCTTGTCCCTATGCAGACGCTACCGCGCCCCCTGCCTCCCCAGCTTGCTCTTCCTGATGTCAAGGTCAAATCGCTCGCATGGCCGGCAACTGGCAGTGTACCCTTGTCTGACTGGTAAACCGAGTGCCGATACCATCGCGTTTCAGTTCCGCGCCCCGGCCTTTCCAAACCAGAT
>CAIZFH010000269.1 GCA_903932155.1 uncultured Granulicella sp. | reverse complement strand
CCGACATTGTCCAAGACTTGATCTGTGCCATCTTGAGTCGTATCTTCGCGCATAACCGATCTCCGCCCGCATGATAATCCGACGCCAGAATCAAGCTAAACACTATTTACGGATAAGTTCTAAATCCCCATGGGGTAGGGCTTCTCGTGCATGTCGGGCGAACCGCTTGCCTCCTTGCCGGCGCGCTCGAAGAGCCCCTGAAACAGGCTTAGCAGGCCGGTGTACCAGTAGCCCAGCACAAAGAGCAGCAGAAATGGCACGGTGAAGTAGTTCTCCGTGGTCATGGCGTACCAGACGGTCCAGGCAAAGTAGGTTCCGATCAGCAGCTCGATCCATGGGACGATGCCCAGCCGCTTGCGATAGACCTTGGCCTGGCTTGCCTCGCCCTTCTTCTTGACGCGGTACTTGGGGGTGCGCGCAAATGCCGTCTTATAGCCGAAGAGCGCCTCCATCACCGCCTTGGTGTTGGTGATGGTGAGCCCAACGCCCAGCGCCATCAGGAAGGGCACATAGAGAAACGTCTTGTACCAAGTCTTTGGGAAGAGCTCCTTCTGGCTGACCAGGTAGAAGGTGGAGACCGACATGGTGCTGGCGATGAACAGCGGGAAATCGATCAGCAGCATCTGGATGTAGCCCTGCCAACTGCGGATGATCATGGCTGGCATGAGCAGCACACTAAGCACAATCATGAGGGGATAGCTGATGTTGGCGGTGAGGTGATACCACGCCTCCAGCTTGGTGTGCCACGGCGCGTTGCTCTTCATCACGCGCGGCAGGATTTTTTTGCCGGTCTGGATGAGGCCCTTGGCCCAGCGCGCCTGCTGGGTCTTGAAGGCGGTCATCTCAATGGGCAGCTCGGCCGGGCACTCGACATCCTGCAGATATTTGAAGCGCCAGCCAGTCATCTGCACGCGATAGCTGAGGTCGGTGTCTTCGGTGAGGGTATCGTGCTGCCATCCTCCACCGTCGGAGATGGCCACTCGCCTCCATACGCCCGCCGTTCCGTTGAAGTTGAAGAAGACGCCGGCGCGCGAGCGGCCTCCGTGCTCCAGCACGAAGTGACCGTCCAGCAGGATGGCCTCCACCTGGGTCATGAAGCTGTAGTTGCGGTTGAGATGCGTCCAGCGCGTCTGCACCATTCCGATCCCGGGCTCGGCGAAGTGGTCGACGACCTTCATCAGCCAGTCCGGCGCGGGCACGAAGTCTGCGTCGAAGATGGCGACCAGCTCGCCGCGCGCCACTTTCAGCCCTTCGTCCAGTGCGCCTGCCTTATAGCCGTGCCGGTTCGTACGATGCAGATGCACGATGGGCTGCGGCGCCAGGCCCGCGGTTCCCTTTGCGTAGCGCTCGACGATTTCGGCGGCCACCTGCACGGTCTCGTCGGTGGAGTCGTCGAGAAGCTGAATCTCGAAACGGTCGCGCGGGTAGTCGATGCGGCAGACCGCGTCGATGAGCCGGTCGATGACGAACTGCTCGTTGAAGATGGGCAACTGCACGGTGACAAATGGCAGTTCGCCTGGGGCAAAGCGGCCAACCGGCTGGTCCCACAACGCCTTCTTCTTCTTGTTGTGATAGTAGAGCCAGACCAACTGATAGCGATGGATTCCATAGAAGGCCAGAATCACCATGACGATGAAGTAGGGGATCAGAATGGCAAGATCGAAGCCGTTCCAGCGGTATAGGCCGCGGAAGGTGTGGTCGCCATAGTGCGTGTGCAGATAGTGGCCAAAGCCCTTCGAGGCCAGAAACATGGCCGGAAGAGGGTGCAGGTTGTTGAGAAAGGAGAGCAGAACAGGACCCCGCAGAGTGCGTTTCGTCAGAGACGATTCTACGCGAAGCGGCTATTCAAGCAGAGGTTGCATTCCTGCTTGTATTTCGCATATGCAAAGTATATACATAGATAGTGGACGTTCTCTTTCTCTATCGCGGCCAAACATTCGTCTGGGATGGGCGGAAGGCGATGGAGAATCGAGCGAAGCACGGCGTCGGTTTCGAGACGGCCTGCGAGGCCTTCTTCGATCCCGCGTTTCTCACCGAGGACGCGAGCGTCGAAGAAGAATCCCGCATGGCATTGATTGGAACAAACATTCAGGAAGACTTGCTTTACGTCGTTCACCTTGAGCGGGAAGAGTCGCAGATCAGACTGATCTCAGCCAGAGAGGCGACAAAGCGAGAAAGGAGACACTATGAGGACGGCTGCTGAACGAATGCGAGAACGATTGGGCAAGGAGCGCGTGATGACTTCAATCAGTCTCCGCATTCCCGAGAATGTGATTGAAGACTTGAAAGAGATTGCGCCAAGTCTGGGCTTCTCCGGATACCAGGGACTCATCAAGGCTTACATCAGCAAGGGCCTGCGCAAGGACCTGGAGCAGCTCGAAGGCTCGCAGGTGCAGGCAATCACCGAGAGCCTGCGCAAACAAGGCGTCGCCGATGAACTCATCTCCGCCGCCATCGCCGATGCCGGATTGAAGACGGCATAGCATGTATACACCCAGCCTTTACGTCCTCGCAGACGTTGTTTGGCCAGCGCTTCTGTTTGCTTCCTATGAACGCGGAGTGGCGGCAATTGTTACAGGTCTTATTGCCGAGTTTCTTGTGCTGCGGTATCTCTTCCCCATGGGTTGGAAGAAGGCCATTGTGGTCGATCTCTGTATGAATCTTGCTTCTTCGCTTGTGGGTGCGGTAGCAATCCCGCTGGCCGGCTTACTGTGGGAATTTTTTCCCGGTGCCCTTATTTACAAAATGCTACACACTGGCACCTTCAACCCCGTTACATGGGCCGCTACATGCGGTATGGCGATTTTCATCTCGACCGGAATCGAAACCTGCGTTGTTCGTTACGCATTTCGCTTTGAGATCACGAAACGCCGATTCTGGGCGATTGCGCTGGCAAATTTACTGAGTACTGCCATTGCATTTGTGAGCATGATTAAGCACCCACCGCAGTTCTAATTCAGAAACATCATGCGGTAGGGGGAGTCGCGCTGGACGGGCTGGAAGCCTGCGTCTCGGATGATGCGGCGGAGGTCTTCTTCGCTGGGGCCGCCGCCCTCCGGCGAAATCGAACCGGCGTCGTTGGCACCGAAGCGGAGACCTGTCTGGAGGACCTTCAGCCCCTGCGCGCCGCCGCTCAACTGTATGTTCTTGAAATTGTCGAGGAAGATGCGCGCGATGGCCAGCGTCTTCAGTTGCTCGACCGCGGTTACTGCGTCCAGTTCACGCCCGCTTGGAGCTGTCGCCGCCACCGGAACGAAGGCTTTAAATCCGCCGGTCTCTTCTTGCAGTTGGCGTATTGCGGCGAGTATGTCGACGCGTTGCTCCAGCGTCTCACCCGCGCCGAAGGCCATCGTAGCCACGGTGGGCATTCCCAGCCCGTGCGCTGTGCGATGCACGTTGATCCACTCGCCGAAATAGCTGGTTTGTGGTGCGTCGCCGCTGGCGATGGAATCCAGTCCAGCGTCGTGGAGTCGCGCGATGGTGTGGCGCAGATCCAGCCCGCTGCCTGCGGCAAGCGCCATAATCTCAGATGCCGACAGGCCTTCGATCCAGAGTGAAGGGAAGCGCTGGCGAATGCCGCGCAAGATTGTTTCGAAACATTCGATGCCGCTGTTCTTCGAGCCGGAGCTGAGGCCGTTGACCAGGCGCACGCCGGTAGTGCCCAGATCGATGGTCTCGCGAATCTCGTTATATAGGCGCTGCAGCGATGCCTCGTCTTCCGCACGCCTGCCGCCTGCTATTGGCACCGCGCACTCGATGGCGTAGCTGACCACGTCCTCGGGATGCAGGCGTCGGCGCACGGCATCGGCTTCCATGCCAATACCGATCAGGTCGTTGCTGCGAAGGCAGTCCAGAGCCTCTTTGCGGCTGATTCCCATAGTTCTATTCTACTGGCACAGCAGGAGAAACCCCGCAAGCGCAGGCGCAGCGCCTCTTCTTGCACTGGAGCAACAGAGCCACTATGCTGAGCAGCAGAATTGCCGCGATGATGGCCTGCGACCAGACGCAGTAGATGCACCACTTCTCCAGGATGTAGGCCTCGATGTAGCTGAGGAACGCGGCGAAGAGGAAGCCCACCTGGGCGATCTCGAAGACCAGCCACATCCGGCCCATCAGTGCCAGGATTGCGATCAGGGCATAGGCCGCAATGCCGAGCGCGGCCACCGGGACGTGCAGCCCGCTTGTTGGAGCGTCGCCGACCATCTCGTCCATCGTCTTGGGAAGAAACCACGAGTAGCGGCTGTGGCCCACTGCTCCGCAGTCCCAGTGTTCGGAGACGGCGCATGGCGGCGCGGCGTTGGAATCCATCAGGTGGACGTGCAGCGCCATGGAACTGACCACGATGCCTGCTATTGCCAGAAGAGCGATCAGATATTTCATGCATCCATCGTACATCCGCACAGCATAGTGCTTCTGGTTTGACCGCGGAAGCCTTGGGTCACTTCCGCATCCGATACACTGGGGGCAGAAGATGTTTATCGATGAAGCCAAAATTCGCGTTCATGCCGGAGACGGCGGCAATGGCTGCATGGCCTTTCGGCGCGAGAAGTTCGTACCCCGGGGAGGACCTTCCGGAGGCGATGGTGGCCACGGCGGCGATGTACTGATGTCGTCCCTGCTATCGCACAACACACTGGTCCACTTCCGTTTCAACCCGGAGCACAAGGCACAGCGCGGAGGCCATGGCCTGGGTTCCAACATGTCGGGCGCGGCGGGGGAGCACCTCACGCTGAACGTCCCGGTTGGCACGCTGCTGTACGACGATGCCACCGGCGAGCTGGTACATGACTTCAGCCGCCCCAACGAGACCATTGTGATCGCCCGCGGCGGACGCGGCGGACGCGGCAACCAGCACTTTGCCAGCAGCACCCACCAGGCGCCGCGCGAGCACGAGCTGGGCCGTTCCGGAGAGGAACGCAGTTACCGCCTGGAGCTACGCCTATTGGCCGATGCCGGCCTGGTAGGCTACCCCAATGTGGGCAAATCCACACTGATCTCGCGCCTGTCCGCCGCGCGGCCCAAGATCGCCAACTACGCCTTCACAACACTGCAGCCCAATCTCGGCGTGGTTCAAGTAGGCGAGTTCCCCCACATCCAGTCCTTCACCGTGGCCGATCTGCCGGGCCTGATAGAAGGGGCGCACCTGGGCGCGGGGCTCGGTATTCAGTTCCTCAAGCACATCGAGCGGACTTCGGTGATTGTCCACCTGGTGGATGTCTCCGACTCGAGTGGAGTGGATGGTGGAAACGACCGTCCCGACCCGGTTGCCGACTTCAAAGTGATCACCGCGGAGCTGGCCACCTTCGATCCCGCGCTGGCCGCCAAGCCGACGATTCTGGTGGCTGCCAAGATCGATGTCGCCAATCCAGCCAAGCTGAAGAAACTGACCGCCTATGCGAAACGCCGCAAGCTTGCCTTTTATGCCATCTCCGCAGTGACGGGCGAGGGTATTGAGCCGCTAAAGTACGCGATCAGCGAGATGGTGGCCGCACATCGCCCCACGCCGATCGACCTGGGCGAACCAAAGTCGCCAACCCCTGCAGCCGGCAGGCCCGCGAAGCGCAAGCCTGCCTATCCACCGCCCGCGCCACACGCCCGCGGCAGAGCGCGATAGTTCACCGCTTCCTGCAATGCCGCGCCTGCAATCGAATCTTTCTATAGACTTGGAAGTGCGCTTCTGTCGCAGGCCACGCCGGCATGCGGAGCGGTGTCAGCATCCCGTATTAATTTGAGGATTTCCCATGAAGCTTCGCAGCATTGCCGCAGTCGCAGTCCTGGCTTTCGCGACCGTCGCGGCCCATGCCCAGACCGGCCTCTATTTCAACCCCGTCGCCATCCGCGTCAGCAACTCTGCGGCGGACAACGGCCCATTTGCCTTTCTCGGCCAGAACTCGACTTCCCAGGTTTTTTACGGCTATACCTTTGGCGGCTACTACGACTTCTACCACAGCGGGTCGGTCTCGGCTGGATTCGACATGCGCGAGTCCGATCTGCACGCCAACAATGCCATGTTCAGGAGCTTCCTGCTTGGCGGGCGCGTCTCCGCCAAGCCCTTCACTCGCCCCATCAAGCCGTACGCTGAGTTCTTGTTCGGCGTTGCCACCACGAAGCCTCCTGTCAGCACCGTTCATGTCAGCAAGTTCGATTATGCCCTCTACGGCGGCATCGACTATACCCTACAGAAGCACATCGACTTCCGCGTCATCGAACTCGGCTATGGAGCTGTGACCACGGTAAGCAGCGGGGTCGTCGGCGCAGGCGGAACCATCAACATCCCCGCGTCCAAGCAGATCACCTTCAGCTCCGGCCTGGTCTTCTGCTTCTAGGGACGTTCCCGCATCTCAGTGCTCCTCTGTTTGGGCTGTTCCCTGTCCTGAGCGCCCGTGAAGGGGAAACCCTGGCTGTTTCTTTCATTTTTCTTCGCTCAGAAGGGCCTCATTCCCGGATATTTGCCTGTTAGAGTCCCCTCCTATGCAGCACAGCCCGCCTTGGTTCCGGCCCCCAAATCTTTCCACTATAAAAATTTGCTGACATTGGCGTTCCATTTCTATATGCTCATCGGTGCGCTAACAACTCCTCGCAAAAGGAACACCGATGAAACTGCGAACCATAGCTCTTGTTCTTTCCGTTGCTGTTGCTTCCTCCTATTCCCATGCTCAAACTGGAGTCTATGTCACCGCGGACGGCCAGCTATTCACACAAAAGGGAGTGAACCTCCCAGCCCATGCGAACAGCCAGAACATCGACAGTCTCTGGCTGGCCGGGGCCACCTACGGCGTTTACTATGACTTCAATCGCCTGCCCCGGGTCAGCAAGTACAAGACCTGGCATGTTGCTATCGGCCTCGACGGTCGCGGTGACATCTTCCGCCGTAGCGTATACGGGTCCCAGATCGACCGCGAGGATGGCATCCTGAGTCTGCGCATCGCTCTCAAGAAGCCACTACCGCAGAAGTACATGCTGAACACGACTCCATATCTGCAAGGCGGTTTCGGCATTGGTCATACCAAGAACGCGTTTCGGAACAGTTACAACAACAACATGATCTATCAATTCAGCCTTGGCCTGGATCGCCCGTTCACCAAGAAGTCCAAGAATCTAGACTGGCGCGTAGTGGAGCTAAGCGGAGGCAGCCTGGATAGTTATCCCACCGGCTATTATCAGGGCGGTGCCGGCCCTGGTCAGAGCAACTACATGATCACCGTAGGCACAGGCATCGTCTTCCGCTCAAAGCGGTAACTGACACTGCAAGTTTGAACTGCGCCACCCTTTCAGAGCAGTGCCCTGAGGGGGTGGTGTTTCAGTTATTGCCCTGCCTCCCCCTCTGCACAACTCCTCTCTATTCATCCAATCAATCCCAGTCCTACTCTTCGAGGCTTTGCTCGAGCAGTATTGCAGCCTGGAGAGCGTATCTCATGATCAACGGATGAGCTTCTCTAGAAGAAACCATATTGTCAGAACAGGCTTAGCACGGCGCCTGGGAGAATGCACTAGCATGACAGAATGCGCGTAGCGTTCTTCGGCGGCACATTCGACCCTATCCACCGCGTTCACCTGCGGTTGGCCCGTGCCGCGGCAGACGCCTATGCGCTGGACCGCGTGCTGTTCGCTCCCGTCGGCAATCAGCCTCTGAAACACGAAGCGGCCATTGCCTCCTACACCGATCGTCTCGCCATGGTTCGCCTTGCGCTTGAAGACGGGACAGAACCACGACCCACGGCGGAGGAGCTACATGCCGCAGCCGGCAACTCCCGCGATCCCCGCTTTGCCGTCTCCGATCTAGATGCTCCACATCCGGATGGCTCTGCAAATTACAGCGTAGACACGCTGGCCGCACTCGCACACCAGTTGCCAGGCGCGTCTCTGTTCGTACTCACCGGCGCCGACAGCTTTCTTGATCTTCGCCGCTGGCGTTCACCGGATCGCCTGCTGGAGATAGCCGAGTGGATTGTAGTCAGCCGGCCCGAATTCCCTCTCAGCGAATCACACCTTTCGCCGCTCGCCCTTACGGCCGGCCAGCGCTCCCGCGTCCACCTGCTCACCACCGTCCACGAGGACGTCTCAGCCACGGAACTTCGTCGCAGGCTGCAAACAGGGGATGCCTGCCCAGGACTGCTTCCCCCCGCCGTCGCCGCCTATATCCAGGCCCACGGCCTCTATCGCTGATTGCGGCGATGCTAGACTCAATCGGTATGGCGAACCAGTCTGATAGCGATGGCCGTCAGGGAACGCTGGCCGGTCTCTGGCTGGAACCCACGCGCAAGCGCGCGCACCAGCAACCTGCCAGACCTGAAGTTCTCGACTCCTCCCTTGAAGCACGAACCACGAACCTGGAACCGCGAAGCGGCAGCGCGGCAGCGCCGTGGAGTGTGCGTGAGCTGGTCAACGACCTCCGTCAGCACGTGGAGATCGACTACGCTGACCTTTGGGTGGAAGGCGAGATATCCAACTGCCGCGTGGCCCCATCAGGCCATGTCTACTTCACCTTGAAAGACGGCGAGGCACAGTTGCCAGTGGTGCTCTTTCGCCGCCAGGCACAGCTTCTCCGCCTCCAGCCGGAGGATGGCCAGGCGGTGCTGGTGCGTGGCCGCGTCTCTGTCTACGAATCGCGCGGCCAGTTGCAACTGGTGGCCGAAACGCTGGAGTTGCGTGGCGCGGGGGCCTTGCAACTGGCGTACGAACAACTGAAGGCGCGCCTGCTTGGCGAAGGACTCTTCGACACGGGCCGCAAGCGGCCGCTGCCTGCATTTCCCCGTACGGTTGGCGTCATCACCTCCACGGGCGGCGCAGTCCTCCACGACATCATCAAGATCGTTCACCGCCGTCACGCACGCTTGAACCTGCTGGTGTATCCGGCGACTGTACAAGGCCCCGAATGCGCCGCCTCGGTGGCTGCGGGAATCCGCTGGTTCAATCAGAGCGCGCCAAACAAACACGACGGGAGAGTCGACCTGATCCTGATTGCACGCGGAGGCGGTTCGCTGGAAGATCTTGCCAGCTTCAACGACGAGTCCCTTGCACGCACGATTGCGGCCTCCGCGCTTCCGGTTGTCTCGGCAATCGGCCATGAGACCGACTTCACTATCGCGGATTTTGTAGCCGATCTGCGCGCGCCCACGCCCTCTGCCGCCGCCGAACTGATCACTGCCGCGCAGCACGGCATTGTGGAGAGGGTTGCGGCGCTGGATGCACGCATCCGCCGAGCTGTCCGCTACCAACTGATGCAGGCGCGGCAGCGCTTCACCGCGCTTTCAGTTGCTCAGATACAAAATCGATTGCAAGCGCTCCTTGGCCGCCGCGGTCAACGCCTGGACGACCTGCGCCACCGCCTGGCTCTGGTCGCCAATCGCCGAGTGCGCGAGCGCTCCAGTCATCTTGCCGGAATCACTGCGCGACTGGAACGCCACAACCCATCCGTCCGGCTGGTTCTTGCGCAGCGCCGCCTGGAAGCAGCCAGCCAGTCGCTGCGCCGCATCGCCCTCACCTCACATGCCGCGCGAAGCACCCGGCTCGACCGCGCCGCCGCCCGCCTCGACGCGCTCTCACCGCTGGCGGTGTTGAATCGCGGCTACGCGCTGGTCTATATCGAAAACGGGACAGGCGCGGGCCAGTTGCTGCGCAACGCATCGGAGGCTATGCCCGGCCAGACCATCCGCGCACGCCTTGCCAACGGCTCCGTGACTGCCGAGGTCAAGTCCACCAGCGGTGCATGACCGGGTCCCGTGTCAGCGGGAAGCCGCGCAACACGGCATAATGGAACCAGAGAGTTCCATCACTCACCGGGCCCTGTACCCAACTTCCTTCGAGAGTTCTCATGTTGCCTTTCCGCGATTTATTCCTGCGCTTGCCTCTTCGTGAACTGTCGCTGCTCGCTTCACTCGTGGGGGCCTCTGCGGTGATGGTGTGGCGCGTACAGGAGGGCCGCACTGCCGTCACAACAAAAAAAATCCTCATCCCGCCCATCGGCATGGCAACGGGATTCTGCATGTTTCTGGTCCCGGACTTCCGCTTCCCTTTGCTTTGGGCACTCTATGCATTTCTGCTGGGGGCGATCGTACTCGCGTATCCACTGCTGCGCACGTCGCGCCTGGTGCGCGATGGCGATGTCATCATGATGCAGCGCTCCAACGCATTTTTTCTGGTAGTCATCGTACTCGCGGCGATCAGGATACTTGCCCACAGCTACCTCGACAAGTTCGTGGATGTGAAACAGACGGCCGCGCTCTTCTTTGTCCTTGCCTTCGGAATGATCGTGCACTGGCGTCTGCGCATGTACTTTGAATATCGTCGGCTCACCAGTGGCTAAAGGCACGAAGAGCAGTGTGCAGAACGGCTGCAAAAAAATTAATATGCAACTTATTGCGCAAGGGCTGGGTTTACCCAAGAGGCGCAATACAGCGCGCCTGCATACGCCTGATAATAGATGGGGAGATAGATTTCGATGAAGAAGCTGTTTGGTACGGACGGCATTCGTGGTGTCGCCGGCCAGTTCCCGCTCGACCCAGCCACCGTCCACATTGTCGGTCTCGCGCTGGCGCATCACATAGGCGATTCGCCGCGCATCCTAATTGGGCAGGACACGCGCGAGTCCTCCGACTGGATTGCCGCCACGCTGACCGCAGGCCTGGTTGCAGGCGGCGCCAGCGTGGAGAGTGCGGGAGTGATTCCCACGCCTGCCATCGCGTACCTTGCCCGCGTGCACAAATTTGCGGCGGGTATCGTGATCTCCGCCTCGCACAATCCCTGGGTGGATAACGGCATCAAGCTCTTCGGGTCCGATGGATACAAGTTGCCCGACGCGACGGAACTGGCCATCGAAGCCGAGATCTTCCGCCGCATTGAGTCATCAACTCACAACACACAACTCACAACTCACAACTGTCTTTCCGTCAATGAAGCCGACCGCGCCGAGTATATTCGCTCGTTGCTGGGCGCTGTTCCCGATCTTTCACTCGATAGCCGTCGCATTGTCATCGACTGCGCCAATGGTGCTGCCAGCTCCATCGCGCCCCAGCTCTTCGCCGAACTCGGCGGTGGCGAGGTTATCCTCACCCACGCCAGTCCCAACGGCCGCAACATCAACGAGCAGTGTGGAGCGCTCTATCCAAAGACTGTCGCCGCGGAGGTTGTCCAGCAGCACGCCGCGATGGGAATTACGTTTGATGGCGACGCAGATCGCGCGCTCTTCGCGGATGAACATGGCAATGTGGTCAACGGCGATGCGGTGCTGCTGCTTGCCGCTCGCGACCTGGCTGCACGCGGCCTGCTCACCAACTCCACCGTGGTGGCGACCACCATGTCCAACATGGGCCTGGAGGCCGCGCTGAAGCGCTCGGGGATCAAGATGTTGCGCGCGCCCGTGGGCGACAAGTACGTGCTGGAGCAGATGCTGGCCACCGGCGCGGCGCTGGGTGGAGAACAGTCCGGACACATCCTCTTCACCGGCCGCAGCACCACTGGCGACGGCCTGCTGACCGCGCTTATGCTGCTGGACATTCTTCATCGCGCGGGGAAGACACTGGGCGAGCTCACCGCGGATCTCAAGACCTTTCCGCAGGTGATCGTCAACGTGAAGGTGCGCGAGAAGCGCCCGCTGGAGGAGATTGCCACGGTTGCCGCAGCCATCTCCGCAGCCGAGGCTGCGCTGGCAGATTCCGGTCGCGTCGTCATTCGTTACTCCGGCACAGAGGCGCTGGCGCGCGTGATGATCGAAGCCGAATCCGAGGCGCAGATGCAACAGCACGCCAACGCCATCGCCGCCGCTATCCGCGAGGAACTGGGTCAACAATCAGCGGAATCGAAAAACGTCTAAGCCACCTTCCGATACTCAGGAGCCACCACGCTTCGCACCTTCTTGCGTCTCTTGCGCGATGCCACCCACAGGTCCCGCTTCCACTGAAGGCTTAGCCACAAATCTGCGCGCATACCGAAAGCATCCTGAAGCTTCAGCGCCATATCGGCGGAGACTGCGGACCTGCCATTGACGACCCTCGAAAGAGTTGCTCGTGTTACGCCAAGATGTTTTGCGAGCCCTGTAACTGTTTTCACCTTCAGGCCGCCATTCTCCAGAATGTCGGCAATCAGTGCGCCAGGATGAGGTGGATTGAACATGCCCATATTGATCTCCTAGTGATAATCCTGATAGTCAACTAGTACCGCGTTCTTACCCTCAAAAGTAAACGTCAGGCGCCAGTTGCCGTTCACGCTAACAGCCCAATGCCCTTCCAATTCGCCGTGCAGCGCATGACATTTCCATCCAGGCCACTGCATATCCTTAAATCCAACCGCATCATCCAGAACGTCAAGTTGCACAGCAAGGCGCGCTGCGTGCTTCGGCTGGATGCCGGCCTTCGATCCTGTTTCAAAGAAGCGCTGAACGCCTTTGTGACGGAAGCTCTTGATCACGCAATAAGTGTATACCGAAACGCTACGCTATACACATTTATATTTGCGAATGCACGGCGGCCTCATACTCCTCATCGCTGACGTGGGCGAGCCAGTTCACATCTACGCCGTCTGCGTTGGCCACCTGCATGGCCAGGTGCACCATGGTGTGTCCCGGCGCAGCGCCGTGCCAGTGTACTTCGCCCGGCTCGATCCACACCGTATCGCCCGGACGGATCGTCTGCGCGGGTTGCCCCTGCAACTGCACCAGCCCTATCCCGCTTAGCACATGCAGCGCCTGGCCCAGCGGATGGGTATGCCAGGCCGTGCGCGCCGCCGGTGCGAACGAAACGCGGAAGGCCTTCATTCGCGCAGGCGCGGCAATCACAATCTCGTCCACCCACACCGTGCCGGTGAACCAGTCCTTCGGCCCCTGAAAGCATCCACGCATCTCGCTGGTCAGAATCTTCATGGCACCATCCTAACTCGAACCACGAATATCCGCCGCGATACGGATGAGCAGCTATCATCGAAGGCAGGACACGATGCATCCAGCGAACCCACAGACCGCACCGCTTACGGAAGAAACAATCCGCGCCGCGTTGCGCGACTGCTACGATCCCGAGCTGCCGTGCAACATCGTCGATCTGGGCCTGGTCTACGGCGTTGCCCTCACGCTGGACCGCACCGCACCGGGTACTGGAATACCAGGCGTGCCAGCGCGCTACCAAGTGGACCTGCAACTGACGTTGACTACGCGGGGATGCGTCGCGCAGACGCAGATTGTGGCGCAGATTGAGAACCGGCTGGCTGCCTTCGAGAGCGTGAGCAGGACCGAGGTTGAGATGGTATGGCAGCCTGCGTGGACACCCGAGCGCATCTCGCCCGAGGGCCGCAAGCAGTTGAGCGCCGATGGACGTGGCGCAACGCTTCCCTCAAGAAAAAATGACCTTGTGCAACTGCGATAGCCTGCGACGAATTCGAAAGGGCCCCCAAACCGCGCGATGAGTTCCTCAAAATCCAACACAGAGTCGTCCCGAACGAGGCTGAGTGTTGTGCCCGCTCCCCGGCGCGCCCGCGACCTGCTGCAGCGGACGGACTTTCCTGTCCATCCCTTCGACCAGATGCACGGCGTGGACACCAGCGGGCTGGTTCCCGCTGCTCACCTGGTCACGGGCCACGCCAACGACGAGCACATCACCGCGTACTACGGCGTTGCGCCCAGTATTCTGCGCGCGCTGATCGGCCACTGGCGCGAGAGCGTGCCACCGCATCCCATCCATAGCTACACGTTCATCGACGTGGGCGCGGGCAAGGGGCGCGGCCTGCTGGTTGCCAGCGAATACAGCTTTCGCAAGGTGATCGGCATCGAACTGAATCCGGCGCTGGCCGACACCGCGCGACAGAATGTGGGGCACTGGACACGCGCCCACTGTGAAGACCCGACCGCCGCGAGCCTTGCTCCCATCGAGGTGGTGGAGCAGGACGCGCTGGACTTCGAGTTGCCCGCCACGCCCACGCTGCTATTTCTCTTCCATCCTTTCGAGGCTCCAGTGCTGAAGCAGTTGCTGCGGCGCATCGAGACGCAGTTCGCCAATCGGCCGGGCGAACTGGACCTTCTCTACGTCAACGCGGAATGCGCCAACGTCATCGATCTCAACCCAGCCTTCAGGCAGCTTTTTCTGGAGAACGTCCCCATGTCGCCGGAGGACCACGCCGCGGACGTGGAGGCCATCGCGCGGCAGAAAGAGTATGGATCGACAGGCGATGAAGAGTGCGCGATCTATCGCTATACGGGCCGGTCGCGAGGGCCGATCTTCGATCCCGCCGCGTAGGTGGTCGCTAATCTTTCAGGCGCACGATGAGGCCGCGCTCGTCGCCCTCGCCGTGCTCCATGTAGATTTCGCCGGCGGAGCGGTTTACGATGCTCTCGAAGCGTTCGCCCCACTCGATGAGCAGAAGCGAGTCGGGATAGCCGGCCATCTCGTCGATGCCGAGGACTGCGATCTGCTCCTCCGTCTCCAGGCGATAGAGGTCGAGGTGAAAGAGCCGGACGGAGGTGCCCTGGTACTCGTGGACGATGGTGAAGGTGGGGCTGGTGACTTCGTCTTCGGCTGCCGCGCCCAGGGATGCTGCGATGCCCTTTACCAGTGTCGTTTTGCCCGCGCCAACCTCGCCGCGCAGTATTACAAGGAGCGGCGGATGAAGCATTGCGGCTATACGCTCGCCCAGAGCAAGCGTCTCCTCCACCGAACGCGTCTTGAACCGTTTCTCCCGCATCAGCCTCGCTCCACGCCGTTCAGTCCGCAGATCCAGGTCATGCCATCGGCGTCCTTCGCGCGATAGCGGAATGCGTCGGAGAGATGGGCCAGCGTGTCGGTGGCAAGGACCGTGTGTTCGTCCATTGCGTGCGCGGCAAAATCCGCGGCAAGCCCGTGCAGCGCGACTGCTGCCTCCACCGCACGGGCAACATCCTGCGGAAACTGCGCCAGCAGCGCGGCAACGATTCCGGTCAGGATGTCTCCGCTGCCACCTTTGGCCATCGCCGGATTGCCGCTGGTATTCACCGCGACTCGACCGTCGGGATGCGCAATGAGCGTGCGCCATCCCTTCAACACCAGGGTCAGTTTGTGTTCTGTGGCGAAGCTGCGCGCAAGATGGATGCGGTCCGCCTCGACCTGGGCGATGGTCAAGCCGGTCAATCGCGCCATCTCGCCGGGATGCGGCGTCAGGACGATTGTGCGGCCACTTCCATCCAACAGATTGGCTTGTCCGGCGAATGCATTGAGCGCATCGGCGTCGATCACCATCGGCAAGGTGCAATCGGCAACAAAACTGCGAACAAACTCGGGGACCTCTCCTTTTGTAGAGAGCCCTGGGCCAATAGCGACTACTGAGATCCGCTTCGCTTTTAGCAGTGCAGGCAGGCTGACGGCGTTCTCCGCTGCAAGATTCTCGAGGGATACTGCCCCCTCAGGGCCTTCATGCAGCGGCGCAAGCATCAGCTCCGGAGCAACTGCAGCGACCAGTTCCAGAATGCTCTTCGGTACTGCGGCGGTCACCAGTCCCGCGCCCGCGCGCAGAGCGGCCAGCGAGGCCATCGAGGGCGCGCCAGCCGTCCCATAGCTTCCGCCGACCACCAGCACATGGCCATACATCCCTTTATTGGAGTTCACATTGCGCGGCCGCTCGGCGATTGATTTCGCCGCGCCTGCCCAGCTCAAGTTGCCGTCGGAGACGATCGCCGCGGCGGGCGAGCCAATCTCCGCGACAACGACCGGGCCAAACGTCGCGCCGGTCAGGTGACCAAAGATGTGCGCGCTCTTCGGCCGCGTAAATGTGACCACGGCATCGGCGCGGAATGCATCTGGCGCGGTCTGCGCGGTGGAGTCGGCATCCCATCCCGACGGCAGATCGACCGCAACCACTGGCGCGGCAGAGTTCGCGACCATCTGGCGCAGCGCAGCGGGTAGCCCACGAAGAGGAGGCTTAAAGCCGGTGCCCACCACCGCGTCGATCAGCAGATCGGCCGAATCCACAGTGCCACTTGCCGCAGCGAGCGCAGCTTCATCGAGTACGCAGGTGATTGTGACCGAGGGCGCCTCCGCGCGGAGCCTCACGAGCGCACCAGTCGCCTCGCCCTTTACTTCATCCTCGCGCCCCAGCAGCAGCACCGCGACTTCCACGCCTGCCACTGCAAGTACACGCGCAGCGACGAATCCGTCGCCGCCGTTGTTGCCCTTGCCGCACAGCGAGAGGACGTGTTCCGCCGCCGGAACCTGTTGCAAACAAAACTCCGCAACAGCTCGTCCGGCGTTCTCCATCAGCTTCGCCAGCGGCACGCCGAAGTGCTCCGCCGTGCGTCGATCCACCGCGCCCATCTCCGCCGAGGACAAAATCTCCATCTGTCCCTTCTACGCGCATTGGGGCGGTAAAGCCAAACCCATCCGTGGATTAGAGCATTTTCACAGTGCCTGTGGCGCCGGGAATTGGTGGGAAGTGGTTTTCTTTGAGTGAAAGCCACGCAGGCTTTTTACGTCCCACTTTACACCTACTGTGAAGATGCTCTAGCCCTAAGCAACCCCCCAACGTAAAGCATCCAGCCATTTGTTCGCGTCTTTTCCACCCGCGTAGCCGTCTGCAATGAATGCTCTCACTGCGCCTTACCTCACTTGCTGCATCCGCCCTCGTACTCGCCCTGTTGCCGCTTTCACTTCCCTGCCCAGCGCAGACCGCTGCTGGCGCTGCCACCCCGCCGCGCAGTTGGGTGGACAAGGACACCGGCCACCGGGTGTGGCGGCTGAGCGACGAGCCAAACTCCGGCGGATTCTACTTCAACATCAACGCCTATACGCCAGATAACAAGCAGATGGTCTATACCGCGCCGGACGGGATCCATGTGCTGGACATGGCGACGATGAAGACCAGGCTTCTGGTGGCGAACCCGCCGCAATCCGCGGCCGCAGCCGGCGCCAATGCTCCAGGCATGGTCCACACGATGGTTGTCGGTCACAAGACCAACAGCGTCTTCTACACCGCGACGGACAAGGCCGGCGTCACCGCCGTATTCAAAGCCGACACCAACAGCGGCGCTGTCACCAAACTCATCGAGATACCCAAGATTCCAAACACGTCCAGCATGAGCGTGGTCAGCGTCAACGCGGATGAAACACTGGTCGCCGGCACCTACATCGAAGGCGGGCCGACCGGCAAGGAGTACGGCGCGGCTGCTGTGCCCGCACCGGCGCAGCCAGCCGGAGCTACCGACAATCGAGTCGGCAGCGCGGCGCAAGGGCCACACTACCAACCGGCGAACAAGGGCCAGATGATGGCGGTCCGGCTGGCGGCCAAACTTCCACTGGTGTTATTCACCCTTCGCCTGGAGCCGGGACCGAATGGAGCGAAGGCTGGAGACCTCAAGGTGCTGCTTCACTCCACGGACTGGATCAATCATCTCCTCTTCTCTCCTTCCGACCCAGAGCTTCTGATGTACTGCCACGAGGGAGCATGGCAGGAGGTGGACCGCATCTGGATGATCCACTCCGACGCCACCCACAACACACTCGTCCACCCGCGCACCATGCTGATGGAGATTGCGGGCCACGAGTTCTGGGGTCTGGATGGCGAGACCATCTGGTACGACTGGCAGTATCCCAAGGGGGAGGACTTTTTCCTGGCTGGCTTCAACCTGAAGACCGGCCAGCACACCGCATACCATATGCAACGCGACGAGTGGTCAATCCACTTCAACCTGACCAAGGACCTGGATCTGTTCTGCGGAGATGGCGGCGATCCCGGCCAGGTAGCCAAGGCAAAGGATGGCGAGTGGATTGAGCTCTTCCATCCGCAGTCGGTTCGCGGCGGGGGTGGCGCGCTGAACTCGCCGGCGTTCTGGCAGCCGGGCGCCTTCCGTTCGGAACACCTGGTGAACATGTCGCACCATAACTATCGCGAAGAGCCGAATGTGCGCTTCTCGCCGGACAAGAAGCTGGTGCTGTTTACCAGCAACATGTTCGGGCCGAGCTACGTCTTTGGCGCGGAGGTGGCCAAGGCAGACAATCCGCCCGCCGCGGATGTGCAGTCCACGCCGGAGCTGGCGCGCAAATTCAACCCGGTCGATCCGCCCAGCGGCATTCGGCCAGCCGCCGCCACACCCCCAGCGCGCTGAGCAGGACGAGGCGGTGCAGTTGGCACGAAAGTTGCACAGACTTAGCGAAAGTTGCATGGAGTTCCGCTGTCGGCACTGAGTAGCGTTAGGGCAGGAGACTATTCCTATGAACCTGCGCACTCGTGCGTCCCTGTTCCTGATTGTGCCTGGCCTGTCGCTTGCACTCCTGCTAGCTGGTTGCAACAAGGTGGAATCCCTCTCGATTGTCCCCGGTCCGGGGATTGAGTTGCTGACCGCCGCTGGTCAGACGGCACAGTACACGGCATACGCAGCGGAGCAGATGGGTTCGGCTCCTCAGACTACGAACAACGTTACAGGCTCGGTGAGTTGGACGAGCAGCAACCCGAATGTTGCTACCATCAACTCCTCCGGGCTGGCAACGGCGGTAACAGCCGGATACGTGCAGATTACGGCCACGTCGTCCAATAATGTGATTGCAACGTCGGACCTGACGGTGAAAATAGCCGGGAGCACCGCAGGTGGTAGTGGAAATACCATCACTTCGATGATCGTGATTCCAGGCTCACAATCGGTGGCTTCGCCGAACCAGACCAGCCAGTTCCTCGCCATCGGGACCACATCTACTGGGGCTACGGTGGATCTGACCGGTCAGATAGCCTGGAACTCAAGCAGCACACAGATTGCCACCATCAACTCTACCGGGCTAGCCACGTCGGTGGGTCAGGGAACTACGACGATCACTGCGATCTATGTGAACTCCGCGGGCGGAACCGTGGTGACCGGAACCGCGACCTTCACCGTGGTGGGTGGAACCACCGAGAAGTACACAGCGGTGAGCATCCTGCCAGGTTCACAGGCGTTGTCCGCGTCAGGTCAGACGGGCCAATTTATCGCTCTTGGCACCTCCGGCAGCACAGGCCTGCAGACCGATGTCACCCTCTCTCCGCAGATTAAGTGGAGTTCCAGCATTCCAACCATTGCTTCGGTCACTGCGACTGGGCTTGCCACGGGCATCAGCACGGGCACCAGCTCCATTACGGCGGAGTTGGTGAACACGGACGGCACCGTGGTATCAGCCTCCGCAACGGTTGTGGTCTCTCTTACCGCCGCGCCGGAGCCTCTGCTCTCGCTCACCATTGTTCCGGCATCGATCACAGTGGGTCAATTGCAGGACACCGGGCAGTTCCTGGCCATCGGGACCTACTCGACCGCTCCCTACACCCGCGACCTTACCAACTCGCCCAACCTTGCATGGATCTCCGACGTGCCCAACGTCTTCCCCGTGAACACCAACTCCGGGGGCAATGCGGGCGCAACCGCCGGAATTGTCACGGCATACGGGAATGGCAACGCGAACATCATTGCGGAAGCAACGAATCCAAGCGATGGCACCATCCAGACCGCCTCGGCGACGTTCAACTGCCCGCTGGTTCTGCCCAATCCCGCCGGCAATCCGCCCACCCCCGGTTCCTGCTATCCAGGTTCGCAGGCAGCCGCCCTGCTGGCGACCATTACCATCTATAACGAAGGGTTGAACACCACCAACTGGCTGGTAACGGCGGCCTCGGCCACAGGCACGCCGAACGTGATCCACTGCGGTCCGGGCTGGGCAGCGACCGGAGGGACGGGCGGTTCAGTCTGTGTGGCGACCTATCCGATCACCTCGGGTAACACCACCATTCTGATCACTGCGCCTGCGCAAGCGGGGGTCAACTTCGGTGGATGGTCCTACAACTGCACACCCTCTGACAAAAACGGCAATACGCTGCTTGCTCCGCCCTTCTGGACCGCAGCAGGGCCAAACTATTGCAAGGTCACGATCACCAGTTCCGGCAGCTTCCCCAATACCAACATTACAGTGGGAGGCATCTTCAACTAGACGTAAGGCTGGCGCATACGGACACAGCTTGCGATTAATCTCAGGGGGGTCTGTGCGACGCGACGCATGGACTCCCTCAAAATTTGTGGAACATGAAGAAGGCCCCGGCCACCAGGCATCCGGCTGCCGCAGCGTGGTTCCAGTGAAGCCTGTCGCCAAAGTAAAACACAGTGAAGATGCCGAAGACGCTGAGTGTAATCACCTCCTGAATCACCTTGAGCTGGTCCACCGAGTAGACCTGCGAACCCAATCGGTTGGCGGGCACCTGCAGACAATACTCGAAGAATGCAATCGACCAGCTCACCAGGATCACCTTCCATAGCGACACCCCTTTGAACTTCAGGTGGCCATACCACGCAAAGGTCATAAAGACGTTCGATCCAATCAGCAATACAACCGGCCACACGCGAGCGCCCATCAGTCTCCTTTCTGCATCGCACTAAGAATCTTTGCTGAAAACCAATAAGATGCTCGTAGGATGTCTCTAGCCGCCAATCTTGCCCGCATTCGCGAACAGATCGCCGATGCCTGCCGTCGCGCCAACCGACCGGAGTCGGAGGTTGCGCTGATGGCGGTTAGCAAGAACCACTCCGCCGATGTGATTTTTGAGGCCTACGACGCGGGCCTACGCCTCTTTGGCGAGAGCCGTGTGCAGGAGTGGCAGCAGAAGCTGCCTGCGCTGGAACACATATTTAGCGCCACGCAAAGCGATTCGCCCGCGCAGGCGCATCTCATCGGGCCGCTTCAGTCCAACAAGGCATCCCGTGCCGCGGAGCTATTCCACGCCGTCGATGCGGTCGATTCCTTGAAGATTGCCACTCGCCTGGACGCCGCCGTGCGCGCGCTGGGCAAGCAGTTGCCGATTCTGATCGAGGTCAAGCTTAGTGAAGAGGATTCCAAGCACGGCGTGCTGCCCTCTGAACTTCCTGTTCTGCTGGCTGGCCTCGCGCCGCTCGAAGGCCTGCTTCCCGCGGGACTCATGACGGTGCCTCCGTGGTCGGAGGATCCTGAGCACGCGCGACCCTACTTCCGCGAACTGCGCCGCGTGCGCGATCGCTCGCTCGCCGCCTGCCCCACGCTCACCCAGCTCTCTATGGGTATGTCCGACGACTTCGCCGTGGCGATCCAGGAGGGCAGCACATGCATCCGCATCGGCACCGCGCTCTTTGGCGAACGGCAGTACCCGGCCAGCGCACTACCCTCAAAATGAGGGAGTGTGGGGGGTATTAGAGCGAAGCCAGAGTAATAGTGCCCAAGCGACGAGCAGAGAAGGTGGATTTTTCTTGAGGGAAAAATCCACTCGAAGGGATTGCCGTCGGGGAATACCTACTCTGGTTCTGCCTAGGGGATTTAGATTTGTGACGAGGGGGAGACGGGCTTACTCGATGCCGGTGAACATCGCTACCACGCAGGGTGCAAGCACCATGCAGATAAAGATCGCGCCAATCAGTAAACTATGCATCCGCGGGTCCCCTTTTCTGCCGGAGTGCGCTCTGGCACCATCGACACTTCTATCATCGGCACATTGCATGTTTTTCTCCATTCCACTTCCGCGATGCACCTATTCCACTTCGGTGTTAGCACCCTGAGAATGCAGGCTTTACGGACTGGAAGAGTGCGCGTGGCGGCGATGTCATAAGATGGAAGCATGCCGATTAATTTGAGTGATCCACTTGCCACCGCGGACCCCGAGATTGCCAGCCAGATTCAGTTAGAGGTGTTGCGCCAGCACGAGGGGCTGGAGATGATTGCCTCGGAGAACTTTGTCAGCCGCGCGGTATTGGAGGCGGCGGGCACGGTCTTTACCAACAAGTACGCCGAGGGTTATCCCGGCAAGCGCTACTACGGCGGATGCGAGTACGCCGACGTGGTGGAGAACCTGGCGCGCGAACGGGCGAAGCAGCTGTTCGGCTCGGAGCATGTGAACGTGCAGCCGCACTCCGGCTCGCAGGCTAACGCGGCGGCGTACATGACGCTGCTGCAGCCGGGCGAAACCATTCTGGGGCTCGACCTGGCCCACGGCGGACATCTGACACACGGGCACAAGCTGAACTTTTCCGGGAAACTCTACCGCATTGTGGGCTATCAAGTGCGGCGCGATACCGAGACCATCGACTACGACGAACTGGAGGCGACCGCTGTGCGCGAGCAGCCCAAGGTGATCGTGGGCGGAGGCAGCGCGTATCCGCGGCAGTTCGACTTTGTCCGGATGCGTGCTATCGCGGACAAGGTGGGCGCGTCGCTGATGATCGATATGGCGCACTTTGCCGGACTGGTGGCGGGCGGAGCGCATCCATCGCCGGTGCCGCACGCGCATGTGGTGACTACGACCACGCACAAAACGCTGCGCGGGCCGCGCGCGGGAATGATTTTGTGCCGCCAGGAGCTGGCAGCCTCCATCGATCGCAGCGTCTTTCCCGGTCAGCAGGGCGGGCCGCTGATGCACATTGTGGCGGCCAAGGCGGTGGCCTTTAAAGAGGCGCTGCAGCCAGAGTTTGCCGAGTACGCGCGCCAGACCGTTGCCAACGCCAAGGTACTGGCAGAGGCCCTGGCCGAGGGTGGCTACCGCATCATCTCCGGCGGAACAGACACCCACCTGATGCTGGTGGACGTCTTCCAGAAAGGGATTTTGGGCAGCGAGGCCGAGCACGCGCTGGGCCAGGCGGGCATCACGGTGAACAAGAACGCGATTCCCTACGACGCCAACCCGCCGATGAAGCCCAGCGGCATCCGCATCGGCACGCCGGCGCTGACAACGCGCGGCATGAAGGAGCCGGAGATGCGGGTGATCGCCGGGTGGATTGGGGCGGCGCTGGAACACCGGACGGACGAGGCAAGGCTGGCGAAGATTCGCGGCGAGGTGCTGGAGATGGCGGAGCGGTTCCCGCTGTACGCGTGGCTGCGGGCGTAGAGGTTGCTGAAAAAGGCTTGTGTCGATGCTGGAAGAAAGCCCGGGGCTAAAGAGGCTGCTGAAAAAGTCCAAATGTCGATCTAAACCTGCCCTCAGCGGCTAAAGCCGCGTTGCAAACAGAGCATCTTACGGCACGGCTGAAGCCGTGCCCTTAACGAAAACAGGGTTTTTCAGCAACCTCTAAAGCCCCATCGATTTGAGGCCGTTTATTAGTGGGGTTAAAACCCCACGCTAATCCGAGAGTCTTTTTCAGCAGCCTCTTAAGACTCCGGCTGCAATCTTTCCCGCGAAGCTGTACCCAACAGTCCCCTGTGCGTGAGACACTCTCCATCACCAGTCCTTCGGCTGGCAGAAATTGCATCGAACATAAGTGTGGGTACGAACGCAGTTGCCCGCGAGATGCTTCCCAGGGGTTTCCATGCTGATAGCAATGTTGTCCTGGCTGCTGGCCATTCCGCTGCTAGGATTGACTACGGGACTGCGCGCGTTCACACCGATGGCTGTGCTGTGCTGGTTCGCCTACCAGGGCTACCTGCCCGTGGACGATACCTGGGCGGCGTGGACTGGGCGGCTGGCGGTTGCCATCGGGTTCACGGTGCTTGCGGTTGGCGAGATGATCGTCGACAAAATGCCCCGAACGCCCAACCGGATCTCGGCGGCACCGCTGATGGCGCGATTGATATTGGGCGGGCTGATCGGCTCCATCGCCGCAACCGCGATGGATGGGCCGGGGCTGGAGGGCGTGCTGCTGGGCGTGCTGGGTGCGGCGCTGGGAGCATTCGCCGGGTTCATGATCCGGCGTGATATGGTGCAGCGGATCGGTTGCCCGGACTGGTATGTTGCGCTGGCAGAGGACTTATTCGCGCTGGTCTGCGCCGGCTTTGCCATGCATGTGGTAACCAACTGACTGCAAGTGTCTGTTCTCCCTTCTCCTGTGCGCGGACGGTTGCTGCCACCGTTAGATTCAAGGCACCGAAACTTATGAATTCTTAGCAAAATATCTACCCACTCTTAATGCGGAAGAGTATCTTCTCGATTTAGCACAGGAAGGAAGCATCTAAGGGCCTGGAGGGTTGCGACGATGGACTACAGACGGAAGGATGAAAATAAGGCGGTTTGGGTCGCAAAACAGCTATGGATGTTTGGCTGGGGGCTTCTGTTGGTGGTCGTGCTGACCGTCCTGGCCGAGTTCATCCCGCAGCGTACTCCCGCTGCGGCATCGTATACGCCGCCGGCTGCCAAAGCATCTGGCGCAGCGCCTGCCGAGCAGGCCGATAAGTAAGGCCGTACGACTTTGACGTTTCTGTCGGCCCTTCCTGCTCGACAACTGACCCGCATTGAAAATACTTGTTAACCAATACCCCTCAGGTTCGTTGTACAGATAGAGCCATTTTCCTATCTGGCAACCAGAGGGTGTTATGCAAATACAAAGACGAATGATCTCCGGGTCGGTTGGCCCGGCCGTACTGTTGCTGGCGATCTTTGCCGGCGTTCCGCAGGTGCAATCGCAGCAGTCCACGCCGGTGCGCGCAAAGGCGGGAGCAGCAGCGGCGGTTCCCGCGCCTTCCAGTGACGTGGATTCCAGCGCCATACAGGACCAACTCATCAAACTGTTGCGCCTGAGCCCCACGCTGACGACGGTGGTGGCGCGCGACCCGTCGCTTCTGTCGGACCAGGAGTACGTGGCCCGCAGCAATCCCGAGCTAGCGCAATTTCTGCTTGCGCATCCTGAGGTTGTGCGCAATCCGGGCTTCTACCTTTTCTCGCGTTTGCCCCATGGAAATGGCCGCCGAGATGAGGAACTGGAGCGCAGCGTATGGCCCGATCTCGTCCCCCCTCCCCAGCAGGATTCTGCGGTACGTGAGATGATTGGCCCATTTTTAGCAGGTCTGTTCGGTCTGTGCTTGCTGGGTTCCTTTCTCTGGCTGATCCACATACTGCTGGAGAACCGGCGTTGGAACCGCATATTCCGGCTGCAGACCGAGGTACATAGCAAGATGATCGACCGGCTTGGCAATAACCAGGAGTTGCTGACGTATATGGGCACCGAGGCCGGCAAGCGATTTCTGGAGGCGGCTCCGATTCCGGTGGACTTCAAGCACGATCAACAGCGAATGCCTGGCGCCGTGGCCCGCGTGCTGACTCCGCTACAGATTGGGGTGGTGCTGACGCTGCTCGGAATCGGCCTGCTGATACTACGCTACAGCGTTAGTGATCTGGCCACGCCGCTTCTGGTTTTTGGTGTTGTGGTGTTGATGCCGGGCCTGGGGTTTATCATCTCTGCGGGGATCAGTTGGCTTTTGGCAGGCCGGCTGGGTCTGATGCCGCGGAGTGTTGGCGGGCAGCGCGCCGAAAACCCGGATGCAAGCGAGCGGCAGTGAAGCTCGATGTTGCGCGATACGGCACGGAGGCGTTTGCGTGTGATTTGGGACTATTCCATTGCGCGGGTAGAGACCGGCGTCGACGCACAGGATGCCGCGCAGCCCATGGATAGCGAGGCGTTCGCCGGCTTCTATCAGCGATCGGCCCGTTCGCTGTGGGCCTATCTGGCGCGCGTCTCCGGCAACCCTGTGCTGGCGGACGACCTGATGCAGGAGGCATACTTACGCTTTCTGGGTGCAGCGCATCTGCCGGATGGTGAAGTAGCGTGCCGGCGCTACCTGTTTCGCATCGCGACTAATCTGATGCGCGACCACTGGCGGCGTCCACGCACCAGTTCGATCGACGAGCTTCCGGAGACTCTGTTTTCCGTGGGCGATGGTTCGGCGGCAAGCGATGCCCAGGTGATGCTGGGGCCGGCACTGGCGCAGATGCGGCCCAGGGACCGGCAGCTTCTGTGGCTGGCCTATGCGGAGAACTATACCCACACCGAGATCGCCGAGATCACAGGACTCAAATCCACCAGCGTCCGCCTGCTGCTCTTCCGCGCGCGGCGCAAAGTGGCGCGGCTGCTGTGCAATGAGACTTCGGCGGAAAGGGGTTGCGCATGACGCTGGGACATTGCACTCGCGAGAAGGATGTGATGGCCCTGCTGCGCAGCGGGGGCTGGCCTGCGGCGTGTGAGCCGGAGCTGCGCGAGCATGTGGCGGGCTGCAGCCTGTGCGCGCAGGCGGTACTGCTGAAGTCGGCGTTTGCCGACGCGCTGGCACAAGCGAAGAGCGAGGCGCGGCTGCAGGCTCCCGGTGTGGTGTGGTGGAGGGCGCAGTTGCGGCGGAGGAATGCGGCGGTCAAACGGGTGAATCGACCACTTGCCGGGGCGCAGTGGTTTGCGCTGCTCATCAATCTGCTGGCTGCGGTTGCGCTGCTTGCCTCACAGTGGCGTCACATGGATCGCTTGAGGTCGTGGTTTTCAGAAGTCGCCGATGCCCCGGTGTTTCATCCTGTCGCCCTGTGGTCCATGGCGGCGCGGCAACCGGGCTGGAACCTGATGGTGCTGATTCCGTTCGCCGTGGCATTCGTGATCCTGGGTGGAATCACCGTCTATCTCGCCAGCGAACGATAGCCGGCCCTGCCCTACTTCGGCAGCAGCGCGAGCACGCCCTGGCTGGGGCTGGGGATGACGTGGGCGGCGATGAGTTTGCCCAGGCCCTCTACATGCGCCTTGCCTGCGTCCACGGCGGCGCGCACCGCGGCCACGTCGCCCTTGATGATGATGGTGATGTAGCCGCCGCCCAGTTTTTCGCGGGCCAGCACCTCGACGTTCGCGGTCTTCAGTGCGGTGTCGATGGCTTCGAATACGGCGGTGAATCCCTGGGTCTCAATAAGTCCCACGGCAAAGCTTGCCTGGTCGTTCATAGGTTCCTCCGGTTTGTGGACGGACGACTGTTCAATAAGGGGGTTGAAGTCTTTAGCTGCCTGCCATGCAGCGCGTGTGCCGTCCGATGGCTGCGGGATAATGTGGGTCAGAATCGCAATCTGCATTGCCTGGGCGGTCTCTTGCGCGGCGCGGGTGGCGGACTGTACGTCGCCGATGCGCCCGGCCAGCGTGATGGTGACTCCGGGAGCGTCGTTCAGCTCCGTCTGCAGCACGCGTACCGAGGCATTCTTCTCCATGGCGTCCAGCACCACCATGGCCGGCGACCAGCCGCCGATCTCGAAGAAGGCAAGCGCCTGCGCCAGATCGCTCCCGGATGTCGGGCTCTGGCTCAGACAATGCCTCGATTCTTCATCTCATGGAAGACCTGCTGCACCATCTGCTGCAGCTTGTCCTGGCCAATATCTCCGGTCCGCACCGGGCATCCGGTAGACGGCGGATTCACCAGCTCGAAGTCGGCCAGGATGCACTGCATCACACTGCTCAGCACCTTGTGATTGGAGTGCTGCGCGTTGGTCTGGGGCAGCCGGGTGTGGCCGAAGTGGAAGCCACGCAGCGCTGCCGCCGCGCGGAATCCATCGGGAAACTCGAAGGGAAGGTTCAGCATCACGTCGAAGAGTTCGAGGATGCGGTACTGCCACTGCATGGCCCCAGCGGTATCGCCCCCGCGGTAGAGGTCGTACATCTTGCGCGTAATCTCCGGGACGACGTTGGACGAAGCGTGCGTGCCGCCGTCGCAGCCGATCATCAGCATGGGAATCAGCACAGCCTCCCAACCGGTGAGAAAGGTGAAGTCTGGCCGATTGGGGCGGATCGCAGAGATCATGCGCATCATGAACGACATATCGCCGGAGGAGTCCTTGATGCCTATGACGCGGGGGAATCCGTCGGCCAGGCGGCGGATGGTGTTCACGTCGATGGGGCTGGCGAAGGCCGGAATGTTGTACAGCGTCAGGTCGATGGGCGAGTTGCGCGCAATCTCCGCAAAGTAGGCGTACACCGACTCTGGCGCGAGCTTGTAGTAGTAGGGTGCCACAATGGCGACTGCGCGCACGCCCATGTCGGCGTAGGCCTGGCAGGCGAAGAGCGTCTCCTTCACGTTGGCTTCGGCTGCGCCTGCCAGAATGGGAACGCGACCCGCACACTCCTCGGAGACGATGTGTACGATGCGGCGGCGCTCGGCCGGGGTGAAGCGGGTGAACTCGCCCGTCGATCCGTTGGGATAAAGCCCATGCACGCCCTTCTCGATCAGCCAGGAGACGAAGCGGCGCAACTCAGCCTCATTGATCTGGCTGTTCTCATCCAATGGCACCAGAAGCGGAGTAAAAATTCCTTCCAATTTGCCCAATTTACTTCCTTTCACGGCACATCCAAGGTGTGAAGCAATCTTACTCCAAGGCTCCAGACGTACGCATCTCATCCATCGGGAGGATATTGGCGGCTCCGCAGACCTATCGAAGAGCGGGGCCGCGGCCCATGCAGGCGGCCCGTAAGCCGGATTCTGTTTAGGTGATCATTTTTTGATGCTGATACTCTAGGCTGAACACAGCCCCGGGGCCGGATGTCTTCGACCATGAAAGCGAATACATTGCCACGAGTTCCATCTCGCCTGATTTTGAGGTTGGCTAATACGTGCGCGCCGCCAACGGGCTCGTGGGACGAAGGAGGCTAAATGAAGCAAGCCAGACATATCCTTCTCTTATTTACATGCCTCACGATCACCCAGGCCGCATTACACGGCGCTCCTGTGACTGCGGGCGGTCGGCCCGACTATGCTTCGGATCGTGCTGCGCGGGCCAAGGCCCTGAGCCAGCCTTACGGATGGCTGTCCTTGACGGCTTTGCAATGGCTCAAGCCTGGAATTACGACCGTCGGGTCTGCGGCAGACAACTCAGTTGTGCTTGCCGGAGCGCCAGCCCATCTCGTCACCTTTGAGGTCAAGGACGGCAAGGTTGCCGTGATTGCCGCGGCTGCTTCGCTCGGATTCCATGGCCGCCCCGCACTGGCTGGTGGATCGCGCCTGGTGATCGGCGCCGGCGAAGACGATGATTCCGCATTAGCCAGCGGTCCCTTGCGGCTATGGGTCATCGATCGCGGCGGCAGACGCTACCTTCGCGTCAAAGACCCTGGGGCAACCACACGCAAGCAGTTTCACGGTCTTCGCTGGTATCCACCCGTCGAACATTTTCGGATACAAGCCAGATGGATTCCCGATTCGCCGCCACATGTGATGCATGTGCCCAACGAAATTGGCCAGGTCACTCCCGTGAGCGTCGCCGGACACGTGGAATTTGAACTCGAAGGAACCAGGCAGACTCTGGTGCCGATGGAGGCCGACAAGGATGGACTATGGTTCGTCTTCCGGGACGCAACCTACCGCAAGACAACCTACGGTGGAGGGCGCTTTCTTACCACGGACCCTCCGTCCAACGGACTGGACCATCCTGGCACCGTCATCCTGGATTTCAATCAAGCGGTTAACCCGCCCTGCGCGTATTCGCCGTTTGCCACCTGTCCGCTTGCACCACGAGAAGACCAGTTGACGATTGCCATACCGGCTGGAGAAGAGCGTTACGCCGAATAAGCCCGAATCTGTTTTAGGTGCTTCTTCCTCCGGCCATCGCTGATACTCTAGGCTGACCACGGCCCCCCAGGAAAACCTATGCTAGGGACATCGGATCTCATGCTTCCCCGTATCATCACAATCTGCATCGGCTTCATCATCGCCTACGGCCTGCAGCAGATCATCGAGATTTTTCAGCGCCGGCGCCGCATCCGCAAAGCCCGCGCCACCGAACTCGCCACCCGAAAGCCCCGCGAATAGCCCCTACTGGAGCGTCACTGTATACTCAGCCAACCCCGGCCTAAACCTATGCCAGACTCCGCGCCCATCCCCATAGAGTTGCCCCCATGCGATCCGTCCGATCCCACACCCTCACCCGCGACTCCCGAGGAGCACGCCCCCATGATTGATATCCACGATGCGCACCACGCCGCCTCTACCTGGCGCGACTTCTTCATTCACATCGCAACCATCGTGCTGGGGCTGTGTATCGCCGTCGGCCTGGAGCAGGGGGTAGAGTACATTCACCACCGCCGCGAACTCGCCGAGACACGCAAGGAGCTGGCCATCGAGCGCAAGATCAACATCGTCCGCTTCTCGGTCGAGACCGAGGAGTTCCATCGCTTCGTCCCCATCCTGCAGAACAATCTCGCTATCTTCGTCTATCTGCGCCAGCACCCCGGCAAGCCGCTGCCTGCGAACTACGGCACCCTCCGCTGGGGCATCATGAGCGTCCCCATGTTGGACAATGCCTGGATCGCCGCGCAGCACAACGGAGCTGTCGACTACATGCCGCAGTCCGAGGCACGCAACAACGCCCAGATCTATTCCCGCCTCAATGGACTTACGCAGCAGATCCGCGATGCGCGCACCGCTTACGCTGAGTGTCAGCGATTTCGCATCGTCGATCCCGATCAGGCGCACCTCTCGCCCGAGCAGCTTGACCAGGAGATCGACCTGGTCTCCAGGGCGTTATTCGCTTACCGGACCATGGCCAACGGTATGACGAACCTCCACTTTTCCTTTCCCGACTTTACCCCTGCTCCATCGTCCGCCGATTATCGCGCGATCACACATTCTCAAACACAGTCCGCCGACGAACAGCGAGACCACGATGCAGCGGAGCGCGAGATCGACACGTTCACGAACTATGAGCACTCGCTCGACCAGAACGAAGGCTCGGAGTAAGCCCCGCAGCCTATGCGCGAAGACGAGTCCATCCCGGCATCGATGGGGGTGACCTTCCAAAGTCCGGTTTTCGCTAAAAGTATTCTCTATTTGTAGAATCTCGTCAGGAAAAAGCCCGATGCAGGGTAAGATTGAAGATGCAGGCGCACCAAACCGCGCGGCAGGAGAGTGTTAAATGGCATCAGGAACAGTGAAATGGTTCAACGACGCAAAAGGCTTTGGCTTTATCACCCCGGACGACGGTAGCGCGGATCTCTTTGCCCACTACTCGGCAATCGCATCCAGCGGCTTCAAGTCGCTTCAGGAAGGCCAGAAAGTGACCTACGAAGCGACCAAGGGCCCCAAAGGTATGCAGGCTTCGAACATCCAGGCCGCTTAGAGCGATTTCACAGTTAGTCCCCCCAAATGTTGGTGGCCCCGGAACTCGGCGAGGAGTTTCGGAGCCACTTCCCATGCAGACGGCCCGTAAGCCGGATTCTGTTCAAGACGATCATTCCTCTAGGCGACGCGTTACCGCGCCGCTCCAGCAACCTACCCGCAAGTTTCGGCTGGCTGACTGCAGACCGAAGCCCGAAGCCAACCTGAACTCTCTTACCTTGGCGCATCGGGCCGATACGCTCGTGCCCGCTAGAGAGTGCGGGCGCGATCCCTGCCTATTTGGTCTTGCTCCGTGTGGGGTTTACCATGCGGCGTTCCTTACGGAACGTCCGGTGCGCTCTTACCGCACCTTTTCACCCTTACCGTCAGCCCTTTTGAGGAGGACTGCCGGCGGTATATTCTCTGTTGCACTGGCCGTCTTTGCACCTTGAAGCGCAAAGCCCGGACGTTATCCGGCACACTGCCCTGCGGAGTCCGGACTTTCCTCCCCCTCCCGACAGCGAACCGCGGGAGGCAGCGATCATCCAGCCGCCTGCTCTGTAAGTGTAGCAGTCAACCAGTTGACAAGTCAGCGAAGCTGCGGTGACAGCGGTGACATCCGTGGGTCAAGGGAGCATCAAATCAGTTCGAATCCACCCAGCCGCCCTGCTCCTCTGTCGAATGTGAGGGTAGAATCGCAGCCCGCCCAGATGCCAAGCGCGCTTACCAGGGCATCTGCGAAAGAGCCGCGTCCGGCCCTCAGGGCTGCGGCAGCCGTGAAGACCTCTTGCTCGTTCTGAATGACCAGTGTGTCGGACTGAAGCATGCCTTCAACCACAGCCGCAATCTGCTGGTCCGCTAGATCGTAGACCCGGCTGAGCACCCACACCGTCTCGATCATGGTCACGACGCTCACAAACCCCGGCTCGTCCTCCGTGAGTTGGCGCTCCAATATCTCGGTGGCCTTCTTCGACTGGATAGGATCATCCTGAGCAAAGTAGCGCACCAGGACGTTGGTATCTAGACCTGTCATCGCCGCGTGGCCCTGCTCCGATTGGCCGCTCCAGCAACCACGGCTTCCTCCATCTCGGCGATCGAGGCCGTCCGTCGCCGACGCGACGAGACGATGCCTTTCAAGCGTGAGGTGGGTAGCTTGGGCAGAATCACGACCGTGCCGTCAGGATGCTTGAAGAACTTGATGCGGTCGCCCGGTTCAAGGCGGAGATGCACACGAATTGCCTTGGGGATGGTCGCCTGGCCTTTAATGCTGAGTGCCGATTCCACAATGTCTCCTTTACTTTCTATAGAAAGTAATACCCTACGGGAACACTGCCGTCAAGCGAATGCTGCGCTAAGCAAGCGTTGAATCGCCGAGAGACGGCTTATCCAGCAGTAGCCTGTGCAAGCGGGAGCAGGCGAAGGCCACGGAGAGCAGGGCCACCCGGACAATCAGCATTCCGCCGTAGTGGCGGAAGAAATGGCTATTCCACACAGCGGGATGGTGGCTAAAGATTGCGTTGTCGACGGCGTTGAGGGCAGTGAAGGCCAGGAAACCGGCGGTGCCGGTCCCGAGCAGGACTTCGAGCGGCTTGCGCCAATTACCTGAAGTGAAGGCGGCGGCGGCCAGAGCGAGGGTTGCCACGGCGCATGCCAGCGAGGCGAACGGGATGAAGAGGATGGCGACGAGGGCTCCGACAGCGACGGCGAAGGTGAGCTGCACGAAGCGGTCGCGCACGCCGTAGCGGACGGCCGCGAAGGGCAGCACGAACCACAGCGTCCACATGATGATGATCAGCAGCGGGCCCGTGTGGTCGAGCAGGAACGGGGCGTCGGTGGTGCGCCAGGCAACGGGCATGTGCGTCTGATAGGTATGGAAGGAATTAAGGATGATCTGGAGGCCGGCGGTCGCAATGGCGAGTGCGAGCACGATGCGCCAGGTGAGAGAGACAAACGTGCGCACATAGGCGGTGGCGAACCAGAGGCGGTCGCGCGTGGCCTTCATCTCCGTTAGATCGCCCATGATCGCGGCGGCGCGTTCGCGACCGGCGAACAGGGCGAGAAGAGCGTCGGCTGGGGACGTCTTGTGCATGTACGACTCCTTGCGTCGAGTGAAATCCTTGCGCGGGCCTTTATGCAATGGTGTGCTGCTGCTAGTCTGCCGTTGGCTTCTCCACATGGTCGATGACGAGCGTATCGAAGCTGGCCGTCGATGGTTGCAGTTTCAATCCAATCTCTCCCAATGCCGTAAAGATGGAGGGTGCATCCTCTGTGGGTGAGTTACCGGCTGCCGCGTTTGCAGAATAGATCGACCAATCGAATTTGAAATTGTAAGTACTGGTCAGTCCTGTCTTGTCCAGTACCGGGCGTCCGACCTGAGCTGCCGGCATTGTTAGGAGATTTGTCAGGGACTTCATGGAATATGCCTGCATGAGGGTCGTGTCTTTCGACCAGCGGAGGGTGGATAGCGGCTTACCATCCTCCCCTTTGCCCAGTTGCGGCGGTGCTGGGTCAGTCGCTGCGTCTTTCATCTTGATGCCGCCCTTGGCGACGACCATCTCATACACGGGAATCTGCTTGGTCCCATGGTGGAGAGTGAGAGAAAAGCGCTCTGCCAGCAACTTTTGCAGCATCGCCTCGACCCACTGCTCCTTCTCGTCGTCGTTCAGCTTCTGGAAAATGGTGATATCCGTGACACTGATCTTGGCTACGATGTCGTACTTCTGGTTAACCGCCCAGTCGGGGAGTCCGTTGATCTGCCCGTCGAACCGGAGGCTCTTATAGCCAAATGCATAGCAGAGCAGCTCCGGCAAATTGAGGGAGGCAGCTTCTATACCGTCAGGGTGAGTCTGTAGTCCCACCCAGCCGTGGGTAGGCCGTCCGTCTAGTGGAAGGGGCTTAATCGTAGCCACATCGAACGCAGGCGCAGGGGTTGCGTTTGCCGTCGGAGTTGGAGACAACGCTGCGGCGGGCGCGGCAACATTTTGTGCGAATAGCATCGGAGAGGCGAGAGCGATGCATACAGCAGTGAGAAGCAGAGATTTCCGGGCGAGAAGCCATTCGGTGGGCGATATCTTATGCATTTGCGTCTCCTATGCAATGGTGCCGAGACCGATCGGCTTCTTTTGCAGAAGCCGGTGGTATAGGAACGAGCACGCCATCGCCGCTATGCAGAGTTCCAGTGTGCGATATAGGGCCATGATTTGATAAAACTGCGGGCGGGCGTACCCATATGGACCGGTGAACCCATACCCCTTGGCGAAAAGGAGGAACTGGAGTGGGTTCCAAAGACTATTTGCGATGGCTACAGGTATCGCTGTAGCCGCCAGCACAATCATTGGCCGCCGCCAGACACGTATCGACAGGGATGCGAGTAGCGTGACTGCGATCGCGATATCTGCTATCTCCCTGCCGCCCTGAGTGTTGCAATAGAGCGGTATTGTGACCAAGAAGATCGCGGACGCAAGCTGAGTGAGGCGGTCGCGCAGACCGAAGCGAACCAAGACGAACGGGAGGATTAGGTTAAGAGCGATAAGAAAGAGTTCCAGCAGCATCTGCGAGCGGCGCCCGGTATGCGCAGGGTCGTTCGGCGGGATGCGGTGGAAGAGCCCAAGCGACCCAAAGATTACCGCGCCCAGCCAGTTGTGGCTAGTGCAGATGTAGGCGCAGAGGAACGCAACGGGAGCGCGCCAGCCAAGGCTGACCAAAGTGCGGGCGTAGGCGATCCAGAACCAGAGGCGTCCTCGTGTCTCCGCCATTTCCGTCAGGTCGCCCATGATTGCGGCGGCGCGCTCGCGGTCGGCGATGCGGGCGAGGAGCCACTCTGCGATTGCGGGACTGGAAGTTCTAGCGGACGAGATGGACTCAGGCATTTGCACCTCCGATGAGCGCTGGGCGCTCTTCAAGCAGCCAGCGGTGCAGGCGGGAGCAGGCGAAGGATGCGATCAAGAGGGCGACTGCAAAGGTTAGCCTGACAACGAGCCAGCTGACCAGGTTGAATGCGATTGGATCAGCGCTAGCCGCGTCCAGCCCGGCCTTGAGGTGGAATTTTGGGTGATAGATCTTTGTTGCAAGGTCGTTGCAGGCCACCAGAGAAACGAGAACCGCGATGGACATGCTTGCTATAACGACCATGGGCCTGCGCCAAGGTTTCGAGAATAGGGCTGCAAAGATGACCGCCAGCGTCAGCAGAGCGCATACCAGTGAGACTGGATTGCTGTGAAAGAACAATGGCGCAGCAAGCAGGAAGAAGACACCGTAGAGTTGCGCCATGCGATCACGGAAGCCAAATCGAAGGATCGCAAAGGGCGTTGCGAACCATACGCTCACGGAAAAGACCAACAGAAACCCGGTTGAGAGCACGGCTGCATTGGCAAGGATGTCGACCGATGCCATGTGAGCCGTTCTGTTGGGGCCGGGATTTCGCAGCAGCGTCGAAAAAAAGGACATCATCAGGAAAAAGCCTGCTGACCCGGCGACAAACGCGACGGGCGTGCGCCATCCGAGTGTAATGAGCGTGCGGGCGTAAGCGATCCAGAACCAGAGCCTGCCGCGCGTGGCGGCGAGTTCTTCCAGGTCGCCCATGATGGCGGCGGCGCGGTCTGGGCCTGCAACGCGGGCGAGGAGCCACTCAGCGGGTGCGGTTCTTGAGATATTTGCGGACGAGATGGACTCAGGCATAAGCGCCTCCGAAGAGTTTTGCGTCCAGCAGGTCGAGCCCTTGCAGCAGGCTTTGATACGCCGACTGCGCGCTGGCCAGAGCCGTCCGGCCTTCGCGGGTGACGACGACGAAGCGCTTGGCGCGCCCGCCGCGTTCGGGCGTGGGACTGCCGTCGCGGAAGGTGACCAGGCCCTTGTCTTCCATGCGGTGCAGCGTGGTGTAGAGAGCGCCGGGAGCGGGGTTGCGGCCGGTCTTGGCGGCGATCTCGTCCAGGATGGTGACGCCGTAGGCCGCATCGCCCAGGCGCAGGACCGCCAGCAGAACGATCTGTTCAAATTCGCCGAGAGTACGTTCGGGATTCATATGAACTACAATGTAGGTGTTATTCTGTATTGTGTCAAGGCATATCTTTAGAGAGAGCCTTGTAGATTGCATTGTTGACGAGAGAGTGCCCATGGTGAGCCTGCAACAGTCCGACAAGAATGGCGAACAGAACACCCGTATAGTTCAGAGCCCAAGTGAAGTTCGGCAGGCTTTCGATCCTGAGCTGGTACGAAGGGCTAAAGAACGCATCCGCTCGCGTGCTGCATTGCATGCCTCTGGAGAATTCGATTGGAATAGCCTGAAGCGCGATCGTGATGACGGGCGACCTTAAACTACAAGCAGCGCCGTGAACTGATTGCGCGGCACCTGCGTACAATCATTCATAGACCCCGATGGAATTCAAAGAGGCGATCAAGCTGGCGATGCAGTCCCTGTGGCAGAACAAGCTGCGCACGGTGCTGACTCTGCTGGGCATGACGATCGCTGTAGCCAGCCTGATCGCGGTAGTGACGCTGGTGAACGGTGCCATGACGTACGTCACCACCAAGTTCACGCGTTATGGCGCGGACGTATTTACGGTGTCGCGGATGCCCTCCATCATCTTCAGCTCGGAGGACTTCGAGCGGATGCAGAAGAGGAAACGCGTCCTGTACGACGACTACACCTATGTGCGCGATAACTGCAAGCGCTGCACGGCGATTGGGGAGTCGCAGGGGACCTCGGGTAAGGTCGTTCGCGGCACCAACTCGGTCACTGATACCTCCATCCGCGGATTCACCTGGCAGATGCCCATGCTGCAGAATCTGGACATCGCCGAGGGACGGGGGTTTACGGAGGTCGATGAGGAACATGCGTCCCAGGTGGCGATCATTGGGACAGACATTCGCGACAACCTGTTTCCTGGGATCGATCCGCTGGGTCTGGAATTGCGCGTCGATGGCATGCCCTACACCGTGGTGGGGGTCAGCGTGAAGCAGGGCAGCACCTTCGGGCAGAGCCAGGACAACTGGGTTGCGGTGCCGCTGACGGCCTACATGAATACCTACGGTTCGCAGAACTCGAGCACCATCTATGTGAAGGCGGGGTCGGCCGGAACGGTATTGCAGGAAGCGGGCGACGAGGTGCGCGTCCTGATGCGCTCCAGGCGGCACGATGCGCCGGGGCAGGACGACTCGTTTGAGCTGGACGTCAACAATACGCTGGTGGGATTTTTCTCCAAAGTGACGGGAATGTTCGGCGCCGTGATGGGTGGGGTTGCGATGATTGCGCTGGTAGTGGGCGGCATCGTGATTATGAACATGATGCTGGCCAGCGTTACCGAGCGGACCCGGGAGATTGGCATTCGCAAGTCGCTGGGCGCGCGCGGCCACGACATCATGCTGCAGTTCCTGGTGGAGTCGAGCATATTGGCTCTGCTGGGTGGGTTCATCGGCGTAATGGTTGGGATCGCCGTGGCGATGGGAATAACGCTGCTGCTAGGGTTTCCGTCCACCGTGGCCCTTTGGAGTGTAATGGCGGGACTGTCGCTGGCAGCCTCGGTGGGGATTTTCTTCGGCGTGTATCCGGCGCGCAAGGCCGCCAACCTGGATCCCATTGTGGCGTTGCGGGCAGAGCTATAAAGACAGTGGGTAGTGAGTAGTTGGCAGTGGATAGGTAGGGCGAGGAATAGGCAAGCATTTATGCGGATCGACGACTTCAAAGAGACGGTGACGATGGCCCTGGGCACCTTGCGCGCCAACAAGATGCGCAGTGGGCTCACCATTCTTGGCATCGTCATCGGAGTCATGACCGTGATTACCATCTCGTCGGTGGTGAATGGGCTGAACGCGGGCGTGGAGGGCCTGGTGCAGTCGCTGGGATCGAACGTCCTGTTCATCTATCGCTTCCCCGCGTTTTCCGGGCGGCCCACCACCGAGATGCTCACCCGCAAGCAGCTCAACTACGACGATGCCATCGCCATGCGGGCTCTGCCCCATGTGGTGGCCGTTTCGCCTGCCCTACAGTACACCGACAATACAGCCCCAGGGCGCAGTGGGGTCACGTCGATCAAGGGCGGCGGCAAGAGCATGCAGAACACCATCCTGTCCGGCGTCTCCGACGAAGAAAAGGACGTCTCCGATCTGGACATGCTGGATGGCCGCTTTGTCAACGGACAGGACCAGCAGCGAGCTTCCAAGATCACCATCCTGGGGTACGACACGGCGGACCACCTGTTTCCCGGACAAAGCGCCGTCGGCCGCGAGGTGGAAGTGTCTGGGATGATCTTCACCGTGGTGGGCGTGCTGGACAAGCAGAAGCAGGCCTTCGGAGGAGGCACCAACCCCCAGGACAACCAGGCCTACTTCCCCGTCACCACCTTCCACTACATGCATCCGGAGGAACTGGACTACTGGATCACGCTGAAGTACGACGATCCCAAGAACCGGCTGGCGGTGCAGGATGAGCTGACCGAGCTGCTGCGCCGGCGGCGCAAGGTGCTCAACGAAAAGCCGGACAACTTCGCCATCTTCGGCACGGACGTCATCACACGCCTGTGGGACGAGATTACCGGAGGGCTCTTCCTGTTGCTGTTTTCACTCTCCAGCGTTGCCCTGATGGTGGGCGGCGTGGGCGTGATGAATATTATGCTGGTCAGTGTGACGGAACGTACGCGCGAGATCGGAGTGCGCAAGGCCATCGGCGCAACCAAACGCACTATCCTGACCCAGTTCACGCTGGAGGCCATTACCCTGTGCGCCGTCGGCGGTGTCATTGGACTGCTGTTGGGCAGCGCGATTGTGCTGGCCGTGAGCCACTGGTTTCCTGCTGTGCTCTCTCCGCTGTGGGTGGCAACTGCCTTCCTGTCCTCCTGCGCCATCGGTCTGGTCTTCGGTATCTATCCGGCGTGGAAGGCCGCCAACCTCGACCCCATCGAGGCGCTGCGCTACGAGTAGCCGAATGTTCGTGAGAAAATTCCTGTATGAGCGATTTCATTCCGAAGGCAGGCACATTAAAGATTGGCGGACTTGGTCGCAAGGCGCAGAAGTTGCTTGCGGCACGAGAGAAGGCGGCTCAGGTGAAGAGTGGCGCAAAGCCACAGCCTGGTGTTTCCGTGGCATCCTTCAAGGCGAAAGATTCGTTTGCCAACACCAAGAAGACCACCTTCCAACGTAAGGCTGTGTAGGCGCATCATTGCTTGAGCTGCACGTGATTCAACGTGGTTCGCAGTGTTGCTTAACCTCGCGTCCCGTGTCGCGATCACAAGTCACATCAAATTTTCCTAAACCCTTCTAACGGATATGGAAGACGATGCCGGCGGAGAAGGTTTGCAGCGTGTGGTTGGTGTTGTCGATTCCGGTCAGTTGGCCGGTGCCATATTCGACTCGCGCAGCGACCTGCTGATTTGCGAAGGGGAAGTCGGCGCCGAACTGCGCCTGGTAGGCGAACGAGCCATTTCGTGTAGTGCTGGTTCCGTTGTTGGTGCCGACTCCTCCAACTTCGAATTGGAAGTAGGGAACAATGGGGAGTTGGGCGTCCGAGCCGTCGATACGGAAGCCGACCAGGCCGCCGAAGATTTTGTCGCCGTACGTCGTTGAGTTGGCGCTGTTTTCCACGATGAGGCGGGCGTCGATGCCAAGATGAACGGGTCCAGGCGAGGGATAGAGCACGTAGCCGCCGAAGGTGCCGCCCAGGGCCGTCATACCTCCGCTTTGCGTGGCGGCGGTGCCGTTGCCAACGCCCAGGCCGGAGTAGTGGCCAGCACTGAACATGAGGTAGGGCGAGAAATAGGCAGCACGGTTCTGATAATTAGGGTAAGCCGGCGGGGAACCTGGTTGCTGCGGGGAGTCTGGTCGCTGCGGGTACTGGGCGGGTGGATAGGATGGCGGTGGATAGGATGGCGGCGGATAGGTAGGTGGCGGATAGGTAGGCGGCGGCGGAGGGTAGTATTGCGCGGTCGCGGTCATGGTGGCGACGAGGAAAGCCATAGAGAGGCATGAGGCGAAGGTGAGTCGGCGGCGGGTGGATTGATTCATTGTTTCAGCCTCATGGGCAGGCGTATTCCCTGCTGTTAGTGAGATGCCTTCTACCAGCGAAGACATATTTGAAGATCCCTATAAATACAACCCGAATCCTCAACTAAAGTTGACCCCCCGCCCTGCGTCCTGCAGCTAACGTCTTCTTGTCACTTCGGTAGACTGGTTGTATGGCGACGGCGGTCGAGATCGTTACAACCCTGCTCACTGTGGGCGGAATGGTCTATATGCTGCTTGCGCTGTGGGGGGCGCGGGACTTCACGCATACTTGCCGCCGGTTTGCCGCCGCCCAGGCCAACGCGCCGGGCTTTGCGCCGGATGTCACCATTCTGAAGCCGGTGAAGGGAGTCGATGCGCGGATGTATGCGGGGCTGGCTAGCCACTGCCGGCAGCAGTATGCGGGCCGCTTCGAGATCCTCTTTGGAGTCAGCAGCGCGGACGATCCCGCCGTGGAAGAGATCAGCCGGCTGCAGCGGGAGTTTCCCAAGTGCGACATTCGCCTGATCGTATGCCTTCAGCGGCTCGGCACATCGGGCAAGGTCAGCAACCTCCTACAGATGTTGCCTGAGGCAAAGTACCCGTACATCCTCATTAACGACAGCGATATCCGTGTCTCGCCCAGGTATCTGACGCGCGTGATGGCGTACTTCGGCAATCCTAAGGTGGGCATGGTGACGGCGCTTTTTCTGGGACGAACGGCGACGCAAGGTCCGGCGCTGACGCTGTGGGCACGGCTGGAGACGCTGGCCATCTCCACCGACTTTGCGCCGGGCGTACTGGCGGCACGCAGGCTGGAGGGTGGAGTCCACTTCGGGTTGGGTGCGACTCTGGCGATGTCGCGCGAGGCGCTCACCCGCGCTGGTGGCCTGGAGCCGCTGGTCGATTCCCTGGCCGACGACAACGAGATGGGCTTGCGAATCGAGCGTGCGGGTTATCGCATCGAGCTCTGCGGCGAGGTAGTGGAGACAACGGTGCCGGCCTATTGCGTGCGGGATTTTTGTGAGCATCAGATTCGCTGGGCGCGAACCCTGCGCGACGCGCGGCGATGGGGCTACCTGGGCCTGGGCGTCACCTACTGCATTCCCTGGGCGGTGCTAAACTGCGTGGCCAGCGGGTTTGCGTTGTGGAGCTTTAGCCTGCTGAGCCTGGTGGTGCTGGCGCGGGTCGCGGTCGCACTGTCAGTCGGCGTCGGAGTGCTGGGCGACGATCAGGTGCTGCGCGATATATGGCTGCTGCCGCTGCGCGACTTCATTGGGGTCGGCTTCTGGGCCTGGAGTTTCGCCTCCGACACTGTGGTGTGGCGCGGCGAGCGCTTCCGGCTGCACAACGGAAAGATTTCGCGGGTGGGTTGAGACGGCGAGTTAGCGAGTTAGCGGCAGACTATATGTGTTTGCTTCTGCATTACTGACTTGCCATTTTACTGACTGACTAACTTGCCGACTTGCTGACTCGCTGCACCTTCGTTGCTGACGATCACTTTGCCGCCGGATTTGGCGATGACATACACCGGGCCGGGCAGCGTGGGCAGCGGGCTGGGCTGGTTGGCCAGGTCTTGCCACAGGAAGATGCGCTGCGGGCCGGGCCATTTCTCGGCCAGCGATTGCGGCGTCTCAAAGATCGCGGGCGCATCCGGGAAGAAGCTGCCGTACCAGAGGTTGGAGCTGCGGCCTTCGAGAATATGCAGATCGTCTCGATGGAGATAGAAGCCAAGTGTGCTGGCAAATTCGTACTCCTGATGGATGACAATGAGGTCGTCCGTACGAAGCAGTGGCGCAATCGCGGCTGCGAGTTGTTGCGAGCTGAGTACCGGCGCAAAGGTCTGTAGGGCGACGTGCGCCGCCAGCAAAAATCCAAAGGCTCCAGCGGCGAGAGCGAGGGTTGCGGCGTGGGCGCGGTTCTTTTTCCGCAGGATGAAAGCACTGAGCGTCCCAAGCAAGAGCGCGGCGGCGGCCAGCGCGAGAGGGAACCGGAACAGACCGAGAGCTTGCGCGTTCAGGTCGAGGAAGTGGCCCATGCTGAGCGCGTAGTCGGATGGGTGCTGTTGCAACAGTTGCGCAAGATCGGTGTTGGGCGACGGCGCGCTGGAGTGCAGTAGGAAGAAAATCGCCGCCGCGGCGAAGATCGATCCGAGTGCAAGCAGAACGGCAGTCGCGCGCATATTGGCGCGGCGGATTCGCGTTGTGGTTGGTTCTTCTGCATGGCGCTCGTCCAATACTAACCATCCTGCGATCAGGATCGCGAGAGCCGGCAGCGTAGGCAGCACGTAGTACTCCTGCCGCGTGGAAAAGCTGAAGAAGAGCAGCGGAACCGCCGCCCAAAGCACGAGCAGCAGGCGCGTCTTCTGCTGCGCAGTGAATGTGCGGGCGCGCGGTGCATTGCGCCAACTCGCCGAGCGCAGGGGAAGCGCGCCTGCTACAGCATGAAAGATGTAGGCCGACCACGGCATCAGCCACACCAGGCACAGCCCCCAGAAGAGCCACAGCGGAACCGTGTCGTAGTCGTGCGGAACACGCAGGTTCAGATAGCGCAGAAGCTGCTCATTGACGAAGTAGAACCAGAGCCAGCCATGCACGTTTCCCTGCGTCGGCAGCGGCACTGTGAGGCGTCCATGCGCGAACGTCAGCCCACCGGTATGGCCCTGCGCCGGATTCGCCACTGCGACGAGAATGTGCCACGGTGCGGCGATCGTGAGGAAGACAACCTTGCGCGCAATGGGATGAAGCTGCAGCATGCGCGCGGCGGCGCCTCTCCAACCTCGCGTAACGATCAGATATACGGCGACGATGCCTGCTGGAAAGACCACGCCGATCAGTCCCTTGGTCAGTACGCCCAGCGCGCAACACGCGGCGAAGATGCAGGTCAGCCACAGGCTCGGGCGCTCTTGCTGGTCTGGCTGCTCAGTCAGCCAGAACGCAGCCATCGCCAGGGTGAGCCAGAGGCAGAGCATCGCGTCGGGCAGCAGGATACGAGTGAAGAGGAAGACTCCAAAGCTGGAGAGCAGGATCAGCGCGGCGTAGAGGCCGGCGCGCGAGTTGCGGAAGGCTTGCCGTGCGAACATCTCCACCACGAAGGCGAGCGCCAGAACACTGAGCGCTATCGGAATGCGTGCGGCAAAGGCGCTTACGCCGAAGAGCTTGAAGCTGGCCGCCATCGACCAGTAGAGCAACGGCGCCTTCTCCAGATAACGAATGCCGTTTGCGTATAGAGTGACCCAGTCGTGGCGCAGCAGCATCTCGCGCGCAACTTCGGCATGTACCGAATCGGCATCGTCCAGCAGGGCGGGAGTGAACAGCGTGAAGCTGGCGTAAAAAACGATCCACAGCGCAAGCAGGACAAATGTATTGGCCAGCGGTCGCTTCGGAATGGAGGGAGCGGGCTGCATGGGTGATCTGCGCGGTAGCACAACGCCAATTATCGAGCTTCCGTTCTGCGACCTCGTTCAGGCGAGGGAGGTGTCTTCGTCGATGGCGAGCTGGTCGGCACAGATGTAGAGTGCCTCTCCGAGCTTTTTGAAGTCGAGCTTACACTGCGTGGAGTAGTTGTTTCGGTCGGCGTGGCGGAACAGTTCATTCCAGATATTCTGCGCCTGCCACAGGTTGACGTCGAAGGGCATGGTGCGCAGCGCGAGAGCGATGGCCAACGCGCTACGGATGGCCGACTCGGGCGGCTGGCCCAGGTTGACGGCGTCCTCAATCTGCACCATGGCGCGTTTGATGCGTTTGTCCGCCGCGAAGCTCAGCGCCGCGCTGTCCAGGGCGACGTGGTCCGTGGTGGCGCGCAGAAAGAGTGCCCGCACCTCGCTGGCGTCGAAGGGTTCTGCCTCGATGGCGCGGCGCAGGCTTGCGTTGATGGCGAAGTTGGCGGCGATGGCCAGTGCGGGCGGCGCGGCCATGCCCGACTCAGTCAGAAAGTGCAACAGCGATGCATGATCTTCGTAGATGCTGCGCAGCGAGTCTTCCATCTCCGCCAGCGTCTGGTTCAGGATGGTGCGCAGAATGCGCTGCTGCTCGTCGGCAAACAGCGAGGTAAGCGAGTAGGAAATTGTGCCGAAGAAATGGTCGATGAGGCGGATCACCTCGGGAAGATTGGCGCGTTGGATTGCTTTGCGCACGTTGTTGGAGAATGCGGTAAACGCCGCTCCATTCTCCGGGCCGTCGGTGGAGTAGTGGCGCACCGCCGCGGACAGGTTCTGATCGCCCAGGTGCAGTACCGCGAAACATATCTCCTCGTTCTCCTCGGTGATGCGCGAGCGCAGATGCGCCCGGCCGAGGGCGACCTTGCCGCGTCCGGAGTTGAAGCTCTCGTACGAGTCGCGATGCAGGTCGAAGCAGAAGAGTTGACTGTCTTCGGGATAGCTGCGAAAGATGGAGCTGATGGCATAGTGCGCGCCCACCTGCTCCAGTCCAATGCGCAGCCCGGTGACAAAGCGGCGGTATACTTTGGCGCCGTCCCCCATCTCCGGCAGGTTGGATTTGGCGCGCGACAGAATCTCCAGGAAGCGTTCTTCCAGCGTAGCGGCGGCGGGGCCAAAGAGCTTGCCCGCTAACTGCATCACGCGTCCCGCGTAGGCCATCACCTGTAGGGTCTCAATGCCGGAGATGTCATCGAAGAACCAGCCGCAACTGGTGTACATCAACTGGGCGTGGCGCTCCATCTCCAACAACTCCAGCAGCGTGGTGCGCTCTTCGGCAGTGATGGGACGCTTGGCGTGCCGGTCGAAGAAGGCCGCCACCGATTCGGGAGAACGATCGAGCACAATTTCGATGTAGGCATCGCGCGCGCTCCACATGTCGATCAGCAGTGGGTCTGCCAACTCTTCGGCCAGTGGTATGGTGGCGTCGCGCAGATAGTCGAGCGCCTCTCGCAGGGGCGTGCGCCACTGCTGGCTGGTGCCGGGCTTGCCGCTGTTGCATCCACAGTTGCTGCGCCAGCGCTCCACCCCATGCACGCAACTCCAGGAGGTGTTCTCCACCACCTCGGCCTCCCACTGCGGCGGAAATCTTTCCAGAAACTCACCATAGTTGGTCAGCTTGGCGTGCCCTTTGTCCTCGATCCATTGCATGGCATACGACAGCGCCATCTCTCCGTACTTGTGGTGGTGGCCATAGCTCTCGCCATCGGTGGCGACGTGCGATAGCTGCACCCGGTTGGGCGAGTTGGGCGACGGCGCGTGGAAGCCGTCCAGCAGGCGGCTGCCGAAGGCCTCGCCGCTGTTCAGCAGGCCCTCGAAGGCGATGGAGCGCGAGGCGGGGCCGTCATAGAAGAAGACCGCGATCTGTCTTCCCTCGTCCAGCTTCACCATATAGGGCTGGGTGGTATCAACGGTGGCATTTGCGGTGGGAAGCCAGTTGTCCGTTGCCAGCGGACGAACCCGCGCGCATTGATGCGGCGCCAGAATGGTGAACTTGATACCTTCGGCGGCCATCAGGTCCAGCACTTCACGGTTGACCGCGGTCTCCGCCAGCCACATGCCTTCCGGCCGGCGGCCGAAACGGTGTCTGAAATCGGCGATACCCCAGCGGATCTGCGTGATGGCATCGCGCCGGTTGGCCAGCGGCAGAATCACGTGGTTGTACACCTGCGCGATCGCAGAGCCGTGGCCACTGTAGCGCTGCGCGCTGCTGCGGTCGGCGTCCAGGATGGTGCGATAGGTCCGCGGAGTCTTCTCCGCCATCCACTTCAGCAGGGTGGGGCCGAAGTTGTAGCTCATGCGCGCGTAGTTGTTCACAATGCGCACGATCTCGCCCTTGCGGTTGGTGATCCTCGAAGCGCCGTTGGGCGCGTAACACTCCGCCTCGATCCGCTCGTTCCAGTCGTGGTACGGCGCGGCCGATTCCTCCACCTCCACCGTCTCCAGCCAGGGATTCTCGCGTGGCGGCTGGTAGAAGTGGCCATGCACGCAGACGTACCGCTGGGTCTGTACGGATGAGGATGCTGTGAGATTCACATCTTGCTGGGAGCTTCGAGACTTCACCATGGAATTATAGGAGGCTTCCGCGCCAAGCGCTTTCTCGCAGCGAGTGCCAAAAATTTGCTCTTGACGTCCAGACGTCACTGACTTATGGTTGCAGAATGAGCTTTGCTCCTGGACAGGTAAGAGATTCGATTGTTGGATATCTCGAGGGTACGGGAAGCGCCTCGCTGGATCAGATCTACAGCTTCGTCTCTCGTGAGTTGGGAGAGGTTCCTGCGTCCTCGGTTCGTTCATACCTGAACCTGAACTGTCCAGAAAAATTTACGCGGCTTGAGACGGGCCGGTACGCGCTGGCGTCCGATGCTATGCCGCGGGCGAATGGACACGCTCATGCGCCCGGGCGGCGGATTGGGCAGAGCACGCTTTATGTTGCCGACTGTATGAGTTGGCTTGCTGGACGGGATGAGAACAGCGTGCATGCAATCGTGACTGATCCGCCATACGGGTTGCATGAATACACAGCCAAGGAACAAAGCAAACTTCGTGCCGGCAAAGGCGGTGTCTGGCGGATACCGCCGTCTTTCGACGGCCACCAGAGGTCACCTCTGCCGCGCTTCACTGTTCTGACCGACGATGACCGTGCTGCGTTGCAGGTTTTCTTCAAGACATGGGCAAGGCTGCTCTATCGAGTAGTTGTCCCCGGCGGCAATGTGGCTGTGGCTAGCAATCCGCTGTTGTCGCATCTGGTCTCCAACGCCCTGGCTAGTGGCGGCTTTGAGGTGAGGGGCTCGATTGTCCGGCTCACGATGACGATGCGTGGCGGGGATAGGCCTAAGAATGCCCACGAGGAGTTCAGTGGCGTGAGCGTGATGCCCCGATCCATGTGGGAGCCTTGGGTGATTGCGAGAAAGCCGCTGGAAGGGCGTGTCCAGGACAATTTGCGAGTGTGGAAGACGGGTGGGTGGCGAAGAATTTCGCACGACAGGCCATTTGGGGATGTGATCCGGTCGAGTCCTGCGACGCAAAGGGAACGTAGAATCGCCAACCATCCTTCACTGAAGCCGCAATCTTTTTTGCGGCAGGTCGTCTATGCTGCTCTTGCCCTTGGAGAGGGAACAGTTCTCGATCCGTTTGCGGGGTCGGGTTCGACGCTGGCGGCTTGCAATGCGGTGGGGTACCCCAGCATCGGGGTAGAAAAAGACCCGCTTTACGCAGAGATGGCGGAGCGAGCGATTGAACCGCTAAGCCGACTCCAACTTATAGATCCAGTTGGCCCGCAGCTTTTTGATGCCTTCCCGGTCTAGGGTGGCGGTTCTGGTCCCTAATTCTCCACGCGGATTCTTTCGGAAGTCCTCCACCCCGACGTGGGACAGATAGACCTCGGCAAATCGCATGGAGTGACGGCTTTGGGCTGGTTCCGAGGCGGAATCGACTTCATAGACAAAGACGCACATCCACTGGTTGCGTCCGCCGTGCGTGTCGACTGCGCCGCCCTTCTTCCGAGTGGTTTTAATTTCGACGCCCTCTTCGGCGGCCTTGGCGCTATTGTTCGGATACTTGCCACCGAGCAGGAGGTCAGGATGGCCGTTGTGGTAGCAGTTCTGGACCAGTGTTCTGGAATGCCTGGCGACGCTGGCCGTCAGCATATCCGACAGAAGTCCGGACATGTTTGCAGGACGAAGGAGGTCGTCCAGCCGCGGGAGTCCGCGCTCCAGGAAGAAATTGTTTACGTCGAAGAAGAAGTCGTAAACGTCTTCCATTGCAATCTGGAAATCGTCCAGCCGCAGAGAGTACGGTAGAGTCGCTCCTTGATTGAACCGCGCCGTATCCACTTTCTCGCGTACTTGCATACTCCTCCTAGGAAGACGACTCAAGAGTACCGGAATTCTATACGAAGTCCTTTTCTTAATTTGAAGGTGAAGCGATGGCGATCAGGGCTTTGCGGAGGGGAGGGCCATTGCTTTGCCGTTGGCCAGGTCGCAGACGCGCCACAGATACCAGCTTGCCACCGAACACCACGGATGCCATTTCTTTGCGCGCTTCTCCATCTCCGCGGGCTTGGGCAGATCGGCGGGTGTGACTTTATCCGTTGGCTTTAGCTTGCCGAATGTCAGTGCAAAGCCCTTGCGCACGCCGTAGTCGCTTACCGGTAGAACGTCGGGACGGCCAAGCCGGAAGATCAACAGCATCTCCACCGTCCAGCGCCCGATGCCGCGTACTTGCGTCAGATGCTCGATGATTGCCTCGTCCGTCATGCGCCGGATGCGGGCCAGGGTGGGGACTGTGCCGTCGACCGTCTTCGCCGCAAGGTCGCGCAGCGCCAGGCTCTTGTTGTGCGATAAACCGGCGGCGCGCAGTTGCTCGTTGGGGCAGTCGATCAAGTGCTGAGCAGAAGGGTGGATTGCCTGCCCATTCGATGCCGTGCCGCACAGCGGCGCAAAGCCTTCCAGCAGACGACGATGAATCGTAGCCGCAGCTTTGCCATGCAGTTGCTGGTAGACGATGCTCTCCACCAGCGCCTCAAACGGCGACTGCGAACTGGCAAGGCGTAGCGTGAACGGCCCGGCGCGCGCAATCAGGCGGGCAAGTTTGGGGTCGGCTGCGGACAGTTCGCGGCAGGCAAGCGCACAGTCGTAGCGGGGAGGACGCGGATTTTGGCGAGGACGAGGCATCCCTAGACGGTATCGCAGCCACCCACAAAATGTCTTCTGAGTCGCGCCCGCACCTCGCAGGCTCTCAATCTTCTACCCGTTCGTCCGATTATCGGATATAGAAGTTAAAAATCAGGGAGGAGTGGGCCGCTTCGCTTGGAAAGGTCATTTTCCCGCTGTTATACTCGATCTCGACGCGCCCCCTGAGTGTGACATCCATCACTGACAAAATTGCTGAACTCTGATCTAGCCCAACTTTGCAAGCCAACCTTGCGCAACCCAGACCCCGGCGCTGCATGCAACCGTCGGCTCCCTAGCTGCCTAACTGCAACCCCCTGAAAAAAATAGCTGAAACGAATCATTCCCCCAAAGCATCCATAGCTAACCACTCAGAAACGCTGAGGAGACTGGAAAGCACGCATGGCGCAGGTCTTTGATCGCACTTCGAACGCACTGGCACGGGCAAGTCTGGTGTTAACGGGCCTGATCGTCATTGTGCTAGGCGTCACGCTGGACCAGTTGCAGCGTTCCCCGTGGGTAACGCGGCAGGGACAGAGGGCGGACCAGCCGATTCCGTTCAGCCACAAGCATCATGTGGAAGGCCTCGGCCTGCAATGCCAGTACTGCCATACCTCGGTGGAGGTTTCCAGCTACGCGGGCATTCCGCCTACCAAGACCTGCATCAACTGCCACGCCCAGATTTGGACCAACGCCGCCCTGCTGCAACCGGTACGGGATAGTTGGGCTACCGGCGCATCCATCCAGTGGATCAAGGTGCATGACCTGCCCGACTACGTGTACTTCAACCATGAGATCCATGTAAACAAGGGGATCGGATGCGCCAGTTGCCATGGCCGCGTGGACCAGATGCCGTTGATGTATATGGAGAACACGCTGCAGATGGAGTGGTGCCTGAACTGTCATCGCAACCCGGCGGAGAATCTGCGGCCCACCAGCGAGATATACAACATGGCCTGGGCGGCACCCTCCACCAGCAAGCCCGTCTGGTGCGCGCCCACCGGCAAGGGTGACTCCGGAACCGGCCCCACCGCGCAGAGCGTGGCCTGCACCAGCAAGGACCCATCGGGCCAGGCAGGGCCTGAAGTTGCCATGCTGCAAGCGCAGTCGGGGATGAAGATGCCGCAGGCGGCTTCCGCCCAGACCGTAAGCGATAGCCCGCCCATGACGCCCATGATGCCGGCGAGCTATCAAAAATTCACCAGCCAGAATGATCTTGGCCGCTACCTCACCTCTCAGTACCACATCCGCCCACCCAACGAGCTCACCAGCTGCGAGACATGCCACCGATGAAGACGACAGGGAACAGGGAACTGAGCACAGGAACCGGCGCAGCGGAGCTGGTGACCACCATTGCACCGGCTGAATCGCGGCTGACGCTGGCCGAGGTGCGCGCCAAGCTCGATGGCAAGCAGGGCAAGCGCTTCTGGAAGAATCTGGATGAGCTGGCGGAGACGCCCGGCTTCCACGAGATGCTGCAGCGCGAATTTCCCCGCCAGGCCAGCGAATGGGTGGATGCAGTCAGCCGCCGCGGATTTCTTAAAGTGATGGGCGCGTCGCTTGCGCTGGCCGGTCTGTCAGGATGCACCAAGCAGCCCGACGAGCCGATCTTCCCCTATGTCAAGGCGCCCGAGGACCTCATCCTGGGCAAGCCCATGTACTTTGCCACCGCCTTCCCCTTCCCCACCGGCGCGATTCCCGTGCTGGTGAAGTCGGACGCATTCCGCCCCATCAAGGTGGACGGCAATCCCGACCACCCCATGTCAAGGGGCAAGTCCGACGCGTTTACCCAGGCCACACTGCTCGATCTCTACGATCCGGACCGCTCCAAGGAGGTTCGCCTCCGCGGGCAAACCAGCGAGTGGGCCGACTTCCAGAAGGCGTTTTCATCCGCCGTGAAGAAGTCCAACGGCGGCGCAGGGGTTTATTTCCTCAGCGAGACGATCACCTCGCCCACGCTGGCCGCGCAGTGGAAGCAGGTCCAGGCGAAGTATCCCCAGGCGAAGCTGATTCAGTGGGATCCGGTGAATCGCGACTCCGCGATGTCCACGTCCAAGGCGGCCTTCGGCAGCTACACCGACGCGCAGTACAAGCTGGAAAATGCCGAGGTAATCCTCTCGCTCGATGCAGACTTCCTCGGCGGCATCGCGCATCCGGGATTTTTGCCGCTGGCTGCCGCCTATGCCCAGCGCCATCGCTACGAAGCTGGCAAGCCGATGAACCGCATGTACGTCGTCGAGAGCATGGCGACTGTGACAGGTTTCAAGGCGGAACATCGGCTGGCGCTGAAGCCAGGCGATATTGAGAAGTTTGGGCTGGCGCTGGCAGGCGGTTCCAGCGCTGGGATCGCCGATCCCGAGCAACAGAAGTTCTTTACCTCCCTTCAAAAAGACCTCCAGACCAACGCAGGCAAGTGCGTGGTCATCCCCGGCGAGCAGGCTGCCTGGGAGGTTCACGTTGCGGCGTACGCGCTGAATGCAAAGCTGGGCAACGTCGGCAAGACGGTCGTCTACACCGACACCGTGAACCCCATGCCATCGGAGCAGGTTGCCGATCTCAAATCGCTGGTCGGCGATATAAATGCAGGCAAAGTGCAATGGCTGGTCATGCTGGGCGTCAATCCGCTCTACTCCGCGCCCGCCGATCTGGAGTTCGAGGCTGCATTCAATAAGGTCCCCAACACCGTCCACCTTGGCTCGCATGTGGACGAGACCGGCGCGGTCAGCGTGTGGCACATCAACAAGACACACTATCTGGAGAGCTGGTCCGATGCGCGCGCCTACGACGGAACCATCTCCATCATTCAGCCGATGATCGCGCCGCTATACGGCGGGCACAGCGCGCACGACGTGCTTCAGTCGCTGCTGGATAATCCGCAGGCCTCGGCCTTCGACGCGGTGCAGGCGAATGCCGCAACCTACATCCGGCCCCGTGCGGGCGAGGACTTCGCTGCGTCGTGGCGCCGCGCGCTGCACGATGGCTGGGTCGAGGGCACCGCCTTCACCCCCAAGCCGGGCCCAACCAACACAGCGCTTCCGGCTGCGAATACTACTGTTCCTGCCGCTCACGCGCCGCAGTCGGACACATTGCAGATTGCCTTCCGCCCCGATCCGTCGCTATACGACGGCCGCTTCGCCAACGTGGGCTGGCTGCAGGAGTTGCCCAAGCAGATCACAAACCTGAGTTGGGATAACGCCGCGCTGATGAGTCTGGCCACCATGGAGAGCCTCAAGCTCGAGCAGAGCGATGCAGTCGAGATCGAGGCATACGGACGCAAGGTCGTCGCTCCCGCGCTCATGGTGCCGGGGCATCCAGACGGCTCCATCACGGTGCATCTCGGATTTGGCCGCCGCGTGGAAGCGGGCCGCGTCGGCGCGGGAGTTGGCTTCAACGCATATCTTCTGCGCACGTCGGACCACCAGCACACCATCCGAGGCAAGCTCACCCGCACCGGCGGCATCTACGACATCTGCGTCACCAAGGTCGACACCATCGAGCATCGAGGTAGCTTCGCGCAGCAGGACCTCAACATGAAGGAGTCCGATAAGGAAGGCACCTACTCGTTGCCCGGCCACGAGGCGATGGAGCGCGCCATCATTCGCTACGCCACGCTGGCCGAGGTCAAGGCCAACCCCAACTTTGCCCACGAGAATGAAGGCGACATCAAGGGCGCGCTGATAGACAAAGTCGGATACTCCCCGCTGGGCGACAAGCCGGGCCACGACGAAAGCTTCTTCCCCGATGCATGGCGCTACGACCATAAAGACGTCTCGTCGCAGGCACTACAGAACAAATGGGGCATGGCCATCGACCTCAACTCCTGCGTAGGCTGCAATGCCTGCATTGCAAGCTGCTACGCGGAGAACAACATTCCCGTGGTGGGCCGCCAGCAGGTTAAGATCGGTCGCAACATGCAGTGGATTCGCATCGATACCTACTTCGAGGGCGACCTCCATGCTCCGCGCGCGCACTTCCAGCCCATGGCCTGCCAGCACTGCGAGAATGCCGGATGCGAGCAGGTGTGCCCGGTGGGTGCCACGGTGCATACGCCCGAAGGCCTGAACACCATGGTCTACAACCGCTGCGTGGGTACGCGCTACTGCCAGAACAATTGCGTCTACAAGGTGCGGAGGTTCAACTTCCTGCTTTACTCGGACTTCGACACCGAGAGCCTGAAGCTGATGCGCAATCCCGATGTCAGTGTCCGTTCACGTGGCGTCATGGAGAAGTGCACCTACTGCGTGCAGCGCATCGAAGCGGCCAAGATCGCCGCCGACAAGGAGAATCGCGCGGTGCGCGACGGTGAGATTGTGACCGCGTGCCAACAGGCCTGCCCCACTTCGGCCATCAGCTTTGGCAACCTCAACGACCCGCAGAGTGAAGTATCGAAGCGCAAGGCCGCGGAGCGCGACTATCAAGTATTGGCGGACCTGAACTACCGTCCGCGCACAACCTACACGGCCGGCGTCATCAACCCAAACCCGGAGCTTGCATAGCATGGCGACGAAATCCCCCATCGACGATCCCAGGCTAGACTCGAGAACCGGCGAGTACGCGGTGATTGCGCCCGGACATACCTTCAAGTCAGTCACCCAGAAGATCGCCGGTCTGGTGCTGACCGACTATACGCCGACGGGTTGGATTGGCGGGATGATCGTGGCGGGCGGCATTGCGACGCTGGTGCTGACCGCGGTGACCTGGCTGTTCCTGAAGGGCGTGGGCATTTGGGGCATCACCGAGCCGGTCGCGTGGGGATTCGCCATCATCAACTTTGTCTGGTGGATCGGTATCGGCCACGCAGGCACGCTGATCTCGGCCATCCTGCTTCTCTTCAAGCAGACCTGGCGCAACTCCATCAACCGATTCGCCGAGGCGATGACCATCTTCGCCGTGGTCTGCGCGGGTATGTTCCCGCTCATCCACGTTGGGCGACCGTGGCTTGGCTACTGGCTCTTCCCTTATCCCAGCACCATGAATGTTTGGCCGCAGTTCCGTTCGCCACTGGCATGGGACGTCTTCGCGGTATCCACCTACGCCACCATCTCCGTCGTCTTCTGGTACATCGGAATGGTTCCCGACTTCGGCACTCTGCGTGATCGCGCGGTGATGCCCTTCGCAAAATATATGTACGGGATGCTGGCGCTGGGATGGCGCGGCTCAACCCGCCACTGGATTCGCTACGAGTCGGCGTCGCTGCTTCTGGCCGGCCTGGCAACGCCTCTGGTGCTCTCCGTGCATACCGTCATCAGCTTCGACTTCGCGGTGGCCGCGATGGCCGGATGGCACACTACCATCTTCCCGCCATACTTCGTAGCCGGAGCCATTTATTCGGGCTTCGCCATGGTGCTCACCCTGGCCATCCCCATCCGCAAGTTCTATCACCTCGAAGACCTCATCACGCTGCGTCATCTGGACAACATGGCCAAGGTGATGCTCGGCACCGGATGCATCGTAGGGTACGGCTACTGCATGGAAGTCTTCATGTCGTGGTATTCAGCCAGCCACTGGGAGTTCTTCATGATGTGGAACCGCATGTTCGGCCCCATGGGCTGGGCGTACTGGTGCCTCATCCTCTCCAACCTCGCCATTCCGCTCACCACGCTGTGGTCGCGCAAGCTGCGCGTCAACGTGGTGTATCTCTTCATCCTGTCCTTCATCGTGAACACGGGGATGTGGCTGGAGCGCTTCGTCATTGTCGTCACCAGCCTTTATCGCGACTATCTGCCCAGTAGTTGGGGCACCTACCGCGCCACCAAGTGGGATTACATGACCTTTATCGGCACATGGGGACTCTTCACATTCCTCTTCCTGCTCTTTGTGCGCTTCCTGCCCATGATCCCGATGTCGGAGATTCGCATGATGCTTCCGCAGACCAAAATCCGTCCCGGCGGCTCGGACGCCGAGACCGTTGTTG
>CAIZFH010000268.1 GCA_903932155.1 uncultured Granulicella sp. | reverse complement strand
GCCCCGAAGTGCGAAATACGGAGATTCTGGCTTCGCCAGAATGACGAACAAAAGAGCAAGGGCCAATACGGGGGTCCTTCGGCTTGCTGCGCTCGCTCAGGATGACAAACAAAAGACAACAGCAGATTCCCTGCGGGAATGACAAACAAAGTGCAGGGTGGAGGGGCTGGGTATGCCCCGAAGTGCGAAATACGGAGATTCTGGCTTCGCCAGAATGACGATTTCATTGGGGGCTGCGCCAGAATGACGAACAAGAGAGCAAGGGCCAATACGGGGATTCTTCCCCTTCGACAAGCTCAGGGTCAGAATGACAAGCAAACGGCTATGCGAAGAGGGCGAACATGGGGGAGTCGAGGGGGATGGTCTGAGTGGGGCCACCGATGCGGCCAGAGGCGGCGTCGCGGCGGAAGATGGTGATGGTGGCGGAGTCCTGGTTGCCGCAGAGGAGCCAGCGTTCGGAGGGGTCGAGGGTGAAGTGGCGCGGGGTTTTGCCGCCGCAGGAGATGCGCTGGACGAGGGTGAGCGCGCCGTCGGCGGGGGCGATTGCGAAGACAACGAGCGAGTCTTCTCCTCGGTTGGAGGCGTAGAGGAAGTTGCCATCAAGCGAGATGGCTACCTCGGCGGCGGTATTCTTGGAGACGGGAAAGCTGGGAGCGATGGTTTTGACGGGCCCGCCGGTGTTGACCAGCAAGCCCTGGGGGTCGGTGCGTGAGCTGGTGGTGGTCCAGAGGAAGCGGTCGATGGTGGAGTCGAGCTCGTTGATGGAGTAGACCCAGCGGCCATTGGGGTGGAAGGCGATGTGGCGCGGGCCGCAGCCGGGGCGGTTGTTGGGGAAGAGAGCGGGTTGGCCGAGGCGGGCACCGGGGTAGATGGGGAAGACGGAGATTGCGTCGGAACCGAGGTCGTTGACCAGCAGGAAGCGGTTGTCGGGCGAGAGGTGGACGGAGTGGGGATGGGGGACGTCCTGGCGGACGGCGTTGGGGCCGCGATGGCCGAAGCGGCGGTCCTTGTAGTCGATGCGCTCGATTGGGTCGGTAAGCGCGCCGGATGGCAGAACGCGGTAGGAGGCGATGGTGGAGCCGTTGTAGTTGGCGACGTATGCAGTTTGACCTGTGGCGTCGAGCGAGATGTAGCAGGGACCAGCGCCGGCGGAGGTGACCTGATTGATGGGGTGGAGCGCGCCAGTAGCTGAATCCATTAAGTAGCTGGTGACTGTGGCGGAGGGGTCGGGGACGGCGTTGACGGCATAGATGCGTCGCTGGCCTACGGTGTTGGGAGAGAGTGCAAGGTAGGAGGGCCGTAGAGTTTCAGCGGCGAGCTGCGGTGGTGTCATCAATCCGGAGGCGGGATCGAAGCGGGAGAGATAGATGCCCTTACTGATTCCCTTTGCAGTGTCGGTGCCGAAGTATACGAAGACGGGCTGCGGGGGGATGGGTTTTCTGCGGAGGGGTGCGAGGAGCGATTGGGAGGTCGCGAGGCGCGGCACGGCGACGACGGCGGGAAGAACGAGTAGGAATCTACGGCGGGTAAACATTGGCTTGAACTCCGTGACAAGTTGACGGGCCGGAATTATGCGGCGGGTTCGCCGGGGAGTCGGATGCCTAGCTCCTTCTCGGGCGGTACATTCTCGTGGATGACAGGGAGGCTGGGGAGCTTTGTGGTTCTTCCCGCTTCGCGGACGACTTCGTCGGCGTGGGTGAGGACTTCGTCGATGGTCATGGTATACATCTCGCGGCCATTGTCGTAACCGGACTCGATGGCGTGCTTGAGGTATCGACCGGCAAGTTGTGCGGCGAGCGCGTCTGTGATGACGTTGCCGATGCGGCGTTTCTGCTCGATCCAAGCAAGGTTGGGCAGGGCGATCCAGACGGGGCGGCCGTTGACTGCGAAGCGAATGTCTGTGGCATCGGCGTGGCGCGTGGCGATGGCGACGATGGTTCCCTTCCAGAGACAATGCAGCGGCTCGCCTGTCCAGCGATCGGTGACGGTGAAGTCTTCGTACATGAGACTAGCTTAGTAGAGCGCGTGGGCCGGGGCAAGGAGGAATAACGAATTGAATTAGTTGTGCGCTGTTGAACTGATGTCGTTGCTTGGAGTGATCTGGAAGTTATCGAACTGAACGAGGGAGTAGTTGAGGGCACCGAGGCCGACCATGCCCTTTGCGTAGGTGGCGTCGGTGACTGCGTTCATTGGCTTGCCGTAGATCGTCACGGGCCTGCCGTCGATCTGCGGAATGATTTGGCTGCCACTGAAGGCGAGCGAGAGGCGGTGCCAATGCTTGACGCCTAGCGGTGAGACGGTGCCGGCTGCGAGGACGAGGTCGCTCTGCCTGGTGCGTTTGTCCTGCTCGGTGGAGGTGCGGCGCAGCGACCATGCGCCGGTGTCTGCGACACGGAGGACGTAGGAGTTGGGGATGTCGGCGCCGCTCATGCCGGTGAGGCGACCGATGAGATCTGCTGAGCCGGGCTGCTGGAAGAGAATGTCGGTGGAGACGGTGTAGTTGGTCCAGTCGAGGTTACCGAGGATGGTGAAGGGGCGATTGTCGGTGCGCTTCCACGCGATGGGCTCGCGCGGGACGAGCTGGCTGAGACAGATGCCGGTGCGTCCGCCGTCGCAGGGCGCGGTCTCGAAGGCCCCGTACATGTCTGAGAAGTACTTTGCGAGGCGGCCCGGGGGGTACGACTTGAAGGTGTCGGCGTAGGGAAGGTTGAAGGGCGCGGCGGGGGGCGGGATGGCGTCGCCACGGGCCTGGCCGGTGGTGGTGGTGACGGTGACCATGCGGCCGGGGAGAAGGTTGAGCGAGAATTTACCGTTGGTGGCGACGATGTCTGGTTGCTTGACGAACCACTGCGCGGGATCGCTAGAGGTGAGGTCGCTGGTCCAGAGGTGAAGCTTGCGCTGGGGGAAGCTGGCGAGGGTGAAGTGGACCGTCTGGGGAGACTTGGCCTGGACGGTCTCGATGATGAGGCTGAAGTCTTTGCGGCTGGGTGAACGCAGAGCGACGTAGCTGCCGTGAGTGCCGGAGGTATCCGCGGAGAAGAAGCCGGAGGCTGAGTCGAGGTACTGCCAGCCGGGCTGGGTGAACTGCGCAGTGTGGGCCATGACCCAGACCGAGGGTGTGACGACGTAGTGGCCGGACCAGGGCTGATTGGATTTGATGAGGCCGATGTCGTCGTAGGGAAGGTTGTCATACATGGCGCTGATGATGGGCCAGAAGACGGTGGCGGTGACCTTGCCGGCGACGTAGTTGCGATTGATGTTGCGCGCCATCTCAGGGTAGCCGGGATGCTCGTCGAAATGGCCCTCGCTGTCCCATAGCGGCTTGCCGAGGGCGAGTGCGTCGGGCGTGGGGTAGCCGCCCCAGCCGGGGCCGTGCACGCCGACGATGTCGATGGCGTCGTTGACGGCGGGATCCTTTCGCATCTCGGAGGCGATGTTCCAGAGCTTGTTGCGCTCCCAATCGTCGGAGGCGATGACTTGGATGGAACCGAGGCCGTTGGCGCGCAGTGCGGATTTGAGGTCCTTGTACCACTGGACGTTGTAGCCGTGTTCGTTGCGGCCACCGAGATAATCGATGGTCAGGTGATGGTCGGATTGCGCGTGCTGGAGCCATTTGACGATGTAGTCGATCATGTCCTGCGACCAATAATTTCCGTTGCCGACCCAGGCTGGCGCTCCCCAGGCAAGCGCGGCGAGCTTGATGTTGGGATTGCGCGCCTTGGCTTGCTCCATGAGCCACCACTCGTAGCCGCGGTTATAGTTCTGGTCGCTAGCAGTGTGCATATGGCTGGACTCGGCACCATCGGTGGAGTCCATGTCGGCACCGATCTCGACCTTGAAGACCTGCATGCTGGCGCCGTAGTTGGGCTTGAAGAGATAGTCGAGGATCTGGCTGCGCTGCGGTTCGGGATAGTCGATGAGCAGGCGCGAGTTGCCACCACCGCCGCTGATGGCGCCGACACCATCGAATACTCTGCCGACGCTAGTGGCGTCGATGACGATCGGCTGGGCAGGAGCGATGGTCTGAGCTGCGATGGGAAGGCTTGTGAGGAGGAGGCGGGCAAAAGAGACAGCAAAGACCCGGGGGGCTGAACGCATGTCGGAATTGTATTCTCTGCCCAGTTCATTTTGGATGGAGAAGGCGATGAGGTCCGAGCCATGTTAAGAAGCCATGAATAAGTGGCGTGGTATTGAATTTGGAACACGGTTGCCTTCGTCTCGAACTGATATGCCGTGCCAGCAACCGCGTGTAAGAATGAATCCGAGTGACCTGTTACACAGAGTCAACAACGGGAACGAGGGTTCACCAGCGATGCGACGTGTTGCACTGATATACAACCCAATGAGCGGGCAGCGACCGGGACGGCGGGCGGAGCAGATCGCGGATGTGGCGGCAGTGTTGCTGCGAGCGGGGATTGAGGTGCGGACGATTGCGACCGAATCCCCGGAGAGTGCCGGGAGACAGGCGCAGGATGCGGTGCGCGGGGGGTGCGACACGGTGCTGGCGTGCGGTGGCGATGGCACTGTGCATGAGGTGTTGCAGCGCATGGTGGGCGGGACGGCCGCGCTGGGCGTGATCCCGATGGGTACGGCGAATGCGCTGGCGGCGGACCTGGGATTGCCTTCGTCGCCGGTGAAGGCGGTGAAAATGCTGCTGGATGCGACGCCGGTGCGAGTTTCGGTTGGGCATCTGTTCTATCAAAGCGTGGAGGGCGGCGAGCGCTCACGATACTTCATTGTGGCGGCGGGAGTTGGCGCGGACGCTTTCTTCTTCTCGCGGCTGGACTCGCGACTGAAGCAGCGGTTCGGCTATGTGGTGTATCTGGTTGAGGCGTTTCGCCTGTGGGCGACGTACAAATTTCCCATGTTTATCGCATCATTTATGGAGAGTGGACGCGAGACGCCGCGAGAGGTGGAGGCTTCGCAACTGCTGGCAGTGCGCATCAGCGACTTTGGCGGCCTGGTCGGGAACCTTGCGCCTGGGGCCTCCATCAGCAACGGAAAGCTGCGTGTGATCGCGTTCAAGACATTCAGCCGCATGAGGTACCTGCGATTTTTGATCGCCGTGCTGTTCGGACGACACAGTTACTCGCAAACGATTGAGCTGGTGAAGTGTATCTCGGTAGAGTGCCGCAACCGGGAGGGCTCGGCGGAGCAAATATTTGTGGAGGCGGACGGAGAGATACTGGGCACTCTGCCGGTACGGATCGAAGTGGAGCCACAGGCGCTGAATTTGCTGATTCCGGCTAAGGTACTGAGCCGCATCACGGACCTCTGAGACGCGAAATACCTTCGTTACTGTGGGAGTGTGAAGGGTGGGTTTTCCTTCGACATTCAAGCTTGCCAGGTGAGTTGCATCAGGCGTATTCATGATCGGGTATAATCTCGAACTCGTACAGGGTGACAGTGTTTGGCAGCGTTCTAAAATATTTCCCGCTGTGAATCTGACGCCGATTACGGCCATGCGCGACAAATTTAAAATCAGGTAGGAGAGACTCACTATGGACGATATGACCGCTGGGAATCGTTTGGACAGACGGAGCTTTCTGCAGCAAGTAGGGATGCTGGGGCTGGCTGCTGCCCTGCCACAGATGGCGGCAGACGCGCAGAGTACCGACGTGCATGGCGCGGACCTGAAGACGCCGAGCGGCAAGCCGCTGCGCGGGCTGTATCCGATTATGGAGACGCCGTTCACGCCGGACGACAAGCTGAACACCGACGCGCTGGCGGCGGAGGTCAAGTGGCTGAACAAAGGCCGTGTTGCAGGGATGATCTGGCCGGCGTGGGCGAGCGCCTGGGCGACGTTGTCCGATGCCGAGCGGATTGAAGGCACGGAGGCGATGCTGGCCGCGGGCAAGGGTGGCAAATCGGCCATTGTGATCGAGGTGCAGAACAATGCATGGGACATTCCTACCGCTGTCCGCTATGCCAAGCATGCTGCGGCGCATGGTGCGGACGCCATCGGCGCGATACCGCTGAACAACGGATGGAACCGGAGCGATCAGGAGATCCTGGACTACTACAAGGCCATCGCCGCGGCCACGGACCTGCCGCTGATTGTGCAGACACGGGGTACGGTGAGCGTGGATCTGATGATCCAGATGTATCAACAGATACCAACCATGAAGGCGACCAAGGACGAAGTAGGCGATACGATTGCGCGTGCGAAAGAACTAATGCAGCGCACCGACAACAAGCTGGCGGTTTGGGCGGCTGGCGGCGGAACCGGGAACAACGTGTGGGCAGCACTGCCGCTGGGTATCGTCGGCCTGTGCCCGACTCCGCAATACGCTGAACTGCTGCAGCAGGTGATGGAACTGTACTGGGCGGGCAAGAAGAGCGCGGCCTTCGATATGTTCTCGCTGGTGCAGACATTCGCATCCACCGTAACCGGCGCGACCGGATACATGATGGAGGCACGCGGCGTGTTCCCTGAGGGCACAAAGTCCCGGCCACAGCCCATGGAGCCCGAAGCACAGCGTGCGGGCGCACCGGCGGGAGGCGATCTAGCGGGTACGGGTGCTGGGTCTGGCGCTGGAGGCAGAGCCGGCGGCGGAGCTGGAGCGGGTGGCGGAGCAGCCGCTGGTGGTGGAGCAGGCGGAGTCGGACGACGCGGCGGAGCAGGCGCGGCTGGCGGTGGCGGCAGAGGCGGTGCGCCACTTACAGACAAGGACAAGGAGACGATCAAGCAGGCGATCGATACCTACCTGAAGCCGCACTTCCGGGGGTGAGGTATGGTTGCTGAATCTATCTGTGTGATACCCCATTCATCGCGGTGAAGCTGCGATGAATGGGGTACCGACGGGTATGCCTAGAAATCGCGGTACAATTCTCTCGGTCAACCAGGGAAGTGAAGATGCGAGCTTCGGTTACGGCTGTCCTGTCAATCTGTTTATTCATAGTTTCGTCATCTGTTCCGGCCCAGAATCAGAAAGAGATTGCGTGGAAGCCGGCGCTTGCGTATGGAGGCGCACCAAACTGTCCTAATCACGCCGGGAGCCGAACGCTGAAAAGCGAAACTGTCGGAAGCGGAAAGATAAGCGCTGTAATCCTGGGATCTGCTGAAAAGAGTCAGCAGAGAGGATGTGCTTTCTCCGCGCGTTTGGTGATTAGCGGCGTCGCCAACAAGGCAGTCAGACTTCCTGATCCGAGCCAGCGAGGATTCTCCATCGTCGATTTTTCCGAAGACGGCAAGAAGTTGTTGCTGGCGGGCGAAAAGAATCTCGAGTATCCAAACGAACAGTTCCGCAACGTATCGGTGGCAGTTCTCGATCTCTCCGGCGGCAATCCAACATGGAACAATGCATGGGACGTATTCGGTTGGCACGACTGCGACGCGATGGTTGAACCTCAAGGGTTTTCGTCGGATGGGCGAGTCGTGTTTCGACTCCGTCCCTCGGTTATGAGGCCGCCGCGTCGACCTGACTGCGTGGCCTCGGCAGGGTTATACACAACCGATCTTGCCGGGAGGGTACAACATCTTCCGGATGACGCGAGCGTGCAACGTTACGGCAAATTGATCGCTCGATCTTCGGCTCCATGCAAGACAGACCCGGACATTATTGCTGCTTGCTTCTCTGTCCATGGCAGGTTATCAGCCTGGAACGGCGGTCCAACCATGAGGATCTGGCATGTTGGTACAACGAGAATTCTTGGAGTTGATGACGATAGCCAGATGCCGATCATTTTGCAGGAGAAGATGAACTGGGGTATCGAAGCGTGGGGTGACTTCGAGGTGTGTCCACTTACCCCTGAGCGGCCCGGCTGGATGCAGATGGTTTGTATTGAATCGGTAGACCATCCGTTCTTCAGGGACTTGAAGTAGCGTCCTACCGAACCGACATCTCAGAAGCGAGATGTCTAGCACCCGCCACCGGCAAATGCGGGGATTCTTCGCTGCGCTCAGAATGACAAGCAAAAACAGATTCTTCCGCTGTGCTGCGGAATGACAAACAAAAGGGCAAGGATAAATACGGAGATTCTGGCCTTCGACTTCGCTCAGGCCAGAATGACGACGCGATTGAGCGAGTGAGTACGGTCGAGCTTCGCTCGATAACCCACCCTTTCGCGATGAAGCTGCGAAAGGATGGGGCACCCGGCAGAAAAACACAACGAAGCAAGCCACGTTATGGGGTGACGGCGAAGGTTAGGGCGGATTTGGTGGCGTCGACGAGGACGTGGTTGGTGGGGCGGACGGAGCCGTCGAGGATTTTGATGGCGAGGGGGTCCTGGACGAGGCGCTGGATGGCGCGCTTTAGGGGGCGCGCTCCGTAGGCGCGGTCGTAGCCGGATTTGAAGATGAACTTGCGCGCGGCGGGGGTGAGTTCGATGGTGATCTTGCGGTCGGTGAGCATGGCGGTCAGCTCGGCGAGGCGGAGGTCGATGATGCGGGTGAGCTGCTCTTCGCCGAGGGGATGGAAGACGACTACGTCGTCGATGCGATTGAGGAACTCGGGGCGGAAGTGTTCGCGCAGGATGGCCATGACGCGCTCGGTGGCCTCGGCGAAGCCCTCTTCGCCCTCGGCCCAGGCGGTGGTAAGCTGTGTGGCACCGAGGTTGGAGGTCATGATGAGAACTGTGTTTTTGAAATTGACAGTCCGCCCCTGTCCATCGGTCAGGCGACCTTCGTCGAACACTTGCAGGAACAGGTCGAAGACGCGCGGATGCGCCTTCTCGATCTCATCCAACAGCACGACCCTATATGGCCGACTGCGCAGTTTGCCCGTGAGCTGGCCTTCTTCCTCATGGCCGATGT
>CAIZFH010000267.1 GCA_903932155.1 uncultured Granulicella sp. | reverse complement strand
GTCAATTTTTCTTGTAGCCGGTCCGAGGACAACGTCTCGACAACTTCGATGCAGATGGGAAACCCCGAATCTCATGGGCTAACCTGTGCCACTCGGAGACTGAGCGTTCCGCAACGAACATCTCCACGCACCGGGCCGCTGGCGGATGGCGAAATGGTTGTTCTACTGAGCTCTCGCCACGAGCGTGGTGAAACTTGACCCCGATTTTGGAACGGATTGAGCCGTCCGCAGGCTTCATGCAAATATCAGCGCGACAACTGCGCCAGACGTCGAGTCGGCATGGACGAGAGTCCTCTCTGTTTGGCCGTCGTCCTAGAGCATTCAGTGTCTCTGATGGGCACGCAACCCATCCTTTGGCTCTCAGTCGGAGCAGAATGGTCCAATGGCGCGCGACCGGAGAAGTTGGAGCGCCGAAGATGCCGTTCAGGACGTCCTCCTGCCCGAAGAGAAAGTGCAGTGGTCGGGAAGACCCGCTTCCTCTCGGGGCCTTGACCGACAAGATGTGCAGTTCATTTTCTTCAGCGGATACTTTGCCGTCACGGATTGGGGGATCATCTTCTTCGGCCTGATATCGCCGGCTGCCTTCTTTACAAGGGTGCTTCTGCCGCTCTTGCAAATCCTCTATTTCGTCGTCGTACGTCCTGCGATCAGGCGTTCGCAACGCCGCAATACCGTCTTCGCGCTGACGAACTCCCGCGCGCTTGTCATCCAAGGTCCTCCGCGACCGCGACTCGATGCGGCCTACTTGGAGGAGCCGTATCAAGCGTGGCGCCGTAGCGACGGACGCGGAACAGTCAGCTTCGACAGTGCACCGACTCCCGTCGAGAAGGCACCTCTCAAGGGCCTGCGGACCGCCTACCGGGCCATCCTTTTCGTCCTGGGACTCGGTTCTTCGCCATTTCCCGGTCAAAAAAAGCGGGTACCACAACTCACGTTTTACGAAGTGGAGAACGTGGAGCAACTGCTGAGGTTGCTCGAGGAACGCGGAGTAACGGAGAAGCCGTCGGACAGTGTCATTCCAGCGGTGATGTCAGAGCGTTGGGGCGGACTGCTCGAGCGGGGATTTACGCCGTCCCGTCGGACTGCATGTGCTGTCCTTGGCGTGGTTCTTGTGCTCGCGACCGTCCCGGTGATCGCAGTGCGAGGCCGCGATTACCTACAGCACTCCCCGACCCTGATTCGACCTGGCTCCATTGAGCTCGAGCTTGCTCCAGCAACGTATGTGGTCTTTGAGCACACGGCCGCAATGGGGACGTACGACTGCTATTCGGTGGCTCAGTGCGCGACGATCGGACCATCGAATGTCTCCGTGGTGTCGAGATCTGGAACTCGACTCGTGGTCACCGGAGACCCCGGCGTCGGCGCGATCACCGACGGAAAAATCCACCCTCTCGGCGTTGTGGCGTTCTACGTCCCGCGCGTGGACAGATACCGAGTGACCATCCGATCTTCGACTGCAGCTGAGTTCATTATCGCGAAGAAACCCTCTGAAGAACTTGCCGCCCTCGCGGGCTGGATTGTCGTCGGGGCCATCGGTGTCATTTTCATCTTGATAGCCCTGATAGGAGCTCTCGTTGCTCGAGGAAGGAGACGATCAATCATGTCCCAAAGGTGAGAGCCGACTAAGGAGAGAGCAGCGCTTCATTCCTCCCTGCGGCAGAATGTCACAGTAAATCGTGCGAAAGAACGACCTGGTGAGTAATCGAGGAAATCGATCCACACCCTGAGAACGGAAGCTGTGGTCCGGTAGTGGAGGTAACCATCAGGTCGAGCTCGAGACTGGTAGAACGATGCAGCTGACAAAGAGTTGTATAAACTCGCAACTTCCTTTGGTAATTGGGCAAGTGATTATCAACATAATAAGTAGTTGAAAGGTGCATATTTAT
>CAIZFH010000266.1 GCA_903932155.1 uncultured Granulicella sp. | reverse complement strand
GCGTCATCCACATCGTCGTGCTTGCTCCGTTCGAGGGCACGCCCGCATTCAAGGCCGGCATCCGCCCCGGTGATGTAATCCTCTCAGTCGATGGAAAGCCCGCCGTAGGCCTCGATTCCGCCGCTGTCGCCGCCATGCTCAAGGGGCCCCGTGGCACCCACGTCTCGGTCGCCATGCAGCGCGAAGGACACGACGGGCCGCTCACATTCGACCTCGTCCGCGACGAGATTCCACGCTACTCCGTCGATCTGGCCTTCCTGCTCAAGCCCGGCGTAGGCTACGTCCACATCACCAACTTCATGGAAACTACCAGCCGTGAATTGGGCGATGCGCTCGACAACTTCCAGACCGCGGGTCCCCTACACGGACTCGTCCTCGATCTCCGCAACAACCCAGGAGGCCTGCTCAACGAGGCCGTCAATGTCTCCGACAAGTTCCTCAAGGAAGGCCAGATCGTAGTCTCGCAACATGGCCGCGCATTCCCCGACCAGGTCTACCGCGCAGCCCACGGCGAAGCGGGTACGGACAAATACCCCATCGTCGTCCTTGTCAACCGCAACACCGCCTCCGCCGCCGAGATCGTCTCCGGAGCGCTACAGGATCACGACCGCGCTCTCATCGCTGGCGAAACCACATTCGGAAAAGGCCTCGTGCAGACCGTCTTCAACGTCTCGGAGAACACCGGCCTGGCGCTCACCACCTACCACTACTACACGCCCTCCGGTCGCCTCATCCAGCGCGATTACAATGGCGTCTCTGCCTATGACTACTTCTTCGTCCGCAACGACGCCAAGAAAGCCGACACGTCCAATCTCGAGGTCAAGCTCACGGACTCCGGCCGCACTGTATACGGAGGCGGCGGCATCACCCCCGACGAGAAGGCGAACGGCGGTTTGTTCGACTCCGAGAACTTCAACCGCTTTCAGATTTCGTTGTTGCAGCACTACGTCTTTGTCATTTCAGGCGCCGGCACCTTCACCAAACATTACCTGGCAACCCACACGGTAAGCCGTGAGTTCGTCGTGGACGATGCCGTCCTGCAGCAGTTCAAGGACTTCATGAAGGCCAATCAGGTGGACTACAACGACACAGAGTTTACCGCTTCATTGGACTGGATCAAAGCCAACATCAAGGCTGAACTCTTCACCTCGCAGTTCGGCCAGTTGGAGGGCCTCAAGGTCCGAGCACAGGCCGATCCCGAGATCGCCAAGGCCACCACATTCATGCCAGAGGCAATGGCGCTCGAAGACCGCGATAAATCACCGCAGAAGACCGCCAGCCTGGTTCCTTAGAAGATTAAGAAGAAAGTTGCTCTGGAGCGGGAGACGGGGATCGAACCCGCAACCAACGGCTTGGGAAGCCGCTACTCTACCATTGAGCTACTCCCGCTTCACCTGTGAATTATACCCCGTGCAATCGTCCGGTAGACCAGGCGCATATAGCTCTCTACATTCGCCGCATTCTGCGCTACCCTTATCCCGCATTCCATTTGCCTCCACGCAGAGATTCTTCAGGAGTCCCCTCATGCCCATCCTTCGCAGCAGCTTATTGACGGCGGTTCTGACTGCCGGACTATTCTTAGTCTCGTCGCGCTCTTCGCAGAGTATCGCCCAAACAGCTCCTGCGCCGGCGGTAAAGCCAACCCAATCCATCTCGCAGAAGATCGCCGCATCGAAGGACCTGCTCGATATCAACACCGCAACAGCAACCCAACTGAAGGCGCTACCGGGAATGGGCGATGCGTATGTGCAGCGCATCATCGCCGGACGACCCTACACTGCGAAGAACCAGTTGGCCACCCGCGGCATTCTTCCCCAGTCCGCCTACGCAGCAATCAAGGACCAGATCATCGCCCACCGCCCCAAGCCGTAATACCAGTCGCAGCGCTCTACGATGGCTTGGCCTGCTGCGCGAAGATATCCTTCAGTGTGTCTCCGGCAGCTGTAAGGTTGGCCATCCACATCTCCACATACTCGCGCGAGAGTACAACACCGTCGGCTCCCGCGCCGAATGCAGCCCGCAGCGCGGCGCTTACATCCGCTGGTTTGGTCTTCTTGTCGGTCGGCTTGGGATTCGCCGACAGCGTAGGCACGTCAATGTCGATTCCGGGATAGATCTTCACCTCTCCGGCGGTCCCGGCGATGGCCCGCTTGGTTTCTTCCGCAACGTAATCCGGCGAAAGTCCTGCACTGGCCAACTGGTCGAATGGAGCCTCTTTGTAGTTCATCATCTTGTAGTAGAGCGGCAGAAAGTCCTGCGGTGTGGCATCGCGGAAGACGCCGCGGTCCAGACCATTCAGGAAGGTCTCCAGCCGCGGCCCGCCGGCATTGTTGTACGTCGCAAGCTTCAGAAAATCCGCAGTGGTCCTTCGCTTCGAATAGTCTTCTTCCGCCCGAAAGAACGGACTGAAGGTCATGCTCTGCATAAGGTGAAAGCCGAAGGGCTTGGTCGGCGCCATCTCTTTTCCGGTGCCATACAACTCGGCCTGCATCCCCTGGAAGCTGTCCGTCCAAAGCGTCTCCCAGCTCAAAATCTCGGGATATTGCAGCAATATCCTCCAGAATGTGGAGAAGTAGCCATCCATCGGCCGTGCGTTCGTACCCGTCGCTCGGAACAGCAGTCCCATCTGGCGGTATCCCTCCTTCGCCCGCTCCACCGAGATGCCCCGCGCGCGGCCCTTCGCCTGGCAGAACTCGCAGAAGCAGGTGCCTCCGCCTCCGCCGCTCAGCACGCCGTTCAGCGGCCCTTCGCGCTCGCAGCCCCAGGCAACGCCGTCCACCTCGCTGGCATAGCCTCCCAGCAGGCTCTCCACCTTGCCCATCAGAAACGCGCGATAGTCAGGATGGTTGAAGCATGCGCTCGAAGTTCGCTTGCCATTCAGATCGACCTCGGTCACGGTGGCAAAGTTCGGAATCACACGGGGCAGAGCTGCGTTGGAGTTGTTCAGGTCCCAGGCAAAGAAGTCCATCCCCCGCGCCTTCGCCTTCGGTGCCACTTGTTCAATCACGTTGAACTTGCCATACGCGGATGCGCGGAAGTCCTTCAGGATCGTGTTCTGGAAGTACTTTGGGTCGTAGTCGTAGAACGCGCCCGCAGCCTCACCCGTCCCAGGCATCGCCGATTTACCGTGATCGGGCAACCCACCGCCCGTCCTCAAACGCGCTTCGCCGTAGGAGAACGTGTAGGCCCAGACGGTGTTGACACCGCCCTTTTGAATGTTGTCCAGCACCTGGTCGACACCCTCGTCCACCCATCCAAAGGCACGCACCTGGATGCCGACGAAGTTCTTCCTGTTCTGCACCGGAGCAACTCGGCCGCGTCGACCGGCTGGCGCGGATGGAGTTGTTCGTTGAGCTGCCGGCGGAGTTGCGCTTGGCGACGCTGTTTGTGAGCGCGCCTCCTGCGCCATCAGGGCTGCGGATGCGGAGGCCAACCGGAGGAAGGTCCTGCGATCAAGACGAGAGTTCATGGGGTCATGCTCCTTGTAGGGATAGGTAGGAGACGTTGCACGGACAGGACGAGTTTCGCACGCGTACCTTTGTACCAGAGCATGCAATGCTTTGTTTTGTCTATTGGCTAAGCTCACATCCACTCCTGATCAAAGTCGAATATATATCAGTATGCGCACTCTTCAAGGATCGTGCCCCCGCCCACCACTTGAGCTGGGTGCCATGCGTAGATATAGTTGTTCGCACTGACGTTTTGGCCACCAGAGAGGTGTGCTATGAAATGTGCAATGTTCGCTCTAATTCTCTGCATAGCAACTCCGGCGATCTGCCAGTCTGCCGCACCAGCCCCATCGAATCCTCTACAACTGTGGCAGACACCGCAGGCCCCTGCGAAACCCTGGATGGATTTCAGCAAGCTGCCTTCGTTGCAACCGTTCAAGCTTGCCATTCCACTCAGACTTTTCATCGTCCCGAAATCCGGAGCGGAGACCCGCTGGAACGATGCTGAGATCGATCCAAAGATCATTGTGCGTCCGCCGCAGTCAAAGCTCGGCGTGCAGCCGCAAGGTACCAACATCGCGACAAACCAGTTCCCCAACCTGCGGTTTCTGCCCATTGCATCGCCCGGCTCCGCATCGCATGCAATCCCTGCGCAGTGGCCAGGTTTCGGGTTGGAAGCGATACCAACAATGTGGCCCAAATTTGAGCTATCGCCAGTTCAGAGCGCGAAGCAGGTTCAGTCGTTGCCTCCGGCCAAATAAGCTGTTTCCCAGCCCGCAGTTCCGTTAGTCTCGCGTTGACAAAGCCTTGCCCTGCCGGTAGCCTCATTACGGATGAGCTTTTCGACCGAGCATCGCGGGTACCACCATCACCATGCGCACAGCGTGTTGGCGGCAGTGTCCGGTGCAGCGAAGTAGCAAGACTCACACCAGGATTCCAAAGGCCCGCCGACGCGCACACCGCGAGCGGGCTTTTTTGCTGCGCGCGAACCGGAGCCAAGGCAAAACTACCAAGCCTCGTGAATCAATAGAAACAGCGGATCATAAACAACTCGATAGACATATCATTCAAGAGAGAGAGACACCCAATGGACGCACTTAATAACGCACCCATAATCGACTTTGCCAAGATGGACGGCCTCGTCCCAGGCATCGTGCAGGACGCCCGATCGGGCGAAATGCTGATGCTCGGCTTCCTCAACGAAGTCAGCTACCAGAAGACGCTCGACTCCGGCTTCGTCACATTTTGGAGCCGCACCCGCCAGAAGCTATGGATGAAGGGCGAGACCAGCGGCAACCGCCTGCGCATCGTCACCGCCAGCACAGACTGCGACAACGATGCACTCCTCTTCCGCGTCGAGGTCGAGGGTGACGGTCTGGTCTGCCACGAGGGAACGGTAAGCTGCTTCACCAAACCGATCGCACTGGCAAACTCCGCGGAGGCCAAATAATGGCGAACAAACTTAAGCTTGGAATTCCCAAGGGCAGCCTACAGGACGCGACCATCGCCCTGTTCGAGCGCGCCGGTTGGCGCATCTCGGCTAGTGGCCGCAGCTACTTCCCCGCCATCGACGACACTGAGATCGAATGCATGCTGGTGCGCGCACAGGAGATGGCACGCTACGTGGAAAAAGGCGCGCTGGACGCAGGTTTGACTGGCAACGATTGGGTACTGGAGAACCAGACCGACGTCGAATACATCACCAGCCTCACCTACTCCAAGGTCAGCCGGCAGAAGGTGAAGTGGGTGTTATGCGTGCCGGAGGATTCGCCCTTCCAGAAGCCCGAGGACCTCGCCGGCAAGATCATCGCCACCGAGCTGGTCGAGTTCACCAAGCGCTACTTCGCCGAACGCAACATACCGGTCAAGGTAGAGTTCAGTTGGGGCGCAACGGAAGTCAAACCGCCAACACTTGCTGATGCCATCGTCGAAGTCACGGAGACCGGTTCCAGCCTGCGCGCCAACCGCTTGCGTATCATCGAGACACTGATGGAGTCTGAGACGCAGCTCATCGCCAACAAGGCATCGTTCAAGGACCCGTGGAAGCACAGCAAGATTGAGAACATCTCCCTGATGCTAAACGCAGCCATAGCTGCGCAGGGCCGCGTAGGCCTCATGCTCAACGCGCGAAAGGCCGACCTCGATCGCATCGTGGCGCAGCTTCCCGCGCTCAACTCGCCAACCATCTCGCACCTCAGCGATCCCGCATGGGTCGCGCTCAACACCATTCTCGATGAAGCCACCGTACGCGATGTCATCCCCAAGCTGAAAGCCGCAGGCGCAACCGGAATTGTGGAGTATCCGCTCAGTAAAGTCGTTTTGTAACGCTCGGAGTTTCAGATGAAGCTGGTACGAACATTTGGGCGAACAAAAAAGGTCGCCGCTGCGTTGATCGAGACCATCGAACGGCGCGGCGCTTCCAACACGTCGAAGGTTGAGCCGGTTGTTCGGCGCATCCTCGACGATGTGCGCGAGCGCGGAGATGCGGCCCTGCGCGCATATGCAGCAAAGTTCGACGGCCTGACGCCGGATGCGCCCTTGCTCGTCTGTCACGAAGAGATGGAAGCCGCGTGGAAAGCCACAACTCCCAAATTGCAGTCTGCAATGCGCATCGCACAGACGAATATTCGTGCATTTGCTGTATCTCAAATGCCGAAGGAGTGGACAATCTCGCCGGCAGATGGTGCGACAGCCGGACAAATCGTGCGTCCATTGGAGTCCGTCGGCTGCTATGTCCCTGGCGGCCGCTACCCGCTTCCCTCGACACTGTTAATGACCGTTACACCCGCGCAGGTTGCGGGTGTCGCGCGCATCGTTGTCTGTTCCCCGAAGCCCGCACAAGAGACGTTGGCCGCCGCATGGCTCGCCGACGTCCCCGAGTTCTACCGCGTCGGCGGAGCGCAGGCCATCGCCGCACTAGCCTTCGGCACGTACTCCATCGCCCACGTAAATAAGATCGTTGGCCCCGGCAATCTCTATGTCACCGCCGCAAAAATTCTGGTCTCGCAGGAGTGCGGCATTGACATGCCCGCCGGTCCAACCGAGATTGTTGTCACCAGTGAAGCCGGTAATCCCGCCGGAATCGCCGCCGACCTCGTGGCTCAGGCTGAACACGATCCTGAGGCGCTCGCGATGCTCATCACCAGCAATAGCGCACTCGCCGAAGCGGTCAATGCAGAAGTTAAAATTCAGTCACAAAGTAATGTAATCGCCAAACAGTCCCTCGCTACGCATGGATTTGTATTTGTAACGGAATCTGTAATAGAAGCGCGTGCATTGACCAATCGACTCGCCCCCGAGCATCTGACGGTCGATACGAAGGCCGATCTGAAGTGGGTGAAGAATGCTGGATCGGTATTTATTGGCAATTACTCGCCGCAAGCTATGGGCGACTACATCACGGGTACCAACCATGTTTTGCCGACCGGTCGCGTAGGGCGAGTGCGCGGAGGATTAAGTGTAATGGACTTCGTGAAGGTAATCACCGTGCAACAGTACACACTCAAGGCTCTGCGCACCCTGGGCCCGCATACCATTGCACTGGCCGAGGCGGAGGGTCTGATGGGCCACGCCCAGAGCGTGCGTGTGAGGATGCGATGATATCTGCCACTAAAATAGTTACGAACAAAACGACCGCACGTCAGATTTTAACTCAAGTTGTTCCGCGCCGTGCCGTGCTCGCCATGCCGGAGTATTACCCGCCGCTGGCTGGTCGCAATGCCCTGCGTCTCGACTTCAATGAGAACACATTCTCGCCCTCGCCCAAGGTGCTCGAGCGTCTGCGCCAGATCACGGCGGAAGGACTTACAAAATACCCTGAGCGCGCGGGCGTGGAGCGGATTGCGGCGGCGCATTTCGGACTGGCGGCGGATCAGGTGCTACTGACCAATGGTGTCGACGAGGCGATCCATCTGGTCTGCGCGGCATTTCTAGAAGAGATAGACGAGGTACTTATCTCCACACCCACCTTCTTTATGTTCGAGGTCAGCGCGCGCATGATGACCGCTCACCTGATGCGCGTGCAGACGGACGCATCGCTGGAGTTTCCCTACGGCCGCTTTCTTGCTGCCATCACGCCTCAGACCAAGCTGATTATCGTCGCCTCACCGAACAATCCCACTGGCGCGGTGGTAAGTCGCGAGCATCTGCTCAATCTGTGCGCAGCTGCCCCGCAGGCAGTTGTCATGGTGGACGAAGCGTACTACCACTTCTTCGGCGAAACGCTATTCGCGGATGTGGGTAAGGTACCGAATCTGCTCGTTGCGCGCACGTTTTCCAAGGCATACGGGCTAGCCAATCTGCGCATCGGCTTGCTCGCCGGCAATGCGGAGCTGATTAAATATGTGCGCAAGGTAAGCTCGCCCTACAACGTCAACGGGGTGGCGCTGGACTGCTTACCTGTGGCGCTTGCCGACGAGGAGTACGTCTACTGGTACGCCGCGCAGGTGAACGCGGGTCGTACCCGCATGATGGACGGCTTGCGCACGCTTGGCGTGGACTTCTTTCCCAGCCACGCCAACTTTGTGCTGATGAAAATCGGCATTAAACATGCCGAACTGGTGGCTGCCATGCGTACGCACGGAGTGCTGCTGCGCGACCGTTCAAGCGATCCCGGCTGCGATGGTTATGTCCGCATCACTATCGGCGTCGAGGAGCACGTTACGCGCGGCCTCGCCGCATTGAAGGAATCCTTACAGGAGATAGGATGGGCCAAATGAGCGATGCGATAAGGACCGGAACAATCCAGCGCGAAACCACGGAGACAAAGATATCGTTGACGCTGAACCTCGACGGGCAGGGCATGTACTCCGTCTCCACCGGTATCCGGTTTTTCGACCACATGCTGGAGCTGTTTACGCGGCATGGGGGATTCGATCTGACGCTCAAATGCACCGGCGACCTCGACGTCGATCAGCACCACACGGTGGAGGACGTGGGCATCGCGCTGGGCGAGGCCTTTGGCATTGCGCTGGGTGATAAGAAGGGCATCCTGCGCGCTGGATACTTCGTTATGGCGATGGACGAGACGCTCGCCGTCGCCGCGGTGGACCTGAGCGGGCGTGTGGCTTACGTCGTCGAAGACCAGGTGATGGTACCGCTGGTTGGCGACTTCCAGACCGAACTTCTGCCGGACTTTTTCGACGGTTTTGCCAGAGGTGCCAAGGCGAACGTGCATGTGAAGACTATGTACGGTCGCAGTAATCACCACAAGATCGAGGCCATCTTCAAGGCCTTTGCGCGTGCCATGCGTGGCGCGTGCAGCCGCGACGAGAGGATGCGCGAGCTGCTGCCAAGCACAAAGGGGCTGCTGTGATTGCGGTAATCGATTACAAGGCGGGCAATCTAACCAGCGTGGTGAAGGCGCTGCACTATCTCGTCGCGCGCGATGTGGTCGTGACGCAGTCTCCCGATGTTGTGCGCATCGCGGATAAAGTTGTGTTACCTGGAGTTGGTCATTTTCAGGCCACACAGTTGCTCACCGATCTTGGCCTCACTGAAGCCGTGCGCGAGAGCATTGCCAAAGGCTCGTGGTTCCTGGGAATATGCGTCGGCCTGCAGTGGCTCTTCGAGGGTTCCACTGAGGCCGAAGGGACGAATGGCCTGGGAGCATTCGCCGGAATGTGTGAGCACTTTCCCGCGCTGTATGAGGGCGCGGAGTTGAAGTCGCCGCACGTGGGATGGAACTCTCTGGAGCAGATCAAGCCGGATTCCCGTCTCCTGCGCGGCGTTGCAGACGGATCGTTTGTCTACTTCACCCACTCGTGGCGCGCTCCCCTAGTCGCTGCTACCGCAGCGGTTACAAATTATGGCGGAGCGTTTACTGCGGCCGTAGAGCGCGGAAATGTAATGGGCGTGCAGTTCCATCCGGAGAAGTCCGCGGATGTAGGCCTGCGCGTGTTTCGTAACTTTGTGGAGTTGTAGATGCTGACGAAACGAATTATTGCCTGCCTGGATGTGCGCGACGGACGCGTGGTTAAGGGTGTACAGTTTGTCGACATCGTCGACGCGGGCGATCCGGCGGAACTGGCGCATCGCCACGCGGCAGCGGGGGCCGACGAGATTGTACTGCTCGACATTACGGCGACGCACGAGGCCCGTGGCACGCTGCTGGAGACAGTGCGGCGCGCGGCGGCGCGGCTCTTCGTTCCCTTCACCGTTGGCGGCGGCGTGCGCACGGCCGATGACGCTGCGGCCGTCTTCAATGCGGGCGCTGACAAGGTGAGCATTAATTCGGCGGCGATTGCGCGGCCAGAGCTGATCGGCGAGATTGGCGCGAACTTCGGCGCGCAGGCGGTGATTGTGGCCATCGACGCTCGGCGCGGCACGAAGGGCGTAGAAGACGCTGAGGTGTACGTCAGCGGCGGGCGCAAGCCGACTGGGCTGCGCGTCGTAGAGTGGGCGAGAGAGGCCGAATCGCGAGGCGCCGGGGAGATTTTGCTGACCAGCATGGACACCGACGGGATGCGCGACGGCTTCGACTGCGAACTGACCGCGGCTGTGAGCGAGGCGGTGCAGATTCCCGTGATTGCCAGCGGCGGCGCGGGTTCGGCGGAGCACTTTGCCGATGTATTTGGCCGGGGCAAAGCCGACGCCGCGCTGGCCGCCAGCATCTTCCATTTCGGCGTCACAAGCTCACGCGAGTTGAAGGCTCAGCTCACATCGGCAGGCGTGAGCGTGAGGCTGCCATGCTGATTCCTTCGATCGATCTGATGGGCGGGCGCATTGTGCAGCTGGTGCAGGGCGAGAAGTTGAAGCTGGCCTTCGACGACTTCGACTACTGGATTCAACGGTTCTCAAAATATCCCCTCGTGCAGTTGATCGATCTCGACGCGGCGATGCGCCAGGGCGAGAACCGCACGCTGATCGAAATGATTTGCCGGCGACTGCCGTGTCAGGTGGGCGGCGGCCTGAAGACTGCTGAGGACGGGCGAAAGCTAATCGATGCGGGAGCGAAGCGCGTTATCTATGGATCGAGCCTGTTTGGTGTTAATCCATCCCACCCATCGCAAGACGCCGCGATGGATGGGGCACCCAGTTCCGTGGTTAATCGCCGGCATAAACTCATCCGCGTCGAGTTTGCCGAAGAACTGAAGCGCGCTTTGGGCGAAGACTCCCTCTGCTTCTCCGTCGATACCAAAAACGGCCGTGTCGCCGTCAAGGGTTGGAAGGACTCGGTCGACCTGACGCCGGAGGAGGCCATCACATGGCTGGAAGACTTCTGCGCCGCGTTCCTCTACACGCACGTGGACACCGAGGGCACTATGCAGGGCTTTCCACTGGATGTTGCGGCCACGCTCCGCGCCACGACCGCGAAGCAGTTGATCGTCGCAGGCGGCATCAAGTCGCACGCCGAAGTGGACGCACTGGATGCGATGGGCGTAGATGCAGTTGCGGGTATGGCGGTCTACACCGGCGCGATAGAGGCTTGAGCGGGCCGCTGCATCGCGCTCGCAATAGTGTGCATCAGAGCTTGTAACATCGAAAAACAGTGCTTCTGAATCGGAGGAACCATGGACTATGTAAATCTTGGCAAGACTGGGCTGAAGGTTTCGCGCATCTGTCTTGGGTGCATGTCATACGGTGTTCCTCCTTCTGGGCCTTTGCGGCCGGGCAGCAATCAATGGAGCCTGAACGAAGAGCAAAGCCAGCCTTTCTTTCGCCAGGCTCTGGACTCGGGAATCAACTTCTTCGACACCGCGAACGTTTACTCGACTGGCGACAGTGAGCGCGTGCTGGGCCGCTTTCTGAAGGCCAATGCAAAGCGCGAAGACACGGTGATCGCGACCAAGCTGAACGGCGTGATGCGCGATGGACCAAATGGCGGCGGACTGTCTCGCAAGGAGATCTTTTTCGAGATCGACGAGAGCCTGCGCCGTCTGGGCACGGACTACGTAGATCTGTACCAGATTCATCGCTGGGACAAGACGACTCCGATCGAGGAGACTTTGGAGGCGCTGAACGATGTGGTGCGCGCGGGCAAAGTACGCTATCTCGGTGCCTCGACGATGAGTGCCTGGCAGTTCTCGAAAGCACTGTACACATCGGAGAAGCATGGTTGGGCGAAGTTCGTTACCATGCAACCGCATTACAACCTGCTCTTCCGCGAGGAGGAACGCGAGATGCTGCCACTTTGCCTGGACCAGGGCGTCGGCGTGATTCCGTGGAGTCCGCTGGCGCGCGGCAAGCTGGCTCGGGCGTGGGACGCAGAGACAACCAAGCGCTCCGAATCCGACGGCTACGCCAAGTCGTTGTACTCCAAGACTGCGGAGGCGGACAAGCGCGTGGTGGACCGGCTGGGCGAGCTGGCCGCGGCGCGTGGCGTTCCGCGGGCGCAGGTTGCGCTGGCGTGGCTGCTGGCGAAGCCGGCGATCACGGCTCCGATCGTAGGAGCCACCAAGCTGCAACACCTGGAAGACGCGATCGCGGCGGTCTCGCTGAAGTTGACAGCGGATGAGATCAAGTCGCTGGAAGAGCCGTATATGCCTCATTCTACGCCTAGTATGAGCTAGAGCTGAGTCAGTTCCTCCGAGACAACAGGGGCAAGCGCTGGGGCGCTGACTAGTCTATGTTCCTCGTCTATATTCTACCCTCCCCCCTCCCCCTGATTTATGCAAAGTCTTCAAACCAAAGAGAAATGTATATGTACCGGTGGTATACGGCATATGTACCGGGGGTATACCGTGGGAACCCCGTCCGGACACTCTTTTCTTTTGATCCCTAGTTAAATTGTACGTGTTGGAGCATAACTACTATGCCAAGTATTTTTCGGAGGTATGTTGCTGATGTTGCGGCGGTTGCGGGGAAATTTGAGGGTCGAGGGGCTTGACAAGCGAATTTGCTGAGTAAATCCGCGAAAAATAGTTTTCGGAGGGTTGAGGGGTTTCAATCGTTCAAAATCGGGTGGAGGTTTGTGGTCTCCCACCCTTTCGCAAAGAACAGAGGCGCGAAAGGATGGGGCACCCGAAATTTTGTGGCGATTCAAAGGGTGAGCCACCCGCCGCTAAAGCAACCGCAGGTCCTTCGACTCAGCCGCACACGATAAGACTGTGTGCGGCTTCGCTCAGGATGACAAACAAAAAGGCAAAAGCAGATTCCTCCGCTTCGCTACGGAATGACAAACAAGAACAGGCAAGGGCAAAAACAGAAGCAGATTCCCTTCGGGAATGACAAACAAAAAGGCAACCCATCCTTCCGCAGTCTCATGGGACTGCCGAAGGATGGGGCACCCGAAATTGGTGTGAGGCGGGGTGGGACGGATAGAATAGGCGTAGCGGATGATCGCGCATGGAGCGGATGATCGGCAGGCCAGGTGCAGTTGTTTTTGGGCAAGGGAAGCGAGAGAGACCTTTTGATATCTGTGAGCTTGAACTCTATGAAAACGATGCGAACCGGTTTGGCAGATTCGGCACTATATCTGGTGGGTGCATTGATGCTGACAGGCGCGGCGTGGGGCCAGATTCAGGCACCTCGCTACCAGGGTCCAAAACCGCAGTTGACGCTACCGGTGGCGCAGGCGATCACGCCGAACGGCTATGTGGTGGAGTATCCGATCGTTCGCGTGAATGACCAGATCATCGACAACAGCGACTATCAGCGAGCTCAGCAGCAGTTGACCGAGGAGTCGCAGCGGCAGAATGTGACGCCGGATGTGTTGGCCCAGGAGCAGAAGGACCTGCTACGCGACATGATCGACCAGCAACTGCTGCTATCACGCGGCAAGGAGCTGGATATCAACGCTGACGCTGATGTGATTCGGCAGTTGGATGCGGTCCGCAAGCAGAACAACCTGGACACGATGGAGGACCTGGAGAAGGCGGTGCGCCAGTCCGGGATATCGTATGAGGACTTCAAGGCAGGGATCAAGAACCAGATTGTGTCGCAACAGGTGGTGGGCCGTGAGGTTGGCCAGAATATACGGATGACCACCAAGCAGGAGCAGGCCTACTACGACCAGCACAAGCAGGAGTACGCGCAGCCGGAGCAGGTTCGGCTGAGCGAGATTCTGGTTCCGACCGCGGACGGCGCGACCGATGAGCAGGTTGCGCAGGCCAAGGCCCGGGCGGACGACGTGGTGGCGAAGTTGAAGGCGGGGGCGAGCTTCGCGGAGATGGCGAAGCAGCTTTCGGGTGGGGAGACGGCGGCGAACGGCGGGGAACTGGGGCAATTCAAGCGCGGCGATCTGGGGTCGAAGGCGCTGGAAGACCCGGTGTTTGCGCTGCCTGCGGGCGAAACGACTGCGCCGATCCGCACTCGGCAGGGATTTGTGGTGTTGAAGGTGACGGAGCACACGGAGGCGGGGATTCCTCCGCTGACAGCGGTGGAGCCACAGGTGCAGGACGCGCTGTATCGCGCGGCGATCCAGCCTGCGCTGCGGACGTATCTGACCGGTCTGCGGGAGAAGGCTTACATCGACATTGCGCCTGGATTTGTGGACACGGGGTCTAGCGCGAAGGAGACCAAGCCGGTGTTTGCGGCCGCTGCGACACTGCCAGTGAAGAAGAAGGAGCAGAAGGCACGACTGGACCAGGGTCGCAAGGCAAATGTGGCGGCGAAGGCGGCGTCTGCAAAGCCAGTAGCTGCCACTGCAAGCACTGCGG
>CAIZFH010000265.1 GCA_903932155.1 uncultured Granulicella sp. | reverse complement strand
GTTCTCCGCAACCCTACACCGGCAGCGCTCCCGCCGTATCCCGCCCAATCGCAATCACGAAGTAGTTGGCATTCGTCGTGCCCACATTGGTCAATCCGTGCATCACGTTGGACGCGGCCAGGAACACCCCACCCGGCCCCAGCCGTTCCGGCTTACCGTTGTTGTCAAATTCCACAGTGCCTTCGCGTATCAGCATAAACTCCGAATGCAAATGTCTGTGCGGCGGATGAGGCTGGTGCCCAGGCAACAGCGTCGTCTCATGCATCTCCACTGCCTCGCCTGTCGGTAACACGCCACGTACTACGGCGCGCGTCTCGCCATTCGCGTTCTTCACCACTGGTAGACTGGCAAACGGAAAAGTCCGCTGCGTAGACAGAGTAGGATTGCCGGTTACCCTTGCCGGTGGCGGAACCGCCATCTTGTCCTGCGTCTGAGTTACAGACTGCGCCTCGCCCGCTGTCACCGCGAGCGCTGCAAAGCTGGAAAGAGCGGCACACAAATCACGACGGTTCATGGTCTTCATGCCGAGTATTTTACTCGCGCGCTTTACAAGGCCGCACTCTTACTTCGCATCTCCCCCCATCGCGACCATCGGGAGCGCCACGCGAAGCCCAACACGCGTCACGAAGTGACTACTTCGCGTCTCCCCCTATGGCCACCACAAAATACCGCGCCTGTACGCCGCCCACATTCTTCACCGTGTGGTTGGTCCCGAAGGCCACATAAAACACGCCGCCCGGCCCCACCCGTTCCGACACCGTCTTCCCATCCACCTCATGCTGGAACTCCAACTCGCCCTCGCGCACCAGAATGAACTCCGTGTGCTGGATTACATGCGGCGCATTGGGCGCGGCCTCCGCCACCTGCATCGACTGGTGCAGGTTGACGGTCTCGCCCGTGGCCAGCGTGCCATGCGCAATGTCGCGGCTCTCTCCGCCATTGGCCATCGTCCGCACTGCCATCGCCTCGTAGCCTATCGCGTGCGCGGGGCCAAGTGTCCCTGCACCCGCCACGGGTGCTGGCGATGCGGTTCCGGCAGTCGGCTTCTGCTGCATGGCCAGGGCTTGCGGAGCGCCCGCGCCTAGTACTGCCAGAGCTGGCAGGGAAACACACACGTCGCGACGGCTCATCTTTTTCATGCAGGCAATCCTAACTCATGGAACCGTGTGTTGCCCTATCGTTCGCTTTACGCAGCATTCTGGCGCAGCCACCCACGAAGTCGTCATTCTGGCGCAGCCAGAATCTCCGTATTAAGTCTTTGCCTTTGTTCTTATCCCGCAATTGTCTTGTGCTTATCCGAGCTTTTATCGCTGTTGATCCGTGCTAAGTTTTTTCCTCTTATTCCCCAGCAAATCTGCGTGTCAACCCCCTCAACCCCCAAAATTTCCCCTAACCAACGATGCATCAATTACTTACCCATATAAAATACTTGGCATACTAGTTATGCCCAATTGCTATACTTAAAGTAGGGGGAAATATAGCAAAGAGCGTATATCCATCTAACCCGTTTACTTTCTAATATTTCACCTGCAACCCATCCATAATGAATGGGATGCAGCTAATTGTTTGTATCTATCTGGTTCTGGATACTTTAGCGGAGGGGGAGGGGGTAGGGGGTGGGTTACAGGAACGCACTTTTCATGCCATTGCTCCCGCATCGCGATCCTGGCACCTAGTACCTGTTACCTGGCATCTTGGAACCCTATGCATCTCACTGACTCCCACGCCCATCTCGACATGTTCCCCGACGATCTGGCCGGAGTTCTCGCCCGCGCACAGGCTGCCGGAGTGAGTACTATCCTCGCCATCGGCATCGGAGATGGCCCGCACCAGATGCAGCGCGCCCTGGAGATTGCGCAAGAGTTCAGTGGCCATCCCGATACGCCCGTGATCTATGCTAGCGCCGGCATCCATCCCCAGGAGGCGCATCAGGCCACAGACGAGACCCTCACCCGACTCGCTGCGCTCGCTGAGGATGAGCGTGTCATCGCCATCGGTGAGATCGGCCTTGACTACTACCACGTCGAGAACCCACCAATCGCCGTTCAGCGCGCCGCCTTCGTCGCCCAGATGCAAGTTGCCGCCGCAGCGCGCAAGCCGATCCTCATCCACTGCCGCACCTCGGAGCTGGCCACACCCGAAGCAAAGCTGAAATTCGGCACAGCCGACGCCTGGGAGGACCTCCTGGAGCTGATCGAGGCCCACTGGCATCCTCACGCGCTCCCCGGAATCATGCACTGCTTCTCCGGCACGCTCGATCAGGCCCGCCGCGCGCTCGACCTCGGCTTCTATCTCTCCTTTGCCGGCAACCTCACCTATCCCGCCGCGAAGACTATCCGTGAGGCCGCCGCCTTCGCTCCCGCCGATCGTATCCTTATCGAAACCGACGCGCCCTTCCTCGCGCCCATCCCCCACCGCGGCCAGCAGAACGAGCCCGCCCTGATGGTCCATACCGCGGAGTGCCTCGCCGGACTTCGCAACCTCACCCCCGAAGCCCTCGCCGCACTCACCACCGCCAACTTTCAATCGCTCTTCAACCTTGTATCTCGCACCTAGTACCTAGTACCTTGGACACTATGGCATCCGACAACAGCTTCGACGTAGTTAGCAAAATTGATCTCGCAGAGGTCAAGAACGCGGTCGATCAGGCAACCAAGGAGATCCACACCCGCTTCGACCTGAAAGACTCCAAGTCCAGCATCGCCATCGAGGGTGTGGACGTCATCCAGCTCGCCTCGCAGGACGAGTACAAGCTGGAGGCGGTCAAGGAGATTCTGCGTCAGAAGCTGGTCAAGCGCGGCGTCTCGCTTAAAAACCTCGAGTACGAGAAGATCGAACCCGCGGCAAACTCCAGTGTGCGTCAAAAAATCAAGATGATGCAGGGCATTCCGTCGGACAAGGCCAGACAGATCGCCGCGCTCGTCAAGGAGATGAAGCTCAAGGCATCAGCCAGTATCCTGGGCGATACAGTTCGCGTGACCAGCAAGGACCGCGATACGCTGCAACAGATCATGGCCAAGCTGCGCGCCGGTGACTTCGGAGTTGAGCTGCAGTTCACCAACTACCGTGGCTAGCCGTTGCATCGACTCGCAGAATCCTTAGCACCAACCTGCTACTCTAAATCCTAGTGAGTGCTCTCTCCATTGCGACGGCAAAAGAGGTCTTTGACCTCCTGCGCGACGACCTTGCCGCGATCGAGCAGGAGTTTACCCGTCAGTCCGCCTCCGAAGTAGACGTCATCACAGACATCGCGCAGTATCTGATGGCAGGTGGAGGCAAGCGCATCCGACCACTGCTCCTGCTGCTCTCATCCAAGGCGCTGGGCTGCACCAGTCACTCGCGCATTCGCCTCGGCGCGGTCGTCGAGATGCTCCACACAGCAACCCTCGTCCACGACGACATCATCGACGAGGCCGACACACGCCGCGGTCGACCGTCGTCGAATACCACCTGGGGTAACGCCAAGTGTGTCCTCGCCGGCGACTGGCTCTATATGCAGTCCTTCTCGACGGCGCTGGAGGAGCGCAACTTCCGCGTCCTCGAACTGCTCATCTCGCTCACCCAGCAGATGGTCGAGGGTGAGCTGCTCCAGATGCAGAAGCTCGGTCGCCTCATCAACGAAGAGGAGTACTTCGACCTCATCTTCCGCAAGACCGCCTGTCTCTTCAGTGTCTCCATGCAGTTGGGCGCTGCTATCACTGGTGCCAGCGACGAGATCGAGTCCCAACTCGGCGAGTATGGACGCAACCTCGGCCTCGCCTTCCAGATCGTCGACGACATGCTCGACCTCACCGCCGCAGAAGACATCCTTGGCAAGCCCGTGGCCAGCGACCTGCGCGAAGGCAAGGCCACATTGGCAGTCATCCACGCACTGGAACGCGGCACCGGAGCGGACCGGGAGGCCATCCGCACCGTGCTGGCCGAACGAAGCTTTACCACCGTCTCCCATCCGCGGATTCTGGAGATACTGGAGCGCCACGGCTCCATCGCCTACGCCATGGACACCGCCTGCGCCTACGCTGAGGCCGCTCGCCTCTCCATCGCCGACCTTCCCCACTCCGAAGCCAAACGCGCGCTGCTGTGGGTCCCCGGCTTCGTCACCAGCCGCGACCGCTAGAGCTGCCTGTTACTCCACAGCCTCTTCCGTATCCGTCTTGTCGCCCTCAACCAGTTCCAGCTCGACGGGCTTCATCTTCCCACCTTTGCCCTCCACCAGCACCTGGATCCGCCCCTCGGCCTGCTCTAGTTCCTTCTTACATGCACTGGAGAGCTTCATCCCGTCCTCGAAGAGGCGCACTGATTCGTCCAGCGAAAGATCGCCACGCTCCAGCCGCTCCACAACCGTCTCCAACTTCGTCATGTGTTCTTCAAAGTTCGCCATAAAAGCCTCTGCTTTCTCCGCTTCCTCAAGACAATCCCAGCACCTGCGCCGCCGCAGTGTACTTGCCGAAGGGCGCGCTCACCTGGCAACCCTGCACCATCTTCCGAGCCTCTGCCAGCATCTCCTGCGCGATGAGAACTCCCTCGGCGCGCGCGGCCTCGGGCGTACTGGCCGCCGCCATGCGGGCCAGGATCGCGTCCGGCATGGAGATCTTCAGGTCATTCTTCAGAAACTCGGCGTTGCGCACGCTGATCAGCGGCCAGATGCCGGCAATCACAGGAATGTGGAACGGCTCGATGCGGCGCAGGAACTGCTCCAGCAGGCGAAGGTCGAATACTGGCTGCGTGATGGCATACTCGGCACCTGCCGCTACCTTCTGTGCGAAGCGGCGCACCTCGAAGTCGATGTCGCTGAAGCCGGGGTTAGCGGCGCACGCCAGGGTAAAGCCGGTGGACGCGCCTATGGGATTGGTGCCCAGGTCCAGTCCGTAGTTCAGATTGCGTACGATGCTGGTCAACCCGATGGCATCCACGTCAAAGACCGCCGTGGCGTCGGGATAGTTCCCCATCTTGGGCGGATCGCCGGTAAGACAGAGAATGTTCCTCAGGCCGAGCGACGAGACGCCGATAAGGTCCGACTGGATGGAGAGCAGGTTACGGTCGCGGCAGGTATAGTGCAACACCGTCTCGATGCCCACCTTCTGCTGGATCTGGATACACAGTCTCTGCGCACTCATCCGTGCGCTGGCCCGAGGTGAATCGGGAACGTTGATGGCGTGGACGCCCAGCTTGTGCAACATCGCCGCGCCCTCGATCTCCTTGCTACAGTCGATGCCTTTGGGAGGAACAATCTCCACCAGGTTGCAGAACGCGCCGGAAGCAATCAGCGCGCCCACCCTGGATCGCTCGGCCAGCGGCGGAGGCTCCACCTGGCTCACGATGGACTTGGGGCGATAGCTTGGCCCGGCGGCCTCCATAACGGCTTCGGAGTCGGCCTGCGCCGAGCTCTGCGTCGCTTCCTCCGTTTCGTGCCCAGCCGCATCCCTCCGCGACGAAGCCTCCTGTGACTGCAAGGCCCGCATCGCCGACCTCATGGCGCGGATGTGATTGGGCGTGGTTCCGCAGCAGCCGCCGATCAGGCTTGCGCCCGCGTGGATGAACTTGCGCGCAAAGCTGGCCATGTACTCGGGCGAGGCCATATACATATTGCGGCCTTCCACTGCGCGAGGCATGCCTGCATTGGGCATGGCAGCCAACGGCACGCGAGTCGCCAGGCGCATTCGCTCGATCACGCTGAGCACGATCGCAGGCCCGGAAGAGCAGTTGCATCCGATCGCATCCGCGCCCCACTTGGTCAGCCGCTCGGCGGCAATCTCCGGGGTGGAACCGTCCAGGCAGTTACCATCTTCGTCGACTGTCATCATGACAACCAGGCGAAGTCCTGGGGCAACTTCGCGAGCGGCGTGTATGGCCTCGCCCGCCTCGGCCAATGAGGTCATGGTTTCCATGATCAGCAAGTCTGCGCCTACACCCGGGCCACCCTCGACAAGCGCGGCAATCTGTTCGGCGAAGGCTGAGCGGGCCTGCTCCTTGCTCAACTCTCCAAGCGGTTCCAAACGAACGCCTAGAGGGCCAATGGCTCCGGCAACGTATGCCTCAGTGGCCTGCTTCTCGGCAATCTGGGCAACACACTGGCGGGCGATGCGGACCCCGGCCAGGTTGATCTCACGCACGCGGTCGCGCAGGCCATAACGCTCCAACCGGCAGGCATTGGCGCCAAATGTGTTGGTCTCAATGATCTGGGAGCCGGCCTGTAGGTACTCGGCATGCACTCCGGCGACAACCTCCGGTTGCGAGAGGTTCAGCTCATCAAAACAGCGATTGATAAAGATGCCGCGATCGTACAACATGGTGCCCATTGCACCGTCGGACAGCACACGTCCGCCGGAGAAGAATTTGTCAACGGCAGTGCAATCCGCGGAACCCGCCGCGCCAACCTTCGGGCTGCCTGTTGCGTCTGCCGCCTTAGTCAATTCCGCACCTGCCATTGCATGTCCCTAAACCTCTTCTCTGAAAGCGTCCACCGCATCGTTTCGGAAACGTATTGATCCATCCTAAGCTACGTTTGGAGTCAGCACCAAACCAATGCGGGACGAGCTTCATGATCCTCTTCCTTTGCTATACTACGGTGGGTATGGAAGTTTTACGGCATTTGGTCCCGGGTACAAGACGTTCGCGATGCTCTCGCTGGAAATCCGCATCGATCGATCTAAACCAGGCCGCAAGTACTGTGAAACAGCTATTAGCCCAGGCGAAACCCTTGCACCATGTAGGTTGGAGTTGTCCACGTTGAAGAATCGATGTCTGTATGTCCACGGAGCCGCTGACCAGTTGTTCCCCAGCCCGTCGCCGCAAGCTCCCTTGATCCTGTCCTCGGTTCCTGGGCAGAGGCCCTCTGGCATCGCCCTATGGTTCCGGATGCTCTGCATCCTTCTGCTTACGCTTTCCACATTAACTCTCTGTTCGTGCCACTCGGCGGCCTACTACTATTACAAGTTTCCTGTGGACAACTATGCCGGACGGCCTGTGCCGCCTAGCAAGCTGGCACAAAGAGTGATGATCGGTGTCAGCGTCAACGGCAGCATCGGCAATCTACAGATCGTCGACGCCTCGCGCGACATTCGCAACAACGTCGAAAATACCATCCAGTTTTTTTCGATCGGCGGTTATTCATCGGGATATCCCGGTACCATCGTAAATTTTCCCGCAGAGACCCGCGGTTACATTTACTCCAACAGTGACGGCAACCTTACCAACATCAACTACTCCACCGAGACATCGGCTGGTTCCGTAGGCACGTTCGAGTCCGGAGCAGGCGCTATCTCAATCCCATCGGGGTTCGGGCACTATTATGGGGCAGAGGAAGCCGTCGGTGTACTCGAGGTCATCGACAATCTGACCGGTCAGACCTACGGCCTCAGCCTACCCAATGCCTACAAGGTCTTTGCCAATACCGGGGACTCTGTGGTGCTTGCCATGGTGCGCAACTCCAACTCGCTGTACCGGGTCTTCAAGTTAAACCAGAACCAGTTCCCGACATCGGTGGCTGCCATTGCGGCCACCGGCTCCGCCGACTGCGAGCCAACCCTGCTCCCTGTCTACTGTGTGGTCCAGGTACCGGGAACGTACGACCAGCCGACCAGCGTCTACTACTCACTGGATGGCACCACCGCTTATGTCCTCAACTGCGGGCCAGAATGCTCTGGAAAGACGGCCAGCGTCACGCTGCTCCAGCAAGGCCCGCTGAACTCGCTTGTGATTCCAACATCACCCGTGCAGCCAAACCCCATGATTGCAAACGTGCCTGTGCCGGGGGGTGTCACCGAGGCGCTCTCCGATGGGACAACACTGTATCTTGCTGGCCAGCAGCTTCAGCCGGACGGCCTCTTCGAAGGCTTCCTGTCCACCATGAATCAAGCGACCAACACAATTACCGGCAAATATCCCATCTCCGATGGCAACCACTCGAAGATCCTCTTTGCCGATAACAACACCTTGTGGGTTGGGTCGCAGTTCTGTGCCACCGGCGAACGCGCCAAGCTGGGCTTAAACGACAACTGCCTTACAGTGGCCCAACTCAGTGCATCGATGCCTGCTCAGGTACTTTCTGTTCAGATCGTGCCCAACGTCACTCCAGGTTCGCCTACCGCGGTGGTGCCCTATCCCAATCAGAACAACAACCAGTACTACTACGGTAGCCTTACTGGTATCTGCTGGGTACAGAACTTCAACAAGGTTTACACCGCGTATGGTGGCCAGGTGCATATCTTCAGCACTGTGCTGTCGTCGAGCGGCATTGCAACCGAATTGGACAATGAGTTTGTCACGGTCCAAGGTACTGCGCTCGATGTCGCCTACATGGACGCACTCTCCGACGGGGCCAACTAAACATATCTGTGCAGCAAGTCAACTATCCCGCTTCAGCCTCGGCTAAGTCGCGCCAGGTCGCGTAGGTACTGCCTTAAAGGGCGTGCAGGACGGCCCCAGAATACCTCTCCTGGCCCGCGCACCTTCTTATGACTCAGTACGCCAGCGCCTCCGCCCAGAATCACGCCGGGGCCAACGTGTGCGTACTCACCCAGACCCACCTGCCCGCCCAGGATCGCTCCGTCTTCGATAACGCAGGAACCGGATATCCCCGTCTGCGAGGCAATCACGACGTTGCGCCCAATTATGCAGTTGTGCGCGATATGAACCAGGTTGTCGATCTTCGTCCCCGCGCCGATACGCGTCTCGCCCAGCGCGCCTCGGTCGATTGTCGTATTGGCTCCGATCTCCACATCGTTCTCGATTACCAGCGTTCCCTGCTGCGGAAAAGCGATGTACTCTCCGTTGGCGGAGCTTCGCGCGTAACCGAAACCGGTGGCTCCCAGCACCGCCCCGGCTTGCACCAGAACACGATCACCGATTACCGTACCCGCGTAAATAGTGACGCTGGCTAACATCTCACACTCTTCGCCGAGAACAACACGGTCGCCCAGAACGGCGTATGGGCCGATGCTTGTTCCCTGCCCTAGTTGCACATCTGCACCGAGAACGGCCGTTGGATGGATGCGCGGCGCGCGGTTGCCACATACCTGTACGCGCGATTTTATAAATCGCGCCGCAAGAGCAAACCCATAGCGCGGATCAGCCACGACAAGTACCCGCGGATCCTGTCGATCGCCTCCGGCAAGCAGTGCGCTCCGCGTAACAATCGCTCCCGCGGAGGACTTCAACGCTGCATCCAGTGTGGCGACGTCGGTGGCAAAGACCAGTGTGCTGTGCGTGGCCGCTTCAATGCTCGACACAGAGAGTATCTCGTCCGCTGAATGCGATGCCTGCGGCGCAGGCGCGCCCACAAGTTCAGCGATTTCAGCGATGGTTGCCAATGGCTCTCCTTGCCACTCTAGGATGTCACATCTGCTGCGGATACGGCTGAGTTTTACAGCGCCGCAAGGTTCCCGTAGTGGATCAGTGCGGGCGCGTTGGAACAGATAAGGTGTTTGGGTATTATGCTTAGCAGAGCGTTCCGCTCGACCTCGCGATGGACACGCAGGCGTGTGGTAACGCGGTCCAACTCGGCGTCATTGTAGCCGGGATGGCAACACAATTCGTAGGTTCCGGTGGACGGTAACGTGCGTAGAATCTCGTCCAGCGTTGTGCAATTCAACTCGCCCGTAGCGGAGATCGCAACCGTGCCGTCTGTTGTGACAATGCGGCCTTGGTGGAGTTGAAGGCTGACTTCGAAGCGGGGACGCAAGCAGCCGATCAGCTTGATGGCGATACGACGGGTGAAGTTGCCTTGATTGAGTCCAAGACTCCAGCAGGGCTCGAAAGGGTTACGGATGGCGGGTATTCGATTGCTTTCGGCAAGGGCAAGAAGGCACCGCGTAACGACTGGAAATAAGTGGGTGTGCTTGTGCGTGTCGAGGTGCGTGATCTTGATACCCGCACGCTGAAGCTTGTGAATCTGAAAGAGAGCTTCCAATTCAATTTCAGCCGGCTTTATTTTTCCTCGCAGTAATGCCTGGATAAAGTCAGTGAGCGATGGCCGCAGGGTTTTGCCGTCGGGGCCGAGCAGCCCCGGTATGTGCTTGAGAGGCGCGAGGGGAATGCCGTCCGTCAGTACGATGTGGCAGCCGACGCCGAGTGTGGGATGCGCACGAGCGACCTCTACCGCGTCGTCGAAGGCCGCTCCGTTGGCCATTAGCGTGGCGGAGGATAACACGCCGGCTGAGTGCAACTCCCCTATAGCACGGTTGATGCCGTGGGTGAGGCCAAAGTCGTCGGCGTTGAGGATGAGGCGCGGGGGCATGGCTTACAGATGGCTTTTCGCGATTGGGGTAGAGGCAGCCAGATACTTGCTCAAGTCGTATCCTGCGCGCTGCGAGGCCTTGCGGGCAGAGGCAACGCAAGCCTCGATTTTAGTAATGCCCGCGGTTTGGACAGATTTCGCTTGGATCGCTTCCGCCTGGACGATCTCTATTAGTGCGGGAAGTTGTAGCCAGGTAAGCAATTCTTCGAACTGCTGTTTGTTGAAGTAGGTAATGCCGGCGACCTGGTTGACGCCCGCCAGCCATCGAACGTCGGGATTGGCCCACAGAGCTTCGCCAAGGATAGCGTCCTGCAATGCCGTTGCGGGAGACAGCAGCAGACGAACCTGCGCTGCGGCCTGCCAGCTGGCTTCTCCCTCCATCCCCATCGAACTGAATAGGTCGGCAAGCGCATGGCGGAAGAGCAGACGGTCGAAGAGTTCAACACGATCGCCGTTGGGCGCATAATGCTCTGGTATGTTGCGCAGAACAATCCAGGCCAAAATCGGAGCCCAGGTCCGTTCCTGGCGCGTGGCTGGTGCGTTGCCCGGCAGGATGGGACGCGACTGTGCGGGCCAATCGGTGGAAAAACTCTGCGCCAGAGCTTGCAGGCGGGTGGCGGCTGTCAGCATTGCACGTAAAGCAGCGTTATAGGTTGGCTCGAATACAGTTTCATGCCCAAGCGAAGCGTCTTGCATCGCGGATGCGGGTGTGGTCGTTGGTGTGACCTCGGTCGGTGTACTGGGCTTCGACACACGGTTCTCTTCCGGAATCTGTTCCAGTAGGCGGTCGATAAATATTTGGCTCTTGTCGGCGATGGCACGCAAGCGCGGATCGAATTCATGCTTCGCACTTGTCGATGGAGAGGCCTCGCTTCCCTTCTTTGCAGCATACTGTGCGACTTCCGCGGCCACTTCAGCCAGCGAGCGTACGTTTGCCTGGCTGATTGCGCCGCGCAGGGCTTCGTGCAAAGGACGCAGGCGCAGCTTCACCATCTCGTCGTGGATGCTGTGTACTCCTCTTCCTTCCAAGGAATCGCAGAGTCTGTCCCATGGCCACTCGGCATTGGGTTGCAGCGCACGCCAGTCCAGCAGAACAATGCACTGGAAGCCGCGCAGGTCGAAGCTGAGACCGCGCCAATGTATCTCTGTGGCACGGCGCAGGTATTCCAGCCCGTGTGTGTCGCGGCATGCAATCACGATCGACTCGCCAGTGGGCAGGCCGAGTCCATCGGAGAGGCTTCGCTGGCGCAGTGAACCGCTTCCCTTGTCCATGAACGCCGTGGAAATATGGATCGTCCCGCGCGTGCCGTCGTACTTATTGTTGTAGAGCACCAGCGAGCGCTCATCTCCAAATCGGTTGGAGTATGCAAACACGTTCTCGTCGACATGGCCGTAGCCGTTCCAGAAATCGTAGAGCGTGAAGTCGCTGCTGCCCGCAAAGATATAGCGCTTGGCCAGTAGCGGCGCAATCTCGCGCTGGTGGCGCGCCACCACTCCCTCATTGGGCCACTCGTCCATATATGCCTGTTTGAACTCCATGCCGTAGCGCTCTGTGAATCCTTCGATCTGGCCATGGGCGAACATGGGCAGACCAGGCAGCGTGGCCAGCAGCGTGCAGACGCCGAAATATTTGTCGCCAGTGCCAAACTGGTCGATGGCGGTTCTTTCGTCAGGATTCGACATGAAGTTGACGTAGCGCTTCATGATGTCGGGATCGAATTCAATGGTCTTCTTCAGATACGAACGGTATTTGGCATTCTCCTCATCGCGCATCATATTCATGAAGGCCGAGTTGTATACGCGATGCATCCCAAGCGTACGTACGAAGTAGCCTTCGAGCAGCCAGAAGGCCTCTGCCAGCAGCAGCGTGCCGGGAACCTCGACTGCAACACGATCCACCACCTCGCGCCAGAACTCGTTGGGCATCAGCGCGTCGAGCTCCTCCTGCGAGATTGCATTCTCCGAGCGTGATGGAATCGATCCGCCAGCGCCGGGCAGCGGGAACCAGAGCCGCTGAACGTGGCGTTTTGCCAGTACCATCGCGGCATCGAAGCGGATGATGGGAAACAGGCGCGCTACATGCAGAATGGTCTGGATGACATGTTCGCGCACCTCGGCCTTGCTGTAATCCAACTGAGCGGTATCGTTCCACGCAAAGGACGTGCCGTCGTTGCCGTGGTACACATAACGCGTCGATCCATCCGAGTGGTGGCGCAGGCGGAAGGCGACCGCCGCATCGCTCTGGTCATAGTATCGGTCGTCGATCTTGATCTCGACCCGGCTGTCGGTGGAAAGGTCCGGCCCGTTGAAGCTGTAGGCCGGAAACGGACTCTCCCAGCGATGCAGGAACCACTCGGGATGTTCGATTACCCACGGCGAGTCGATGCCCATGTGGTTGGGCACCATGTCGCTGGCCAGACGCAGACCGAAGGCTGCGGCGCGGTGCTTCAGGTGGTTGTAGGCCTCCCATCCGCCCAGGTCGTCGGCAATGTCATAGCTCTTCAGCGAGTAAGCGGAGGCCACAGCGTCATGGTGCCCGCGCAGCCGCTTGATGGTGCGTGATGCGATGCTGCGCTCCCACAGGCCGATCAACCACAGGCCGGTAACACCGCGAGAGGCCAGCAGTTGCAGCTCCTCGTCTGGGATCTGATCCAGCCTATGGATGTGGCGCAGGTACTTCTTGGAGAGTTGTTCCAGCCACACATAGGTGCTCTTGGCCATTAACACCACGTTGGGCATCCAAGCCTGATCGGCGCTGAACGCCTCGTATTCATCCAGCGGCGCCTGATAGCCGGAGGGATAGCGGCGGCGGCGAAGTTCGTCGAAGCCGATGTACTCGTCACCCTCAAATCCCATCGATCCCCAGGAGGGGCCGTGGCGGAACTGGTCGGGCCCCGGCGGATGGAAACGCATCCAGATTGCCAGGTCCTCCTCGCGCAGCACATCGATGGCCAGCAGAATGCGCTTAAGTTCGTCTCCCAGGTAAGGTGCCCAGCGCTCGCGAATGTAGTCAAGCTGGCCGGTGAGCGAGTCGGGCGACGCCAGCATGGGCGCGCGCAGCGCATCGTAGAGACTGCCGATCTCCGGAGCTATGGGCGGGCGTGTGCTGAAGAAGTCCGGGAAGGACGCTGTGACGCTGGCATAAACGGTCTGCTGCTTCAGGCCCTGGTCCGCAAAGAGCTGGTGGAAGGGCTTGAATGCAGGGTTGCTGTTGGCAATCCATAACATCAACAGTTCTTCCAGCGCAGCTTCGCGGTTAGGCCGTCCATCGGTCACTCCCAGCAACCACTCCTGGGCGCTGACCTTGCCGCGAAACACAGCCGCGTTGGGAAACTGCTCGGCAAAGATCAGCAGCAGAGCTTCCAGCTTGCCGGGCGTAGTATGTACGGAGTCGATCTGCGCTGCAAACCAGCGTACGGCCTCTGCCAGTACGGCAGGATCGACCTGCTTGCGATAGCGGTCGACCAGAGCATGGCTCAGTTCGTCGATCAGACCCATGGCAAACAACGCCCCTGCGTTGATCGCTCCGGCTGGATCTGTCCCCGCACCGCGCGCCTTGTTCAGTGCCTCGGCCAGCTTGCGGCTGGCTGCGACATCGGCGAAGACGACGTTACCCGTATAGCTGAAGAGAATGTCATCGACCTGGGTTGCTTCGCGAACGGCGCGGGAGATGTGAAATTCCATTTTCAGTTGCCTCAGCTCGGTACAACCAGTATCGCTTGAAAAGCGTATCCGGTGCATTGGATGCACGAGGGTACAGACTACCGCAGTCTCCTATAGCTTGTTTTGCAGGAGTAATTGGTCTCCGCAGATGCAGGCCTAAACATAGTTCCCCCACCGCATTCGAGAATCAAGATGCGGCGGGGGCTGCTTGGTTCGAAGCAGTGAATCCGATTGCTATGCTGGCATGCGCAGAGTATAGCTGCTCAGTGTCTTGATGTAGTTGCCGCGTTCAAAGGGAGAGACGTCCGGCACGGAACGGCGGCTCAGGCTTCCGCGCATCTGGCGTATCGATTGGTACTCATGTTCTTCCATCCACCGCAGCAAGTCGGACTGGATGGTATCTAACTGCGAGATGCCGTGGATCAGCAGTGTCGAGGCCATCATCGCGACCTGTCCTCCCGCCATTATGGCCTTCAGAACGTCCTCGGCACTGTGTACGCCGCCGGTGACAGCAATGTCCGCCTTCAGATCGCCATATAGAATCGCCGTCCAGTGAAGCCGTAGCAGCAGCTCTTCTGGGCGGCTCAGGATGAGCCTCGGAGTTACGTTCAGGGTTTCAATGTCGAAGTCAGGCTGATAGAAGCGGTTGAAGAGGACAACCGCGTCGGTGCCCACTTTATCCAGTTCGGCGGCCAGGTGCGGAATGCTTGTGAACTGCGGCGAGAGCTTGACCGCAATGGGGATCGTTGTGTTCTGCTTCACCGAGCGCACCAGTTCGACGATTCCATCTTCAATCGCTGCGCTGGTAACGTGTGGATCGGTGGGCAGCGCGTAGGTATTGAGTTCCAGCGCGTCTGCTCCGGCCTGCTCGATCTCTTTGGCGAACTTCACCCAACCACCGGAGGTTGCGCCGTTCAGGCTGGCGAGGATGGGAATACCGGCAACGCTCTTGGCGCGGCGAATGTGGCCAAGGTAGGAATCCTGCCCCTGCCTGTAACTGGCATAGGCAGGAAAATAGTTGAGTGACTCCGCAAACGATTCGGTGCCGCGCGATAGGTCGCTGTCCAGCGCATTGCTCTCCAGAGTGAGTTGCTCCTCGAATATGGAGGGCAACACCACGGCCGACGCCCCGGCCGCTTCCAGGCGCTGTATGTTCTCCGTCGATTCCGTCAACGGCGAGGAAGACACCACCAACGGACTCTTCAGCTTCAGGCCAAGATATTCAGTTGTCAGATCAATCATTCGTCGCCCCCGTCGCACCCAGTGGGGCAACCACTCCTTCTTTCTCTGGTGGAGCGATATGTGGCGTCTCCGAACGTCCCGCCATGGCAGCGCGACCGGAGTAGACCCTCCACGTACGCTCAACATCGTCCTGTGCCTCTAGCAGCAAATGCTTCGCCACTTCGGGACGGCTGCGCGTCAGCATCGTATAACGGGCCTCATGGTAGGCGTATTCCTTCAGCGAAATGGAAGGCGCCTTCGAGTCCAGTTGGAAGGGGTTCTTGCCCTCGCCGCGCAGCATCGGGTTGTAGCGCATCAACGGCCAATAGCCGGAGAGCACCGCACTCTTCTGCTGCTCCATGCCGTAAGTCAGGTCGTAGCCATGGGCGATGCAGTGGCTATAGGCCAGAATCAGCGCCGGCCCGTCGTAGGCCTCCGCTTCCTGGAACGCCTTCACCGTCTGCATGTCGCTGGCACCCATTGCGATGCGCGCCACGTAGACGGAGCCATAGGCCACGGCCTCCATTGCTATGTCTTTCTTGCTGTTTGGCTTGCCGCCCTCGGCAAATTTGGCAACTGCTCCCCTCGGGGTTGACTTGGACATCTGTCCGCCGGTATTGGAGTAGGTCTCGGTGTCCAGCACCAGCACTTTGACGTTCTTGCCGGAGCCTAGTACATGGTCCAGTCCGCCAAAGCCGATGTCGTAGGCCCAGCCGTCGCCGCCCACTATCCAAACGCTCTTACGCACCAGCGAGTCGCCCACGGTAAGCAGGGCGCGGGCCTCTAATGAGTCCACACCAGCCAGCTTCGAGCGGAGTGCCAGAACGCGGGCGCGTTGTGCCTCGATCTCGCTCTCCTTGGCCTGGCTGGCGGTCAGGATCGCCGTTACCAGTTCGTCGCCAACCGACGGCGCAAGCCGCTTCAGCAGGTCCTCGGCGTACTCCTTCTGCTGGTCAAGGGCAAGGCGCATGCCAAAGCCGAACTCCGCGTTGTCTTCAAACAGTGAGTTCGACCATGTTGGACCGCGGCCCTTGCCGTTCTTGGTGTAAGGCGTTGTGGGTAGATTCCCGCCGTAGATCGACGAGCAGCCCGTGGCATTGGCGATATACAGCCTGTCGCCAAAGAGTTGGGTCAGCAGCTTGATGTACGGTGTCTCCCCACAGCCTGAGCAGGCGCCGGAGAACTCGAACAGCGGTTCCAGCAGTTGTATGTCCTTCACCTGGGTATGCGACAGGCGATCGCGATCCACAGTTGGAATGGACTCGAAGAAGCTCCAGTTCAGCGCCTCGGGAGCGCGCAGGGGAGCCTGCAACTCCATGTTGATGGCCTTGTGCTTGGCCTCGCTCTTGCTCTTGGCCGGGCAAATCTCCACGCACAGGCTGCATCCGGTGCAGTCCTCCGGAGCCACTTGCAGGGTGTAGAGTTCCTGCTCCATGCCCTTCCATTTCGGCTTGGCGCTCTTGAACGTCTCAGGCGCGTTGGCCAGAAGCGACGAATCGTACACCTTGGCGCGGATAACCGCATGTGGGCACACCATAACGCACTTGCCGCACTGGATGCACAGGTCCTTGTCCCACACCGGAATCGTCTGCGCGATGTTGCGCTTCTCCCACTTCGCGGTTCCGGTGGGGAAGGTTCCGCCGGCAGACAGCGCGCTCACAGGGAGTTGGTCTCCCTTGCCTGCCGCCATCATGCCCAACACGTTGTACACGAAGTCCGGAGCCTCCTTGGGAAGCATGGGCAGTAGATCGATAGTTGCCGTTGCCTTCTCTGGCAACGTGACCTTGTGCAGGGCAGCCACAGCCGCATCGACAGCGGCAAAATTCTTCTGCACAACGGCATCGCCGCGCTTACCATAGGTCTTCTTGATGGACTTCTTGATCTGCTCGATGGCTTCATCGGACGGAAGCACGCCGCTGATGGCGAAGAAGCAGGTCTGCATGATGGTGTTCAGCCGGTTGCCCATCCCTGTCTCGCGCGCCACGGTGTAGCCGTCGATGACGTAAAACTGCAACTTCTTCTTCAGGATCGTCTCCTGAGTAGTCAGCGGCAGATGCTTCCATATCTCCTCCGGTCCATAGGGGCTGTTCAGCAGGAAGACTGCTCCGGGAGCCGCGGCTGCCAATATGTCCATACGCTCCAGGAACGAGAACTGGTGGCAGGCCACGAAGTTCGCCTTGCTGATGAGGTAGGTGGAGCGGATCGGATTGGGCCCGAAGCGTAGATGCGATGTCGTCACCGAGCCAGACTTGCGCGAATCGTAGACAAAGTAGCCTTGCGCGTAGTTCGGCGTCTCAGCGCCGATTATCTTGATCGAGTTCTTGTTGGCGCCCACTGTTCCATCCGCGCCCAGCCCATAAAATAGCGCGCGCACGGTTTTCGGATCCTCGGTGGAGAACTCTGGATCGTAGTCCAGGCTGCTGTGGCTCACGTCGTCGTTGATGCCGATGGTGAAGCGGTTCTTCAGATGCTCCTTCTTAAGCTCGTCGTAGACGCCCTTGACCATCGCTGGCGTGAACTCCTTCGACGACAGGCCATAGCGTCCGCCGATGATGCGCGGCTGCTGCGCGATGGGCGAAGTCCCGCTGGAGAATGCCTCGCTAAACGCGGTGACCACGTCCTGGTAGAGCGGCTCACCCAGCCCGGTGGGCTCCTTGCAGCGATCCAGCACGGCAATCGACTTCACCGTCTTGGGCAGTGCAGCCAGGAAGGCCTCCGTCGCGAAGGGCCGGTAGAGGCGGACCTTCAGCAGGCCGATCTTCTCGCCCTGCGCGCTTAGGTGCTCAATCACCTCTTCCGTGGGGCCAGCGCCCGATCCCATCAATACAATGACACGCTCCGCATCCGGTGCGCCCACATAATCGAACAGGTGATAAGCGCGGCCAGTCTGCGCGGCAAAGCGGTCCATCGCATCCTGAACAATGGTGGGGCAGGCCAGGTAGAAGGGAGTGCACGTCTCGCGGGCCTGGAAGAACACGTCGGGGTTCTGTGCCGAGCCACGCAGAATTGGATTGTCAGAGCTGAGAGCGCGCTGGCGGTGGGCAAGAACGTGCTTCTCGTCCAGCATCGCATTGATCGTATCGTCGGAGATGGTAAGCGCCTTGTTGACCTCGTGTGAGGTACGGAACCCGTCGAAGAAGTGAAGAAACGGCACGCGAGATTCCAGCGTCGCAACGTGGGAGACAAGCGCCAGGTCAGCTGCCTCCTGTACCGAGCCGGACGAAAGCATGGCATATCCCGTCGAGCGGCAGGCCATGATGTCTGAGTGGTCTCCAAAGATGGAAAGTGCATGGGTCGCCACCGCGCGCGCCGTCACATGAATCACGTTGCTTGTCAGCTCACCGGCGATCTTGAACATGTTTGGAATCATCAACAGGAGGCCCTGCGAGGCGGTGAAGGTGGTGCTAAATGCTCCGGCCTGTAGCGCGCCGTGCATGGCCCCAGCGGCCCCGCCCTCGCTCTGCATCTCCGCTACCACGGGGACTGTACCCCATATATTTTTGCGCCCTGCCTGCTGCCATTCATCGGCCCACTCAGCCATGGTGGACGACGGGGTGATCGGATAAATGGTAATCACCTGGGATAAACGGTACGCCACCCGTGCACATGCTTCGTTTCCGTCAAGAATCGCCGTTTCTTGTTCAGACATTCTGTTGCCTCCAATACCGACTTCCCCATTCTGCGCCCTGCGTATACAGGAGATAAGTGAGCACCATCACAAGACTACGGAACGGGGGTCTGGTAAAGTGGATTCTGAGGACAGAGCTAAATGACGAACAATATGTATTTGCCCGTCATTGTGCTGCTACTGGCGGCGATTGCGTTTGCCCTATCGACACTTCTGCTTGCCTGGTTTTGGGCCAGGTTTTTCTCCCCGCACAAGCCTGGACCAAGCAAGAACGCCATCTACGAATGCGGACTGGAATCCCAGGGAGACGCCTGGATCCAATTCAAGCCAGGCTATTACCTGTATGGAATTATCTTTCTCGTCTTCGATGTGGAGGCCATCTTTCTGCTTCCGTTTGCAGTAGCATTTACAGGCTTTTCGGCTACGGAATGCATCGCCATGCTGGTCTTCCTTCTCTTGTTGGTGGAAGGTCTCGTCTGGGCCTACCAAAAGAAAGTCCTGGTCTGGACTTAGCGCAGTCCAGCAGAAGTATCCGTATTTTGCTTTCCGGCAACGCAAGAACCGATTCGAGAGGTTTCAAGGATTTCAGGGGTGGATGAAAAGCTAAAGACCGAGCTGAGCAAGCAGGGGATCTTCACTACATCCCTGCAGGAGCTCTATAACTGGGGACGCACCAGTTCCATCTGGCCGTTGAACTTTGGCCTGGCCTGTTGCGCCATCGAGATGATTGCCACCACCATGGCGCGCTACGACTTGGCCCGATTCGGCGCAGAGGTCTTCCGCCCATCCCCCCGACAGGCAGACCTGATGATTGTGGCCGGCACCGTAACCAAAAAAATGGCGCCTCAGGTGGTTCGCCTCTATAACCAGATGCCGGAGCCGAAGTATGTGATCTCCATGGGAGCCTGCGCCATATCCGGCGGTCCGTTCAAGCAGGGATACAACGTACTCAAAGGCATTGACCGCTATATCCCCGTGGATATATACATTCCTGGCTGCCCCCCGCGTCCCGAGGCACTCATCGACGCATTCATGGAATTGCAGAAGAAGATCGACGCTCAACAACTAACCGGAGAGAACAGACCGCGCCACCTTAATGCCGATGAACCGAGCGAATTCATCGTGCCACAATTTGGCGAACACGACCTGGAACCCACTCGCAACTCCTCAATCTGGGAGCCGCCTCTGGTCCAGATCGCGCAGACAGGATCGGATGAATCTGGAAGCCATTAAATCCGAGATAGAGGCAAACGTTCCCGGCTGCCGCCTGGAGTTGATTGCCAATCCCAGCCCGTCGGGCCAGCACTCGCTCCTGCTCGACGCCGAGCACGCATCCGCTGTGGCCCTCTATCTTCGCGATACACCCAACCTGCGCTTCGACTTTTGCTCCAACATTACTGGCATCGACTGGCCGGGCAAGGAAGTTTCCCAGAAGATCAAGGTCCGCAAGCTCGTCGACGGGGTGGAGCAAGAAGTCGAGGAGACAAGAATCACCACAATTCCCGGCTCGCTTGAAGTTGTCTATCACCTCTATTCCGTCGAGAAGAAGCATGGCCCAATCGTATTGCGCATGCGCACCAAGGACCGAGATGCCGGCGTCCATCTGCCCTCCTTCACTCCCATTTGGCGCAGCGCGGAGTTGCAGGAGCGCGAGATATTCGACCTCTTCGGAGTCCTCTTCGACGGTCACCCCGACCTGCGCCGCCTGCTGATGTGGGACGAGTTCCAGGACTATCCCATGCGCAGGGACTACGTCGATCCAGACGACTACGAATACGAGCCGACCGCGCACGACGCAGTATTGCAGCGCGCACGGCAGCACCTCTCCCAGGCCAACCCTGTACAACCAAGCGAAGGGGAGGCCAGATGAGCACAGCCACCCTTGCTGCCGCATCCTTAAACCTGGAGCCGGCAAACGAATCCGGCATGGATCAATTGCTGGAGATCGCCATGGGGCCACAGCATCCCTCTACCCATGGCGTATTTCGCATGAATGTCGTGCTCGACGGAGAACGAGTCGTTCGTCTTAAACCGGTCTTCGGTTACCTCCATCGAAACCACGAGAAGATCGCTGAGAACGAGACCTACCTGGGTTCCATGCCCTACACCGACCGGCTCGATTATATGTGCCCCCTCACCAATAACTGGGCCTACGCACTGGCGGTGGAGAAACTCGCGGGCATTCAGGTGCCGGAGCGTGCCGAGTACCTGCGCGTCATCACTGGCGAGCTCACCCGGCTACAGAACCACACCTGCCTCATCGGATTTCTCATGCAGGACATGGGTGCCAGCGGGACGCCGCTGATGTATGCCTTTCGCCAGAGGGAGATCATACTCGACCTTTTTGAGGCCCTTACCGGAGCGCGCATGATGTGTAACTACATGCGCTTCGGCGGATGCCGCGTGGACCTTCCCGCCGGATGGCTCGATCAGGCCAAAAAAGTTGTCGCGGGATTTCCCCGCTTCCTCGATGAATATGAGAGTCTCCTGGTCAGTAACGAGATACTGATGGACCGCACCCAGGACGTTGGCGTGCTCTCCAAAGAGCTAGCCATCAGCGCCGGCATCAGCGGACCCATGGCACGCGCCAGTGGCGTAGACTATGACATCCGCAAGGTTGATCATTACAGCATCTACGACCGTTTTGCCTTCCGCGTGCCGCTCGGTAGCCACGGCGATGTCTACGACCGCTTTATGATCCGCCTGCTGGAGATGCGCGAATCGGTCAACATCCTACAGCAGGCCATGCGTGATATACCCGAAGGCCCGATCGTCGATCCCAAGACGAAGATTCGCGGCTTCCGCCCCAAACCGGGTGAGGCCTACGGTAGGATCGAAGGTCCCAAGGGCGAGCTTGGCTTCTATCTCGTCAGCGACGGCTCGCCCAACCCATACCGCTATCGAGTGCGTCCCCCCAGCCTCATCAACCTCACCATTTTGGAAGACCTCTGCCTGGGGCGGAATGTGGCGGATATCGTGGTTATTCTTGGAAGTATCGACATTGTGATGGGCGAGGTAGATCGATGAGCACACGCCCATGGAGGAGCAACTGTGGTTGGTGAAGGCATTCTGAAGGGATTGGCGGAGACTGCCCGGAACTTCTTCGGCAGCTACGTCAGCAAGGACCGTCTCACAACGGTTCAGTATCCCGAGCAGCGCGAGCCTCAGATCGAGGCTACGCGCGACTTCCCCTTTCTGGTCTACGATGGTGCGGACTGGCAGCAGGGAATGCGCTGTGTCGCCTGCCAGATCTGCGAAAAAGAGTGCCCGCCAAAGTGCATCTTCATCGAAAAAAGCAAGGACAAGAAGCCAGATGCATTTGGCAAAATGCAGATCTACCCTGCAACCTTCAATATCGATATATCCGTCTGTATGAGCTGTCAGATATGCGTCGAGGTATGCCCCTTCGACGCCATCAAGATGGACGTCGAATATCACCAGAGTTCAGACGACCGCTTCGGAGCTCTTCTCCTGAACAAGCAGCGGCTCTCCAAGTCCAACGAGTACTACAACGCAATTCATCCCACAGAGGCCTCCGCCGTGGATGCCCAGCGCGCCGAGGAACTGGCCAAGCTGGAAGCCAAGGCCAAAGCTGCTGCGGAGGTGAAGGCCGCTGCGGAGGCAAAGGCAGCCGCCGATGCCAATCCCGCACTGAATGCGTCACCCCAACAACCAGCCGGTGACCCGCAATGACCCATCTGGCATTGATGACGCAGCATCTCGATCAAATCTTCGTGCTTACCTCGCATTGGCTGCTCAGCTATCTCCCCATCGCCTTGCAACCGCTCTGCTCGGCCATACTGTCGGTTGCGGCCATCATTATCGCCTTCGCCACGTTGTTCGCACTCACCACGCTCCTGGAGCGCAAAGGGCTGGGAAGAATGCAGAACCGTTACGGACCTAATCGCGTCGGTCCCTGCGGCCTGTTTCAACCGCTCGCCGACGGTGTGAAGTCACTCACCAAGGAAGACATTGTGCCTATCAGGGCAGACCGTGCGGTGCATTTCATGGCACCGGTCCTGCTGGTAGCGGCCTCCTTCATGGGATATGCTGTTCTTCCCATCGGCAGAAATATGGTCATGGTCGACATGAACGCCGGTGTGCTTTTCTTCTTCGCGATCGGTTCGCTCATGGAGCTGGCTGTCTTCATGGCTGGTTGGTCCAGCCGCAGCAAGTACTCCCTGCTCGGAGCCATGCGCGCCATCGCCCAGATGATCAGTTACGAAGTGCCTCTGGTGCTTGCCTCCGTCGTTGTACTCATGCAGGCAGGATCGCTCTCCACCGTGGCCATCGTTAATATGCAGGCCACCTATTCGGGAATCTGGCCGCACTGGTTCGTATTCACTCCCTGGGGATTCGCCGGGTTCGCTCTCTTCATGATCGCGGCTACTGCTGAATCCAACCGCTCGCCCTTCGATCTGCCTGAAGGCGAGTCGGAGATCATCGCCGGATACTACACGGAATACTCGGGCTTCAAGTTCGCACTCTTCTTCCTGGGTGAATATATTGGCATGTTTGCCACCAGCGGAATGGCAATCACCCTGTTTCTTGGCGGGTGGTCTGCACCGTTCTCTTTCCTCACATGGATTCCTTCTTACTTCTGGTTCTTCGCAAAGCTCCTGACTATCATCTCCGTCTTCATCTGGATTCGCGGTACCCTCCCTCGCCTGCGTATGGATCAGTTGATGAACCTGGCATGGCAGTTCATGCTTCCCATGACCTTACTCAATTTACTTACCACAGGGATATGGCATTTCATGCTTCCCGGATTTTTACGTTGGATTGTTTGCAGTACCATGGTTATCGTTCCGTGCATTCTGTTGGGTAGCGGACTGAAATATAAGAAGAAGTTTCAGATCCGAACTTATCATTTTTCCCAGTAATAATTTTCCTTCTAAGTGCAGCGAAGAATCTCAGTATTTTTCCCTTACGGCGTGACATATTTTCAACGTAGAAAAATTGCAATAATGAAATGCCTCTTGATCGAGTTATTTAAATGACCACATCCTTCATGATTCTCGCTGTGCTTACGGTTGCCGGAACAGCGGCAGCCATGGGCCTACGTAACGCAGTGCATTGCGTGCTGGCACTGGCTTTGGGTTTTGCAGGCATTGCCATGCTCTATCTTCAACTGGGTGCGCAATTCGTGGGATTTACTCAGATTCTTGTGTATGTGGGCGCTGTGGCAATCCTGGCCGTCTTCGCCATTATGATGACCCACAACGATAAGTCGATGGCACTGCCGGATTCCCATTCTGCATGGGTCGCGGGATGCATCGTAGCTGTCGCCGTATTTGCAGTCCTTGCGCGAGCAATTGTTTCCAGCTCGGCCTCCGCACAGACCCAACCGCCGCAGCCTGCCGCTACTGTGCAACAGATCGGCAACGCCTTGATGCATCGTTTCGTTATGCCCCTGGAGATCATGGGCCTGCTCTTGACCGCTGCACTGATCGGAGCAGTAGTCATCGCGATGGACCGCAGGGAGGAGATGAAATGAACTCCTTGCAAAGTTATTTACTTTTGTCCTCGCTTCTATTCTCCATCGGACTTGCTGGCGCCTTGACGCGCCGTAATGCAATTCTTGTACTCATCGGAATTGAATTAATGCTCAACGCCGCCAACTTGAACTTCATTGCATTTTGGCGTTATGGCCCAGCCCCAGAAGTACTCACCGGGATCATGTTTACGATTTTTTCCATCAGCATCGCCGCCGCCGAAGCAGCGGTCGGACTATCAATCATCCTTGCCGCTTATCGCCACTCCAGAACCACCGATCTGGACCAGATGAATTCCCTGAAAGGATAAGAAATATTATTCGGAATTATCGCAAGATCTACTTCGTCGACTTATCAAGCTAGTCTTAATAACCGTTTACCCTGCACCTTCTGAGACTCAATGAACTGGATCGTTCCAAACCTGTTGCTGATTCCCGCGCTGCCGATGTTCGCTGCGGCAATCGGTGCCCTGCTGCGCCAGCGCGACCGCATTGCTGCCGCAACCCTGGCCATCGGCTCTATAGCCATATCCTTTCTGCTTTCCATCTGTGCCTTGCTCCACATATTAGCCAATCGCACCGGGGAGCAGGTTCTCACCTTTAACTTCCGCTGGTTTCAATTCGGTAACGAGTGGCTAAAGCTAGGCTGGATGCTTGATCCACTCACCGCCGTCATGCTGGTAATGGTTACTTTCGTGGGTCTTTTGATCTTCATCTATAGCGTCGGATACATGGCCCACGACGAAAACTTCACCCGCTTCTTTTGCTTTCTCGCGCTCTTTGCCGGCGCCATGCTGGGCGTAGTCATCGCCAACAGCCTGCTCCTGCTCTTTATGTGCTGGGAGATCGTCGGCCTCACCTCCTACCTTCTCATCGGCTTTTGGTACAACAAGCCGGAGGCTGCGGCAGCCGCCAAAAAAGCCTTCATCACTACCCGCATTGGCGACCTCGGCTTCCTTATTGGCATGGTATGGCTCTACGCACAGTCGCACACTCTGCTTTTCTATGATGCCGGGGCCGGATGCCTCGAACATTCCTCCCTCGCTCACCTCCTCGTCACCACAACCACTCTCGGACTCACAGCCTCCTCCGCCATCGGCATCCTCATCTTCTGCGGAGCAGCCGGTAAGTCCGGACAGGTCCCGCTCCACGTCTGGCTGCCCGACGCCATGGAGGGTCCCACGCCCGTCAGCGCGCTGATACACGCAGCCACAATGGTCGCAGCCGGAGTATTCCTCATCGCACGCATCTATCCCCTCATGGCTGCCCACGCAGCTGCTGTGCTGACTCCCACCATCGCCCTCCAGGTCGTCACCTGGGTCGGAGCCATCACTGCCCTCTTCGGTGCCACCATTGCCGTCGCCCAATTCGACATCAAGCGAATCCTTGCCTACTCCACCATCTCGCAGCTCGGCTACATGATGATGGGCCTTGGCGTAGGCGGAGTCTCCGTCGGCATGTTCCATCTCATCACCCATGCCTTTTTCAAAGCCCTCCTCTTCCTCGGCGCAGGCTCCGTCATCCACGGCTGCAACGGCGAACAGGACATCCGCCACATGGGTGGTCTGCGCAGGCACATGCCGATCACCTTTCTCACCTATGCAGCAGGCATGCTCGCACTTTGCGGAGTCCCCTTCTTCTTCTCCGGCTTCTGGTCGAAGGACGCCATCCTCCACGCCTCGCACAACTGGAGCATCTCTCAACTCCCGTTCTACATGGGAGCAATCGGCGCACTCCTCACCGCTTTCTACATGACGCGCCAGGTCTTCTACGTCTTCGCCGGTAATAATCGCCTGGAAGCGGCCCATGATGCCCATAATTCCACTAACGCGCATCCTGCAACCGGCCATCCGCACGAGAGCCCCGCTGTCATGACCATCCCGCTCGTGATCCTCGCCGCCTTCGCGGTGCTTCTCGGCTTCATCGGCACACCAGCGTGGCCATGGTTCCAATCCTTTCTCGACGGCAAGCCAACTGAGTTTAGTTGGGGGGCATTCTTAGAACCTGGCATCATCCCGGTCATGGTCTCCTCGTCGCTCCTGGTCTTTCTTGGCATCGGCCTGGGCTGGTATTTCTACGGACGAAAGCCCATCGAATCCGCCGATACCCCTGACGCCGTCGGTCAACTCCAGCCCTCCATCTACAGCGTCCTCAACCACGCCTATTACGTCGACGCCCTTTACGACGCGACTCTAATTCGTATGAACACCTGGTGGGCCACAGTCTGCGACTGGCTCGACCGTTGGGTCTGGAATGGCGCGGTGCAAACTGTCTCCTACTTCGTGGTCGGTATTGCCCACCTGGACGACTTCTTCGATGCTGCCATTGTGAACTCCGGCTTCGATGAGGGCTGTCAGAATGTCTCGCGCGGAGGGCGGATTCTGTCTCTGTTTCAGAATGGCCAGGTGCAGAGTTATATGCGCATCATCGGCTGCGCGCTCATCGTGCTAGTAGTGTTTCTGCTTTGGGGGGCGAAAGTATGACCTTCTTCCCCTGGATTTCAATCTTGACCGCCCTGCCTCTCGCAGGCGCTCTCGTCCTTCTGGCATTGGGCGGACTCGGAAGAACATTTACCCGTTGCACGGCACTCGCCTTCAGTCTTGTCGCGCTTCTGCTTACT
>CAIZFH010000264.1 GCA_903932155.1 uncultured Granulicella sp. | reverse complement strand
GACGCGCCGCTGGCCGGCGCTATCAGCTGAGCCATCGTGGTCGCATGATGCATGCGAGGCGGGCGCATCGTTACCGTGCCCGCGCAAAAATAGTGACGCACCACGGTTCACCCCCGGCGCCGCCGAATGATCTGGTGGCATCGAGACCGGCGGCGGCGTCAAACGTGTCCCCCTCCCAGCGCAGTTCTCTTGGGCAACCGCCCTGGTTCTGTCACGTCTGCGGGGATCAATGCTCCGAGTTCGTCCGACAGGGGTTCTTGAAACGCCGCGGGTCTCAGCGACACGTCAATCGGCGAGGAGTATTTCCTGATGGCCATCCCCCGTGATCTTGAAGCCCAGATTCTACGCTTTTACCATGTTGAGAAATGGCGGGTCGGCACGATCGCCAACCAGCTCGGTGTGCATCACAGCGTCGTTACCCGTGTGCTGGCCCAGGCTGGCCTGCCGACGACCACTCGGCAGCGTCCATCGAAGCTTGATCCCTACCTGCCGCTCATTTTGGAGACCCTTGAGAAGTTTCCGCGCCTGACTGCGAGCCGCCTCCACGCAATGGTGCATGAGCGTGGGTATCGTGGGTGCGCCAGCCACGTTCGTCACATCGTTGCCTGCAATAGACCAAAACGCCGTAAAGCGGAGGCTTATCTTCGTCTTCGGACAATGCCGGGTGAACAAGCACAAGTTGACTGGGGTCACTTCGGACACCTTGCTATTGGCAAAGCACGCCGACCTTTAATGGCGTTTGTGATAGTTCTCAGTTACTCACGAAGGATATTTCTTCGCTTTTTCCTCGATGCGAGAATGGAAAGTTTCCTTCGTGGTCATATTGATGCGTTCGAGACATGGCAGGGCCTACCCCGCGTCTGTCTTTATGACAACCTTAAAAGTGCTGTCTTGGAGCGCCGAGGCGACACCATTCGCTTCAATTCAACGCTCCTCGATTTTTCCGGGCACTACCGATTTGAGCCTCGTCCTGTGGCCGTGGCGCGCGGTAATGAGAAGGGGCGGGTCGAGAGAGCGATTCGATATATCCGGGACAGCTTCTTCGCGGCTCGTCGGTTCGACGACCTGGACGACCTCAATCGCCAGGCTGCCGCATGGTGCGAGGGCTTCGCGGCGGACCGCCGTTGCCCAGAGGATACCACCCGCACCGTTCGCGAGGTCTTCGCCGAAGAAGCCCCCCGTCTGCTCCCCTTGCCGGATAACCCGTACCCGGTGGAGGAAAGGGTGGAGGTCCGGATCGGCAAGACGCCCTATGCCCGCTTTGACCTGAACGACTACTCGGTGCCGCACGACTGTGTTAAGCGCTCCCTGACCGTCCTTGCCGATCACCATGCCGTGCGCATTGTTGATGGCCAGCGGCTTCTCGCCCAGCATAACCGGAGCTGGGGTAAAGGTGAACAGATCGAAACGGCCGAGCACATAAAGGCGCTGGTCGAACAGAAGGGGGCTGCCCGCCGCCACCGGAATACGGATCGGATTACCCAATCGGTTCCTGCAGGAAAGGAGTTGCTGGAAGCCGCTGCCGCACAGGGCATTCCGCTCGGACGCATCACCGCCGATCTGGCCGATCTCCTCGACCAGTTTGGTGCCGCCGAACTGCAAGCCGCGATCACCGAGGCTCTGAAGCAGAACGTCCCACACGTCAACGCCGTGCGCATCGCCCTGGAACGCCGGCGGGACAAGAGGCGACGCCCCCCCGCCATGCACAGCAACCTGTCAAAAGCCGCCAGGGATCGGGACGTCACCGTTCGCCCGCCCCGTCTCGATCTTTACGATCGGCTGAAGGAGCGGAATGATGGCAACTCATGACCTCAAGGCGTTGCGCGCGCGTGCTGTAAGCCTGGGCCTGCATGGCCTGCTTAGTAACTGGGACGAAGCAGTCGCGGCCGGTTGGGCCGAGACAATCATTGTCTGGGAGGAACGAGAACGGGCCCGCCGAAGTCACGAACGCCGCCTGCGAAACGCTCATATCGGGCGCTTCAAGCAGCTCTGCGACTTCGACTGGAACTGGCCAAAAGAATGTGACCGTGCCGCGGTCGAGCAGCTGATGACCCTCGAGTTCGTTAAGGACGCCTCCAATGCTGTGATAATCGGCAATAACGGCGTGGGAAAATCAACCATCGCACAAAATATCGCATACCAAGCGCTTGTTCAAGGGCACACAGTCCTATTTACGAGCGCAGGCCAGATGCTTACCGACCTTACTGGCACCGATAGCGCCTCAGTTCTGCGTCGCCGCCTGATCCATTATGCTAGGTTCCAACTTCTAGTCATCGACGAAGTTGGATACTTATCATACTCAGATCGCCACGCTGACTTGCTTTTTGAAATAATCAGCCGGCGCTACGAGAATAAGAGCACGGTCGTCACGACGAACCGGAACTTCAGTGAATGGCAGCAGGTCTTTCCCAGCGCAGCATGTGTGGCCTCTCTTGTCGATCGGCTCATCCACCACGCCGAGGTTATCGCCATTGACGCGGAGTCCTACCGGCTGAAAGAGGCGAAGGAGCAAGCCGAGAAGAAAGCCAAACAGCGCCGGGGGGCTAAACAATGAAAAGAAAACAAAATCGTTTCACGATCGAGTTCAGCATCCCAGCATACTGGACACCAGAGCAAGCCCTCGCTGTCTTCGATGTCGTTAATGACCTAAGCGATAAGATATGGGATCATTACGGAAACAAGATACTCGACCTTACGCACCGATCTGGGTTGTTGAGTGCGGCGGGTTAAGCCCGGAATTATTATGAAATTCACTGCATATGCCCCAGAGCATATCCTTATCCCAGAACGCGCTTTCCTTGTTTGCCCATGCGTGTATGGAATAAACAACGTTGCTTTGTGTCGGGTACCACACGGCATTGACAGTGCGAGTGTCTCCCAGGG
>CAIZFH010000263.1 GCA_903932155.1 uncultured Granulicella sp. | reverse complement strand
TACATCCTCGTATCGGTGCTGTTGGTGAGCCCCGTAGCGGCGCAGGTGCGTCCCTGGCAAGCGATCTCCGATCCGACCGCGGCGGAGGCCGCCGCAAAGTTCGCCTCGCCGCCTGCGGAGTACAGTTCGCAGTTCGACTGGGGCTTTAGTGACAAGTTGACTCCAGAGAACATGGGGGCCATCCTCGACCATGCCAAATCTCTGGGAGTAATGGGCGCTTACGTCGAGCCTAAGGTCGGCAACACTCCTTACCTTTCACCGGGCTATTTCAAGGCGGTGAAGGATGTGGTTGAGCAGGCCAGGACGCGCGGCATGCATCTATGGTTCGACGACGACGGCGGCTATCCCTCCGGGTTTGCCGGCGGCAAATTCTCCGATGAGCGCCCGGACCTGCGGATGCAGGCCTTGGCCACGCCGCAGCACATCGCGGTCACGGCCGGCCAACAATATTCCTACACGCTCGATGCCCGGACCATCAGCGTTCTGGCGGTAAATCGCGACTCCGGCGCCACACAGGTGCTGGACAGTTCGTCGGGGAGTGTGAACTGGACCGTGCCCGCGGGCAACTGGGAGATTGTTCTGGCACGTTCGCAGTTCCGCTCCGGTCCTACGCGCTCGGCCAACAACAAGACGGGTGCGAAGGACGGCACCCACTCACTGATGGACTACCTGAATCCGGAAGCAGACAAACTTTTTATTCAGTGGCAATTCGATGCCTACAAGCAGGCAGTCGGCGACGAGATGGGGAAGACCGTGCTGGGCTTCCGGGGCGACGAGCCGGCCTTCGGCTTCAACCCGTGGTCGCCGGTTCTGTTGGCCGAGTTTCAGAAGCGCAAGGGTTATGACTTGCGGCCCTACCTGGGGACAATTGCTTCGATCAACATTGGGCGCGCTCCTCGTCCCGCGGCAGGCGCGGGGCCTGCCGCCGGCGGTGCTGGGCTGGCTACCATGCCGGCCGTGCCTGCAACCGGCAGCTCTGAGCCGGCCAACATTAATCTGGATGAGGGTCACCGAGTGTTCGCAGACTACTACGACGTGTGGTCCGATCTCTACGGCGAGAACTTTTTCGGCGCGGAAGGCAAATGGGCCGCGGCCAACGGCGTTGAGATGCAGACCCACATCGAACACGAGGAGGCCCTGCCGCAACTGGCTACCGCCGACGGCGATTTCTTCAAGTGCATGCAAGGCATCCAGGTGCCCGGCGTCGACACGATCTGGCACCAGATCTGGCACGATGTGGTCGCCGATTTTCCTAAATTGGCGTCATCGGCGGCCCATGTGGACGGACATCCGCGAGCGATGACGGAGGCCTTTGCGGCCTACAATCCGCAGCCTGACTTCAAGGAGGCCGGCTGGATTCTCAACCACCTTCTGGTGCAGGGCATCAACCGTATCGAATATATGGGCTTGGGCGGAGCGGGTCCGGGCCGCGGCTTTTATGCCGATCCCGGCTTTCCCGCGCTCTCCGCGCACGTCAATCGCGCGAGCTATCTGCTGGGCGAAGGCCGACCCGCTGCGCAGATCGGGGTTTACATTCCCTCGAGCAGCTTCTGGTTCAATGACTCTGCGGCGAACACGTCCTTCCTCGCTATCGTCCACCAACTGTTAGAGCACCAGCGGGATCTCGACTTTGTGGACGAATACTCGCTGTCGAAGACGTTCAAACTGCAAGGCCGCGAGCTGGTCAACCTGAGTGGGCAGGCATATCGTGCCATTTTGGTTCCGCCGGTGGATGTAATGTCGAAGGCTGCTTTGGATAATCTGCACGCCTTCGCCAAGGCCGGCGGCAAGGTGATCTTTATGGGGCGCGCACCCAGCCTGGTGATGGACAAGAACTTTAAGACGGCCACCGGGCCAGCCGATATCAGTTGGGCGACGCTGGAGCCGGCAGCAGAGATCACTGCGAAAGTTTTGGCAGAGCTGCCCGCGCCGGATGTGGCGGTCGATCAGGCAACGACATGGCTCAAGTACAACCACCGGCGGCTAAAGGATGCCGATGTGTATTTCTTCTTCAACGAAGGGGAACAACCGTTGTCGCTGAAGACGACTGTGGTGAACCACGGCACGTCGAAGCAGGCTCAGCAGTGGGACACCGCGAGTGGCAAGGTTGAGCCCTGGGCTGGAGCCACCTTTGCCAGCGGCAAGACCACACTGCCGCTGGAGCTGCAACCCTGGGGCACGAAGATCGTGGTGGTGCGCGACGGAGGAAAGTAGACCCACGGCGCAAAATGTGTCGCCTTTCTCTGCCGACTCATCTTCAAGGAGGCAATCCCGCCAGTAACTGTTGGGCATATGCCCGATTCCGGACGCCTGGCCTCTGCCTTCCTACGCGCAAAATCGATCCCAAGTCGAATCGTGGAGCATCACGCAGGCGTTTTCGATCTCGGAAATTGACTGACGGCAAATTCCAATGAGTTTTCTCAATTGGGATTGCGACAACCCCACACTCCTTCGCAACGCAATGAATCGTTCAGCGACGGCAGATTTGTTCTGAGGCTTGGCTTCTCTGGCCATCTTGGGTCTTTAGATTGTGTGACGAAAGACGGTGAATTGCCACCATGCTAGACAGCGTGGTGGCTAGCTTGCCTACGATGGAGGCCATTTACATTACAAAATCGGAACTACCTTACAAAGCTCTTCAGAGGCGATTTAATAGGACGGAACGCTGTCGATCGATCCTGCGCCACTTGATGTTCCGAAGCGTCAGGCTTGGCCGCATTGCCCGGTATTTCTGAACCAACTATGTGTTACTCTCTACTGCGCGCCGCGTACCCGTGCTCGCGCATCCACTTGATCAGCAACTCCGGCCACACGCTCAACTGCGGGTTCCCCATCCCCAGCCCCGACCCATGCGCCCCATGCTGGAACACGTGCATCTCCACCGATACGCCCGCCTTTACCAGCGCCGAGTAGAACATCACACTATTCATCACCGGAACGGACTGGTCGTCTGTCGTCACATACATAAACGTCGGCGGCGTCTGCGCGGTCACATGCAGCTCCGCCGACATCGCATCCAACTCCGCCTGCGTCGGCACCTCGCCAAGAAGATACCTCTTCGATCCTGCGTGGACATACGGTGCCTCCATGGTAATCACCGGATACGCCAGCACCAGAAAGTCAGGCCTGCTGCTCACCCTCTCGACCGCATCCGCCGCCGATGCGTTACCCGCGTCGAAGTTCGTCCCTGCGGTCGCCGCCAGATGTCCACCCGCCGAGAACCCCCACATCCCGATGTGGTCCGGCGCCACGCCGTACTCCGCCGCGTGCGCCCGCACCAGCCGGATCGCCCGCTGCGCATCCTCCAGTTCCACCGGGTTGTGGTACCTCATCCCCAATCTGTACTTCAGCACGAACGCCGCAACCCCACGCGCGTTCAGCCACTCCGCCACATCCTGCACCGACGACAGGTGATAATAGCCGCCTCCCGGCGCAATCACCACCGCCGTCCTGGTCGGATTCGCCGCCGGTATATACGCCTTCAATGAGGGCTTGTCCTCATCAGCATCGCCCAGTGCACCAGGCGCGCTGCCTGACCACAAAAACATCTGCGGTGGAGCATTCGTCGCCACCGCTCCCGTCTGCTGTACCGCCGCCGAATTCGGCTTCTGAACCACACCTGCCTGCGCCAACACCACAACCCCACTCATTGAAATCGCAACCGCACCCACCAAAAGAGATCCGCTACGCCGCATCTTCCCTCCCTTCAAACTCCCCGCTCCAGCCTCCCAGCATCCTCACTGGCGCGTCATCAGGCTCCCGTATCGCCTTCATGGTGAACCGCAAGGCCGCGATTCCCTCAGTATCCCCACAATTGCGCTTCCAGATGTACTGGACGCGATCAGTACGGACCCACTTTGCCTCATTTACCTGCGCACGCTTTACAGGCCGTTGCATGATCGACCTTGACGACGACGTATGGCGTCTCTTTCGCAAGGTCGGGATAGATCTTGCCGTTCCCCTTATTGTCCATGACCTGGAACATGTACATCAGGTCAAAATGCGGATCGATGTTCCTGGCCGGGATCGTCGCTTCATATTCATTTGGTTTTCCGTCTGGCAACATATTCAGAACCTGATAGTCCTGATGTTGAGATAGTCCGCGATAGAGAAGGTGAACCCATTTGACTCCCGAGAGGTCTTGCGCTTGCGCCACAATGCGCAGCGGTTGCTGCGGTTCAGCAGTCAGGATGGGTGTCTGGCGCAGGGTTGGCGGCTGATCGTCGGCCGTCACCAGCACTGGGATCGGGTTGGTACGGCCATTGTCAGGATAGGTAGCGATACGTCCAGAGGAATCCTCCGCCTCGAGAAAATACGATATCCCTTCCGTTATCTTTGAGGCGGGAATCACTACGCGATAGAGTTGCGGCTGTACTCGCTCCATCTCTGCTTTGGTGTATCCGTGCCGGCTGTTGCCGTAATATACGCGCGCTGCTGTCACTGGAGCGATACCGGCGACAGACGCGCGCAGGACAAGATCTTTACCAGGCGCTATCTTCCGCACCGGCACATGAGCGATGGCCGGATCGACGCGGCTAATGACGATTGTGCTTGCATACCAATCTGCGGTGGTAGCGTTATCGAAAAGAATCGCCAGCTTTCCGTTGACAGAAGAGGTTTCCATTGTTCTCTTTACCTCTTGTCCCGCAGGCACGCTGAATACATCGCTGTATTCGACACCATTCAATTCGATCCACATAGGGCCGTGACTCTTCTTGTCGTCCTTGATCCCTACGGCTACCTCGTAAGAGCCATTTGGAACTTGCAATTCGATGTGATTCCTGCCATTCTGCGCCCCATATCTGTCGGTTGTATTGAACAAGCTAAGCCGCTGATAGCCGGGAAGCACAGGACCGGAGGTGAGATCGTAGCGGCTGATTTCACGCCGCGTCTCCAGAACATACTGCGAGCGTAGCTGCTCCAGAGCAGCGAGACCGCTCTGGAGTTTCACGAGTTGATCTTTCCAACTTCCACTCATGTCAGTTCCGGCGCCCATCATCAGGTCGGAGTTATAGACGTTCCCCGCCGCCTGAACAATGCCCTGCCACGCCTGGATCGCACTCTTCTCATGGCTGATTGCGTCATCCAGCGCATTCAGGTCGTGGGTCTGCTGATACAGAGCCATGCTCAGGCCGGCAGGAATGCGATGAGCGTGATACGAAGCCAGATTCGCCAGAATCCGAAGATCGACGATGGTTGAAATGAATTCCTTGTTCGGATGCGGACCGGCGCGCTGCGCGGCTTGCGCTGCAAGGTCGAGCACATCTTTTGATGCTTGTGCGAACCATCGACTGGTTTCCATCGGTGAGATACGCGCGGATTCATGCCCATCCACAATATCGTTGGCGGCGTCGCTGAAACTCTCAAACTGGCCTATGTCACTCGGCTCCGCCTTCGCATAATTGCCCAGGTCTTCCTCTCTCTGCATCTCTGCCCATCCTGAAACCGTGGAAAAACGATTCGGCGGCAAGCAGTAGGCTGTGATGTGTGGAAGGATTTGACTGGCGCGGTGAAGTCCTTCTCAACATAGGGAGCGGCATCCTTTCCGTAGTGCATTTCAAATTCGTGGTTCCACTCTTCAGTAGGGGTGGCGGGATTGTAGGTAAGGCGGCCGAAGACCTGGAAGAAGTGCCAGTAACGTTCAAATTCGTAGTCGTAATAGCGATATTGCGACGTGAGCAAATCGAACGGCTTCATGTCCTGAGGGTGTCCTTGCATCTTCGTGGCCAGCGGTTCCGCTACATCGAAGCCGCCTTGCGCCCCACCCATGGAAAGGGTCCCAGTAAGGCGCTTTACATAGTCGGGATCTCCCCACAAAAGAATGCGTGTAGTTCCGGATGTCCAGAGGGTGTAATGCAAATCGTAGTCTCGTGGGCTCTTCAACATATCGGAATAGCCGTGCCGCCGCTCAAACTGGTTGAGCTCCTGGATGTGACTGGGAGGGAAAGGAAGACCGACTTGCTCCGCCCAATACTTTGTGTTCATCCAAATCTTCAATCCCATATCGAGTGCATGCTGGGGGATGTCGTCTGAGACGCCTTTGGCGCGAACTTCATATTGCATATTGGGCGCAGCTTCTTTCATGCTCGTGCTGAGAGCCCCCCAAAAGCTCTTCGCATCCTGCAACGACAGCCCCGATTCAGGATTCATCAGATAAAGGACCCCATCGGCATCGTGAAACTCACGCAGCATGGTTGCGAGAGCAGCCTGCGTATAGGGGATAAAATCAGCCGGTTTCATTCCAACCACTTTCCCGGGCTGCCCCTGACTCGCCGCCCTGGCACTTGTGGAGGTTTGGGCGTTGTGGCACCAGAAGCCCAATGTGACTCGGATTCCGCGGTCATGGGCCATGCGAATCAAGCGATGAAGATCCGACGCATTGCTTTGTTGCTGCTCCTTACTCAGCCCGACGACCTTAACATCGGGGAATCCCGGAGTATCCACAAAGTAGGGATATGCGGGACACATGTATCCATCCGTGTCATAGCCAAAAAACACCCGGAAGCTATTGAACCGGTCACTCGCCAGCATGTCGAAGTATTTGGGCCAGTAGTTCGCATCGTGCAGGCGTTCTTCAAACCGAGCTTGCTGCATGGTATAGATCGTCACGCCGCGATCGGTCACAGATGGCGACTCAATGGTGTTGCGGACTTCACTCAGTGGATTCGACACACTCGCTGACCAACCAATGCGGTCGGCGACCTCAAGCAGGCTGTACATAAGGCCACGATCATCGGAGCCGGTCAAAAGCAACGCCGGCTTCTCTTTCCACTTCGTCATGTGAATGACAAGTGACTCGGGCGCAGACGGTACTGTGATGCCGAGTGCCTTCACGCGCGCGGTGACGCCTGAGGACATGGCCGGTAGACCTGCAAAGATGAGCGTCTGCCCCTGCGCTCTTTCGGGGGCCGAAACCTCTTCATAGCGAACCCCCTTGGTCTTGAGGGCTGCCTCCAATCTTTCTAATCCGTGCCGAACGGGTGTGCCCGCTGAGGGATCTGCAACGATAGAAACCTGCGCGGCCGGCGAATCCGCTGTGCTTTTGAATGCAAGACCAAAGAACACGCTCGAGATAACCAGCAGGTGCAAAAGTTTCATGGTTCGACCACTCCTATGGGAGAATCTCCAAACCGAAATAGGTTTGATTTAAGCTGGAATCTCCTTTTTCTGCGACGATATGCTGGAATCCTACCCCTCCTTAGGAGTTTTGCGAAACCAACAGTGTAATTGTGGTCGAAATACGGGGCGATACCGCGCCGCCCTGGACTCGACCCCATAATCGAGATCGTTCCTAGTCTATTTCTCAGACATTTTTTGCTCTTCAACTGATGTGCTGGAAAAACGGGGTTTCGGTATTAACACTCCAGCGGCGACCCTCAGTCGCGAAATTATCGCAAAGTTGACTTTGCGGGGAGTTCGATTGCGCGACTTACCTGTTCGGATCCATGGTGATAAAGAATCGCCCGGCTCCGACCACACTTGCAGCATTGGTTCTGTAATATCCATCGCACGGTACAATTCTTGGCGATTCAGCGGAACTCTATTCAAGCGAGAAACGTCTCCAGCACAAGGTTCATTCTGAAAGGTTGCGTCATGACGAAAGCAATGGTATTCCGTGTTTCCGTGGTGCTTGCACTGTCTGTAGTTCTGACCTTCGGCGCAGTGGCGCAGCAGTCCACCAAAGTGCAGCCTACCTCTCACGCGAAGCCTGCCGGCCCCATGCTGCCGATGGTCGCTAAAGTCACGGCCAACGCCCCGGTCACTCTCACCGACAACGGCGACACCTGGACCATGAACAACGGCATTGTCAAGATGAGCCTCCTCAAGCGCAACGGCAATATGACGTCGCTGGTCTATCACGGGGTCGAGGTTCTGACTCACGGTCAATACTGGGAACAGACGCCCGCCGGCACTATTACCGCCAAGGTGACCATCGATCCTGCGACCAATGGCGGAGAGCGCGCCGAGGTCTCGGTCAAGGGCGTGTACAAAGGCGACAACACCCAAGCTCCGGTTGGTGCTGGTGACGAACCGCGCGGCAGCGTCGGCCTGGACATCGAGACCCGCTTCACCCTGGAGCGCGGCACCAGCGGCTTTTATACCTACGCGGAGTACACCCATAAGGCCTCCTACCCGGCCGCGGGCGAGGGCGAGAGCCGGTTCGTACTGGAGGGGATGAACCCCAACTTCAACTGGCTATCCATCGACAAAGACCGCAACATGCTGATGTGTAACAACCAGGACGAGCAAGCAGGCGTCGTCCTTCACGCCAAGGAGCAGAAGATCCTGACCACCGGCGTGTATAAAAACTCGGTCGAGCACAAATACAGCTACAACGCCGTCATGTACAAGCTACAGGCCTGGGGCTGGTCCAGCACCAAGGACCACATCGGCGTCTACTTCATCAACCCATCCACGGAGTACATCGGCGGGGGCGCGGAGAAGCTGGACCTGACCGCCCACTTCTCGACTACCACCATGAATGTAACCCTGCTCGACTACTGGACCTCCGGTCACTACGGCGGCGGTGCCGGCAACAACATTCCTACAGGCGAAGACTGGAAGCATGTAGTTGGCCCCATCTTCGTCTACTTCAACTCGCTGGCCGATCCGAAGGACCCCTCAAAAGCCGATCTGGACAAACTGGCTGCCACCTCAGGCAGCGGGATGCCGGCCGTACCTCGTGTCTGGCATGACAACGCTCTCGCTCTGTGGAATGACGCGGTTGCAAAATCGAAGTCGGTGAAGTCTGCGTGGCCCTATAGCTGGGTGGAAGGAGTGGACTATCCGCACAAGGACGGTCGCGCCACTATCACTGGCCAACTCGTTCTCGATGATCCACAGGCAGATAAGAAGACTCTTCTACATCTCACTGTTGGCCTGGCCCATCCAAACTACCCGGGCAATGGAAGCGCATTTCAAATGCGCGCTGGCAACAACAAGATCGTCACATGGGCGCACGACGGGAATTATTACCAGTTCTGGGCCGACGGCGCCGCGGATGGTAGATTCACCATCGCCAACGTCCGCCCCGGCAAATATACGCTGCACGCCTTTGCTGACGGAGTGCTCGGCGAATATGCCAAGGCGAATATAACCGTCGAGACGGGCAAAAAGATCGACCTGGGCAAACTCGATTGGCAGCCCGTTCGTTATGGTAAGCAGATATGGGAGATCGGATATCCCGACCGCACCGGAGACAAGTTCTTCAAGGGTGACGTCGACAACTACTGGCTATGGGGCTGGGGTCTTCGCTACAGCGGACTGTTTCCCAATGACATCACCTACACCATTGGCAAGAGCGATTACCGCAAGGACTGGTTCTTCCAGGAGGTGCCTCACTCCACCACCACTGCCTGGCTGAATCCCGCAGCCAAGGACCCTTACAACCAGCGATTCGGCTGGGTGAATAACCCAACTGGAACGCAGGACATGTGGTCCACATGGGGACACGGTCGTGCCACTACCTGGACGGTGAAGTTCAATATGCCGAAAGCCTCACCGGGTTCGGCCATGCTGCGCATTGCGCTGGCAGGGGCAGACAGCACTCGATTGGCAATCGGCGTTAACGGACATGACGTTGGTAGCATTCAACCGGCCTCCACCAATGCGCTCCGTTACAACACAGACACGGGCGTCTGGTACCAGTACATCCAGAAGTTCGACGCCGGACTGCTGAAGGCGGGCGAAAACTCCGTTACCTTCACCGTTCCTGCAGGAGACGTGACCAGCGGCGTGGTATGGGATTATGTCCGTCTGGAGTTGAACGATGGCGGCAAAGCCTATCCCACTCCGCCCGACAATCAAAGGCCAGATATGCCGACACTCGAATAGGTCAGACCGTCCTGGGATGGGTCAACCTGAGAATCTCAGGTCGATTCTCGTCGATTTTTCAGACGATCCTGCTCCTCAACTGAGATGTACGGAAGAAGGATTTTGAGTAAAGTTGCATGGGCGGCGGGCTCATCCAGTGGCATTTAACTCAAAATGTGACATTACCGGAGAAATGTTGCCTTCCGCTCCAATGTGCGTTGTCTCACGCACTTGACCATAACCGTATCCAGCCGTTTATGAATAGCAATGTGGAGGACAGACCGCCGCGTCGAGGACACATTCCTTTCGAGGGGGACGACCCTTTCGTATCTCGCGTACTATTTCGCACATGAACCCTGTCTCCCTAACGCGTCGGGAATTCCTCCAGTCCACAGCGGTTGCCGGTACGGGAGCCGCTTTCGCTCACGTCACACCTAGTCTGTGGGCGCAGGCCATCCCAACCGGCAGTCCCGCACCCGTTCCCTCCTGGGCGTCCAAGCCGATGCGTTGGGCACAGCTCACCTTGGTTGAAGATGATCCAGCTCACTTCGATCCTGCCTTCTGGTTGGATTACTTCAAGCGCACACACTCCGACGGCGTGTGCCTCAGCGGAGGAGGCTGCGTCGCCTATTATCCCACCGAGGTTCCCTACCATCACCGCAGCGCCTGGCTGCGCGATCGCGATGTCCTTGGAGAACTCATTTCCGGATGCCGCAAGCTAGGCATGTCGGTGCTTGCCCGAACCGATCCCCACGCCACCTACGACGATGCCAAGGCTGCGCATCCGGACTGGATTGCCGTAGAGGCCGATGGAAACCCGCGCCGCCACTGGTCCTCGCCTGAGATGTGGGTGACCTGCGCCCTCGGCCCCTACAACTTCGAGTTCATGACCGCCGTGCACAAGGAGATCATGTCCCGCTACCATGTCGACGGTATCTTCATGAATCGTTGGGAGGGCTCCGGCGACTGTTACTGCCAGCACTGTCGCGAGAACTTCAAGTCGGCGACGGGCTTCGATCTTCCCCGCACGAGTGACCCGCACGATCCTGTCCGCAGGGCCTTTCTACTTTGGCGTCAGCAACGACTGGTCGACGTGATCGATGTTTGGAACGGCGCGATCCGCGTCATCAACCCTGAGGCCAGCGTCATCCCCAATAACGGCAGCGGTGCGCTCAGCCCGCTGAACTCGATCGAGATCAGCCGCCGTGCTCCGATGCTGGCCGCGGACCGTCAGGCCCGGCATGGGCTTGCTGCACCCTGGCTCGTGGGCAAGTCCGCCAAGGAGTATCGGGCGACCATGGGTGACAAGCCGGTGATCGGCCTGTTCGGCATTGGACTCGAAGAGCAGTATCGCTGGAAGGACAGTGTCACAAGCAACGCCGAGATCCGCATCTGGGCGCTCGACGCCATCGCAAACGGCATGCGTCCTTGGTTTACCAAGTTTTCCGCCACGCTGCACGATGAACGCTGGCTCAAGTCGATCAACGATGTCTATCTGTGGACACAGAAGAACCAGCCGTACCTCAGCGACCGCCGGCCGCTCGCCCGCGTCGCGCTCGTCTATTCGCAACAAACTTCCTGGTACTACGGCGCCAAGGTGGAGGACTATGCGCTCGGCTGGTATCAGGCTCTTGTCGAATCGCGCAT
>CAIZFH010000262.1 GCA_903932155.1 uncultured Granulicella sp. | reverse complement strand
GTATAGAGGGCCTGGGCGCGGTCGAAGTCGAGTTTTTTCTGCTCGAGGTCAGCCTTGGCCTGGGCGATGTTGGCCTGGGCGGTATTTTCGGCGGCCTGGTAGGAGGCGATGTCTGTCTTGGAGCTGGCGATGGCGGCCTGCTGGGCGTCGACGGTGGCCTCCGGCTGGACGCTTTCGACGCGGGCGACTACATCTCCTTTATGGACATGATCGCCCTCTTTGACATAGAGGTGGGTGATGCGGCCAAAGGAGGTGGCTCCAACATTGACGTACGTCTTAGGCTTGATCTGGCCTGTGCCACTTACGGTGGAGACGAGATCCTCCCGGGCGACCTTGCCGGTGGCGACCTTGATAATGCCTGCCTGGCCGTGGAGGATGGTGCCGGCGATGATGCCTGCCAGAGCAAGGACGATGACGACGACTATGATGATCTTCTTGGTGCTCATTCGATCTTTCTAAACGCAGATAGTTTCATGCGAGCCGGTTAGCCGGAGATAAGCTGCCGACATGGATGACGCTCCAGACCGGCTGCGAGTAAATACGTGGTAGAGGCGACGTTAGTTCCGTTGCCTCCAGGTGGTAGAGGCGACGTTAGTTCCGTTGCCTCCAGGATGAAGAAGACACAAGTGACAAAACAGATAGCAGACAAGGGAAAGCCGCAATCGCTTTGAGGCTACTGCCAGGGAACTTCTGTTTCAGTTGATGATAGCAGGGACGGGGCTGGAGGGTGGCTTGTAACGGGGAGGTGGGCGCACTACAATGAGGAGTCGGGTTCCGTCTCTGTGCCATGCAATGGGCCAACCGGACCGGAGGCAGAGCCACGAGAAGGAACCAGGCAAGGGAAGTTTGCAAAGCAGGAGCATTGCAGGCGATGAGAGCATCGGGCGGAATGGTTCTGGGCGTGATGTTGATCTCCCTTGGGGCGTGGTGGGGTGGCGCGCGGGTGCAGGCAGCACCTGCTGTCGACGGCGTGACCCAGGTTCCGGTAACAGTGGAGAAGCCGAACCCATTGAAGAGGCGGCTGACGGACAAGGAAAAGATTACCCAGCAAAAGGCGCTGAAAGAGGAGTTGAAGGGCGTCTACAAGACGTGGCTGGACCAGGATGTGGTGTGGATCATCACGGAGACCGAGCGCCAGGCGTTCAAGCAACTGAGTAACGATGAGGAACGGGACGCGTTCATCGAGAACTTCTGGCAGCGACGCAACCCGAAGCCCGACTCCCTGGATAACGAGTACAAGGATGAGGTGTACGCGCGGATTGCGTACGCGAACGAGCACTTTGCAGCGGGCAAACCGGGATGGATGACGGACCGCGGACATATCTACATTGCGTACGGCCCTCCGGACGACAAGGACACACACCCCAGCGCGGGAACGTACGACCGGCCGATGGCGGAAGGCGGTGGAGATACGATCGCCTTTCCGTTCGAGATATGGCACTACCGATATCTGGAAGGAATCGGGGACAACATCGACCTGGAGTTTGTGGATACGTGCATGTGCGGGGACTATCACTACACGATCGACCGGTCTGAGAAGGACGCACTGAAGAACACACCGAATGCCGGATTAACGTTGTCTGAGCAGAACGGTGAGACGGAGAAGAAGGACCGTACAGCGGGCGGGGTTGAGCAGTTGGGACTGGCCCCCGGCCTGGCGACACAGGAACAGGACAAGCAGTTCGACCGGCTGGACATGGCAGCCAAGATCATGTCTCCTCCACCGATCAAGTTCCAGGACATGGAAGCGTTCATGGCGGACTCCAAGATTCTGACCGGGCCACCGTTCCTGTTCGATGTGCGGACGGACTATGTGAAGGTGACCAACGACACGGTGATTGTGCCGATCACGGTGCAGGTAAAGAACTCTGACATCACGTTCGAGACGAAGGACGGGGTGTCTGTAGGCAAGGTGAACGTGTTGGGGCGAGTGTCTACGATGACCCACAAGATCGTTCCCGACGGGACATTTGAGTACCCGCTTGAGGTGAACACGCCGAGCGAGCTTCTGCCGGCGAAGCAGAAGGCATCGTCGATCTTCTGGACTGCGCTGCCGCTGAAACCGGGGATGTACAAGATCGACATCGTGATCAAGGACGTGAACAACCCGGACCACATTGGACACTGGACCCGTGCGATCAACGTACCGAAGTATGACGACGACACACTGGGTCACTCGTCGTTGATACTGGCCGACGAGATGTACCGCGTTCCTTCGAAGGAGATCGGATCGGGAAGTTTTGTGCTTGGGGAAACGTTTGTGCGTCCCCGGGTGGCGACCAGCGGAGCGGTCCCTGCCCCAGCCAAGTTCAGCCGGGCACAGAGCCTGAACTTCTGGATGCAGGTGTATAACCTTGGGATCGACGAGAAGAGCAAGCAGAACAATGCGACGATCAGCTATGAGATTGTGAACCTGGGAACCAACAAGCTGGTTCTGAATACGCAGGAATCGAGCAAGACATTGAGCCCGAATGCGGACCAATTGACGTTGGAGAAGAGCCTCCCACTAGCCAACATGCAGCCGGGGCAGTATCAGGTGAGTATCAAGGTGAACGATGGTGTGACCAAGCAGCAGACGGAGGAGTCGGCAAAGTTTTCTGTGGACTAAGAGTCTGGTAGATTGCAGTAAGCTGGCATGGAAGGTCCGAAGCGCTGGAGTCAAAAGAGCGCTGGATGGAAGAAGTTGAGGACGGATGCGCGGATAACCGGCGCGACGATTACGCGGATTGCAGGGCGATGATCGGCTGCTGGCGCAGAGCGTTCTTTCGGGACGATATTCCAGTCCCTTTTGAGGAGAAGGCCACGACGCACAGGATGATGCGAACTGTGCAACGTAGCTGGATACGATACGGGTTTGTGCTAGGCGGGCTGCTGTTGTGGCAGATGCCTGGGATGGGCGTTGCAGCCTGGGCTGCAACGGTCTCCGGCGTAGTGCGCGATGCGCAGGGCGTGGCGCAGATGGGAGTGCTGGTGGAGGCGCTCTCGGCCGATTCGAACCGCGTGGGAACGGCACTGACCGACATGGCTGGGCGATACCGAATTGCCAACCTGACAGCAGGTAAGTACCGGGTGCGCGCCTCGGCAGTATTATTCATGCCCACAGTGCTGAGCAATCTGCGCCTAACGACGGAGATGCGAGCGACGGTGAATCTTACGTTGAGCATGCTGTCGGAGCCAGTGTCGATGCTGCCCGCGGAACGGCGCAGGCCGGATGAACCTAGCGACGACTGGACATGGACATTGCGCTCCGCGGCGAACCGACCGATCCTGCGTTTACTGGGCGACGGGAGCGTTGTTCTGGTGTCGTCTGGCGCGAGGGAAGCGTCACACGGTACGCCGATCAAGGCACGCGCCAGCGTGCATAGCGGGAACGGCGGGTTTGGCGGAGGCGGAGTACACAGCGTGGTTACGCTGGACCGGGCAGGGAACAACGGTACGGATGCGGTTCTGCGGGCCGAGGTTGCGACGTTAGGTGCGGGCACCAGGGTGGCTCCGGCCAGCGAAGTAGATGCGGGATACGAACACAATGGGGCGCTGGGTGGCGGATCGAGGATGGTGGTGAGCTTTGCGACCCATCCGGAGATGATGAGTTCCGGCGGTGACGGTGGAAACGCGATGGGCATGCAGACGATGCGCATGACGAGCGCGGAGAAGATGCAGTTGGGCGATGCGGTGGATGTGGAGGCCGGAGGCACGGTGTACGCGATCCATACGACGGGGACCACACTGTCCGCGCAGCCATTTCTGAGCGTGACAGTACATCCGGGCCAGGTGTGGGCGGTGCGCTACAAGTTGGCGACCGCTCGCGATCTACAGAGCTTTGATGGGATGGATTCGATCACAGCCGACCTGCCGGTGGCGGCGGTGTGCGGCGCACGGCTATGCACCGAGAGCGGCAGCCACCAGGAGATATCACTGAGCCGGAAGGCTGGCGGCGGTGTGCTGGAGGCGGCGGTGTACCGCGATGCGATTGGGCTTTCCTCCGTTGCTGGAACCGGGATTGCGGGCAACCGAGCAATGAGCGCGGGTGAGTTGGCTGGGAGCGGAACCATGGTGGATACAGCAACGGGCAGCTTCCGGCTACTGGCTTCGGGATACACGACGAATGGGATGAGCATTAGACTTTCTGAGCCGTTGAGTGCGAACCTGTGGGCGGCGCTGGAGTACGAGAGCGGCGCGGCGCTGGCGGAACAGAATGAGAGTGCGCGTGGTTTGGCGGAGGTAGCAGCGGGGTTGCACGCGAAGGCTGCCGAGGCGGCGACGGTCGCTGTGAAGGGGCGAGTACAGCGCACCGGGACGAAGCTGCGCGCGTCGTACCGCTGGCAGCCTGGGCGTCTGGTGACGGCGGTGGGGCCGTACGGGGCAAACAGCAACCAGGCGTTCCTGAGCTTCTATGTGGGGCAGGAACTGCGTTGGGGAGACAGATTGCCGCTAGGGTTGGAGGCCACGATCGACGTGACCAACCTGCTTGCCGAGGGCTATCAGCCGTTTCTGTCGGCGGATGGACGGACGCTTTTTCTGGCGCAGTCTCCGCGGACGATCGAGGGTGGGTTGTCGTTCAGGTTTTAAGCGGCTGAAGCCGTTTCCTTCCACAGCAGCGCGAGGAGTATGGCAAGGGCGCAAACCCACATCTCAGAATCGAGATGTGGGGCACCCGGCTTAAAAGCTGACCTCAGGGGCTAAAGCCCCCTTGATTTTGCTGCATTTACGGCACGGCTGAAGCCGTGCCCTTAAGCAAAACAGAGCTTTTCTGCACCGCGAAAGCCCACATCTCAGAAGCGAGATGTGGGGCACCCGGCATATACTTTTTGCAACTGAATTTGAGGGTTGCAAATCATGATGAAACGAAGCGATATTGCGAAAATCCTGGCCATTGGCCTTTGCAGTGTTTCTGCGACGATCTTTGCGCAGGCTGTACAGCCTGCTCCGGTGACTCTGACGGATAAGCCGACGACGGTGACGCTGTCGAATGGCATTGTCAGCGTGACGTTCTGGAAGAAGGGCGCACAGTATGCGCCAGGCACGGCCCCCCAGCCGATGCCGCCGCCGGCAGCAGCGGCAGTAGTTGCACCGCCGCCTATCGCGCCAATGGCAGGGCCGGGCGGCAATGCACCGGGCAGCAATGCGCCGCGCGTGCGGCCAGCGGGACCCACGGGGCCACGCAATGGCGAGGGCGCCTCGATTCTGTATACGGTGAACGGCAAGACGACGGAGTTCTCCGACCAGAGGCGCGCGATCTATTTCGATTCGGGCGGAGACCGCATCTATCCGGTGCAGAACGGCGATATGCAGATTGTGAGCAACACACCGGAGCAGGCCGAGATTATGTGGCCGGGCGCTCCGACGGCCGACTTTAATTTTCAGACTGAGTTTCATGTGATTATGCGCCGCGGCATCAGCGGCTACTATATGTTCGCGGTGTACAAGCATCCGGCCGATCTGCCTGCCGCCAATGTGGGAGAGACTCGGTTTGTGCTGTATGGGCCGAATGGGCAGGCGCTGTTCGACCACCATATTGTGGACGACATTCGCCAGGGCGATCCGCCGCAGGGGCGATTCGTGCGCCAGGTGCAGGACACTACATGGCAGTGGGCGGATGGGACGATTTATACGAAGTACAACTACTCGGCATTTATGGCCGACCACCACGTGCATGGAATGGTGGGGCATGGAATGGGCGAGTGGATGATAACGCCGAGCAACGAATACATTGGCGGTGGACCATACAAGCAGGACTTGATGGTTCACTCCGGCAACACGCTGCTGAGCATGTTTGTGGGCGGACACTTTGGCGCTAACGGAATCCGCGTGGCGGCGGGGGAGACGTGGGACAAGGTTTTCGGGCCGGTGTTTCTGTACTACAACCACTCGGATGTGAGCGATCCGCAACAGAATGTGGCCGCGCTGTGGGCGGACGCCAAGAAGCAGGCCGCGGAGCAGATGGCGCAGTGGCCGTATGGCTTTGTGAAGCGCGACGACTATCCGCTGGCGCGGGGCACGGTAAGCGGGCAGATCAAGCTGACAGACGGCACCACCACCAAGGGCGCGTGGGCGATGCTGGTGCCGCCCAACGACGATTGGGAGGCCAATATCAAGGGATACGACTTCTGGTCGCCGGTAGACGCTACGGGCCATTTCAAGATCGACAAGGTGCGGCCTGGAACTTATGCGCTGGTGGTATGCGGGGCCGACCAGTTCGAGCCATTTCGGCAGGAGAATGTAGTGGTAGGCACGTCGGCGAAGGACCTGGGGACGATTGCGTGGAAGCCGGTGACGCATGGGACGTATCTGTGGCAGATTGGCTACGCGGACCGTACGAGCGCTGAGTTCAAGCACGGCGACGATGCGCGGCACTGGGAGAACTTTGCATACTACATCAACGATTTTCCCAACGACGTGAATTACACGATTGGGAAGAGCGACTATGCGAAGGACTGGAACTACTCACAGTGGACACGGTACAACAAGGTGCCGTACTGGACGATCCACTTCGATATGCCGAAGGCGCTGACGGGCAAGGCGACGCTGACGCTGGGCGTGGCTGCTTCATCGGGCGGCTTGCTGCAGGTGAGCGTGAATGGACAGCCTGGGGGCAGCGTGACGACGGCGCACACCGGAATGGCGCCGTACCGATCTGGCAACCAGGACAGCCCGTACCACACGTATCTGGTGACGTTCGACGCGTCTCTGCTGAAGGCGGGCATGAACGAGATACGCCTTGCTCCGGACAAGAGCGAGCCGTTCCCGGCGGGCAAGGACGCTCTGTTTACGGCGGTGCCTGCGTCGATCATGTACGACGCGGTGCGATTTGAGGTGGATTCGCCCGATGCGAAGGCACTGATGAAGCGGGTTCCTCCGCCAGCGCTGACCGCGCCGTATAATCCCGGGCCGCATCCTACGCCGGGGCTGAAGGTGGCGATGGTGCCTGCGCAGTAGGGGCCAGTCCGGAAGCAAGCAGTCCATCGCAATCGCCATGGGCTGCTTGTACGGATTCGCGGGGAATGAACCGAGGTGGAGGCGGCGGCGTTGCTCCTCGCTGACACGGGTGGGTATACTCCTCCGCGAACGAAGAATGCGATCCGGAGTCGATGCCATGAAGGCTGCCCTGAAGATTTCTCTCTTATCACTCTTGTATCCAGTGCTGGCAACGTTGTCGCTGGGGCAGTCTCAAGTGCAGCGTCCATGGCAAGAGCTAACGGATCCGACGATCAGCGAGGCAGCAGCAAACTTTAAATCTCCGCCGCACGAGTATGGGGCGATCCTGCCGTTTGCGAGCTGGAATGGCGCAAACCCAGCCGTAGTGCGGGCGAATATTGTGCGCGACTTCGACCGGCTATCGGCCAATGGGATGTTTATTGTGAACCTGTCGCCGGGACGGCGCGCACCGGGCGAACCAGCGTATCTTTCGCCGGGACACATGGACCAGGTGAAGTTTACCGTGGCCGAGGCGGCGAAGCGGAACATGCGGCTTTGGTTCCAGGACGAGAGCGACTATCCGAGTGGGTTTGCGGGCGGCTACATCAGTGAGCGAACCCCACAACTTGGGATGCAGGCGCTGTTGGCAGACATCACGATCCGCGCTTACCCCGGCGAGACGCTGGAACTGCCTTTGCCTGCGAATACGATGGCGATCTGGGCGACGGAGACCGAGGAGAGCGGGGCGATCAAGCAGGTGATTCCGGTCCCTGTGCCGGCGAATGGACAACTGCGGTGGATCATTCCTGCTGAGGGCTCGACGCCGAATGAGCCGCGCTACAACTGGCAGGTGACGATCATGCGGCACACCTACCTGAGCTCGAACACGCGCAGCTTCAATCGCGCGGATGGGACGCGGGCGAAGGATTCGCTGTACTCTTTGATCGACTATCTGGACCCCAAAGCCACGGACTCGTTCCTGCATATTACGCACGACACCTACTATGGCGCGGTGGGCGACCAGTTCGGCAAGACCGTTCTGGGTTTCTTTGGCGATGAGCCCGAATACCAGTTCACGCCGTGGAGTCCGACTTTGCCGGAGCAGTTCAAGGTGCAGAAGGGCTACGATGTGACGCAATATATGCCCCAGTGGTTCAATCGCGAATCGACAGAGCAATCGGTACGCGCCGCCGCGGATTATACGGATGTGTGGAGCGGCATCTTCCGCAGCTCATTCTTTGGCGAACAGGCGAACTGGGCGAAGGCACACAACGTGGAGTATCTGGTCCACATTGGCCACGAAGAGACGATGCTGGCGGTAGCGCACCAGGCGGCTGACTTTTTCCGCGGCTACCGGTATGTGCAGGTGCCGGGGATCGACAACCTGAGCAAACTTGTGCCGGGCGCGGTACACCAGGCCGACGGAACCTGGACGGTGAATAACAACTTCCCCAAGCTGGCGAGTTCTGCGGCTCATCTATTCGGCAGGCCACAGGTTTGGACGGAATCGGGTGGCGGAACGGGGGTGGACGGCAAGTATCAGATCAACTATCAACTGGTGCGCGGGATCAACGCGCTGCAGATCCGGGTTCCTGGGCTGCGCGGCGGTGGCGGCGACGGGACAGCGGGTCAGGCATCGGAGTCCGTTCCGCCGGATTCGCCGGAGACAGCGTGGTATACCAACCGCGGCGGCTATCTGATGGCGATTGGGCGTCCGGCGGCGCAGGTGGGACTCTACCATCCGGTCAACACGATCTGGCTGGGCGGCGATGCAGCGACGGAGGCCGACCACAGCACCACCAAGTTGGGCTGGCAGTTGTTCGAGCACCAGGTGGACTGGGATTACTTTGACGAGCAGTCGCTGAGTTCAGTGGCGACATTGGAGAATGGCGGCTTCAAGAACCTGAGCGGGCAGACCTACAAGGCCATCGTGTTTCCGTCGATGACGGTGATTACGCGCATCGGGCTGGAGCGCTTGCAGGCGTTCACGAAGCAGGGCGGAAAGGTGATCTTCGTAGGCAAGACGCCCAGCCTGGTTCTGGACAAGACGTACCTGGATATGAAGGAGAAGCCGGACCTGAGCTTTGCAACGCTGATCGAATCGTCGGGCGACATCACTCCGGCTGTTATCGCAGCGCTCCCCAAGCCAGATGTGAAGCTGGACACGGCATTTCCGAGGCTGACCTATACGCACCGCAAGTGGACCGACGGCGATATGTACTTCTTCTTCAATGAGAGCACGGCGACGGAGAAGCGCATGGCAACGATTGCGGGACATGGTGCCGTGCAGGACTGGGACCTGGCGACTGGCGAGATCCATCCCATGGTAGCGGCGACGGCGGATGGGGCAGATGCAGTGCGAATTCCACTGACACTGGGGCCGTATGAGGCAAAGGTGATCGTGGTGGGTCCGCTGCCGAAAGGAGTTGCCGCTGCGGAGCCGTCGTTTGTATCGGGTGAACCGTTTGCGGATTTGAGTGGCGACTGGAAGCTGGACCTGAACGGCAAGCAGATAACTACTTCGATTAAGTCATGGGAAGAGCTGGGTACGAAGTCGTTTGCCGGACCGGCGACGTACAGCATGCAATTCACGGCAATCGCAACGCCGAAGGGGAAGCATGTGTATCTGGAGATCGCCGATGTGCATGACTATGCGCATGTGACACTGAACGGAAAAGAGGTGGGCGCACGATCGTTCCAACCTTATCGATGGGATGTGACCAGTGATCTGAAAGCGGGAGTGAATGATCTGAAGATCGAGGTATATGCCAATGTGAGCCAAGCATCGGCGGGAGCGCCTGCTGCTGTAACAGCAGCGAGTCCGGTTGCAGGATTGGCCGCTGCTTCAGGTGCAGGAGCAGCAGGTACAGGTGCGCGGCGGAGACCGGCTGGTACAAGTGCTGGAGCGGCTGTAACTGGAGCGCCGCCTGCCGGAACCGGAGCTGGAGGGCGAGGAGCCTCAGCAACGCCTGCGACGTCGGGTTTGCTGGGTTCAGTCAAGCTGGTTGCATATTAGGCCGTATCGACAGATAGCCGTACTAGCGCGGGTCTTAAGCCAGCAGGTTTATGTGGGTTCCAAGCTCTAACAGTGATCTAAGCTACGGATTCGTCTGATTAAATCAGCAGGGTGCACTACACTTAGTCCGGCAATCATTCGGTTTGAGCGTGGGAAGATAATAATGCGTCGAGTTAGACACTTTGCGGAAATACAGGGCTTGATTCTATTCGCGATGTTGGTGTGTCTCGCGCTGATCTCGCAGCAAGCCAGCGCACAGGTTCCAATACTCGATCTTGACCGCGCTGCCAGCTCCGATGAGTTTTCCATCGCGGCCAACGGCCAGGCGGCGGCAATCTATGTTGCGCCGGGCAATGCAGAGACTGTGCGGGTTGCCGCGGAGTCCTTCGCGTCTGACGTGGAACAGGTCACCGGCGTGAAACCGCGCATGCTGACCTCGCTTGCCGCTCCGCTTCCCGCGAACCTGATACTTGTGGGAGTGCTTGGAAAATCTGCTGAGATCGACCGCCTGGCCGCTTCGCATGCGATCAACACAGGAGCTGTTGCTGGGAAGTGGGAGAGCGCAGTCACAGCGGTGGTTTCAGCACCGATTCCCGGGGTGAGGCGTGCATTGGTGATAGCGGGCAGCGACCGTCGAGGAGCGGCCTTTGCCCTCTTTACTTTATCGCGCCAGATGGGGGTCTCTCCATGGGCATGGTGGGCGGATGTTCCCGTTGCGCACCACGCAGCGGTGTATGTGCAACCGGGGCTGCATATGCAGGGTGAGCCATCGGTGCAGTACCGCGGCATCTTTCTGAACGACGAGGACTGGGGCCTGCGCCCATGGGCCGCGAAGATGATGGATCCGACGGTGGACAACGGAAAGGGAAACGTCGGGCCCAATACTTATGTACGCATCTTCGAGTTGCTGCTACGGCTGCACGCCAACTCTCTGTGGCCGGCGATGCATCCCGGGTCGCTTCCGTTCAACGCCGTGCCGGAGAACGCGCGCCTGGCTGATAAGTGGGGCATTGTGATGGGCTCTTCGCACTCCGAGGCGCTGCTACGCAACAATGTAGGCGAGTGGAACGAGGATGTTCCGCCCAAGGGCGACGGCCCGTGGAACTACCAGACAAACGCACCCGCGATGAATGCTTACTGGGACAAGCGGCTCCAGGAGAACGGCAAGTATGAGAACTTTTATACGGTCGGTCTGCGCGGCGTACACGACTCTGGATTGGAAGCGACGGGCACCCCCGCGGTGAAGGCGAAGCTCGTCGAAGACGTAATGGCCGCCCAGCGCGCGCTGCTGGCCAAGCGAGTGAATCCGGAAGTTACGAAGATTCCGCAGGTGATCTGGGTCTATAAAGAGAGCCTCGATTTGTACCGCGTTGGCATGAAGGTTCCTGACGACGTGACACTGGGATGGACTGACGATAACTACGGATACATCCGTGAACTGCCCAACGCCGCCGAACAGAAACGCGCAGGGGGATCGGGCGTGTATTACCACGTGTCGTATTGGGGCTCTCCACACGATTATCTGTGGCTGTGCAGCACACCGCCAGCGCTGATTCAGGAGGAGATGACCAAGGCCTACGACCACAACGCGCGCAAGTACTGGATATTGAATGTGGGAGATTTGAAGCCAGCGGAGATCGACATTGACTACTTCATGCAGCTGGCGTGGGATGAACCGGGAACGGCGAAGCTGAGCCAACGGGAGTGGCTGACGCAGTGGTTTGGACAACTGTTCCCTACGGCCAATTCGCCCGCCATCGCCGATGTGATGACTCGCTATTACAATCTCGACTTCATCCGCAAGCCGGAGTTCATGGGCTTTAACGGCTACAACGACGGCATCCAGCGGACGGAGTTCAATCCGAATTCATGGGGCAGCGATGGGCACGTAGATCAGAACAGCACGCGTCTTGCGGCCTGGGTGGCCCTGCGCAGGGAAGCTACAGGGATTGCGGAGAAGCTGCCGCCGCAGTACGCGAGTGCTTTCTTCGAACTGGCAGGGTACCCGGTCGAAGCGTCAGCGGCGATGAATGAGAAGTTCCTCTATGCCGACCTGACCTTTCTGGACTCCATCATGTTTTACGATCCAAAGCACAGTGAAGCAACTCTCCCCGGCGACACGGCCCACGTTCGCAGTGCCTACGATGCCGTTCAGTCGTTGACGGCGAAGTACAACTCTCTAGAGGGCGGCAAGTGGGACGGGATCATGTCCGCCGCACCACGTGAGCGGCATGCCTTCGAGATGCCCGCAACTGGGACCAAGGCCGATATGGCAATGGGGCTTCCAGCCGCTTGGGAGGCGGGGGCGCTCGATTTGTCCTACCAGTTCATGACCGGCGCTCCTGCTGTCGGCTTTCGTCAGCAGCAAAATACGGTGTCCATCAATGCCGCGCATTTTGCGCGCAAGTCGGACAGCTCCACCTTTAGCCCCAAGGTCGCGCCGCTCGATCCCGCCGCGGCGCAGTGGCGCGTACTTCCCGACCTGAGCATCTCGGGCGACTCGGTCGTGTATGGCAGGCCAGGGCTGCTGGCCATCCTCGATCTGCCGTGGATACGGTCCGGCGAAACTCCCAATCCGACCGCGTGGCTGGAGTACGACTTCACCATTTCCGGTTCAGGCCCGGCGACGCTGGCACTGCATCTGCTGCCGACGTTCGCCGTGGACTCCGATCACCGACTGCGCTATGCGGTGGCGCTGGATGGCGGCGTGCCTATAGAGCTGGATGCCTCCGGCCCAGACGGCCATGGCCCCGACACGGAGACCTGGTCGGCGAACGTATTACGGAATTCGGCGATAGCGACCGTTCCGCTCGGTCCACTTGCGCCGGGAAAGCACACCATTCGTTTGCTCTACCGCGACCCGGGCGTGGTCTTTGAGCACCTTGTCGTCACCTTCCCCGGTGCGCCGCCTGCCTATCCGGTGCCGCCCGAGACCATAGCAGATACCCGATAGAGCTCACGATCAACGCTCCATCGGTGTCATCATTGCTAACGCAAATGCGGGGCATACAAAGTCAAAATCAATCGCCGCGTTGTCGCCCCTCCAGGGCATGGTCTGCATTGAAGTCCGCGCCGCCCCAAATCTTCAGCGAACTCCACGGCGCCGCTGCACCGCTCCAGAACCGATCTTCGGCTGGCAACCCAAGGGGAAGAAATATCGCAGTACAGAGGTAAAGGCTGCCGGTAGAGATGTAAACTTCGCCCGCGGACGGCTGGTGTCCGGCAACGCCGATTTGCAGCCAACCATTCTGGTCGAACGTGCCCGCCGGCGTCAGCGTCCGCTGCATCACCGCCGTCAATGCGCCGCGCACCTGTTGCGGCGATATCTCTGAGGGAAGCGCGTGGCGCAAGGCGGCGTCAGCAAGCTGCTGGAACGCACCGCAGCGATACGCGATGGATCGCCCTACGATAGGATAGCTGCCATCCGGCGCGATACAGCGCTCCTGAATCGCCGCAGAGCGCGCCGCGCGCTCGCGGATCGCGCTCGCCATTTCAGTCCATGCCGCTTCCTGTGCACCAACCGTATCCATCAGCATGGTCAGAAAGGGCAGAATCACAAACGAGTTGTAGTAGTCCTGGTGAAAGTTGGGCCCATCGCCATAAGTCCCATCGCCGAGATACCAGTTCGCATGCTCGCGCAGCGCGTAATCCACGCGCATCCGGTCCCAAGGCTCGCCCAGGGCAAACAGTCCGGCCTCAATGATGGCCGCGAACAGTAGCCAGTTATTGTAGTTTCCTAACAGCGCGCGGGTCGCCCGCATTGCATCCGCCAATCGCGACCGAACCTCAACCGGCAGCTTCTCGCGCAGCTGGTGCGGAGCACGGAGGATCGCGAGCGAAAGAAATGCGGTATCGACAATCGTCTGCCGGTCGCCGCCGAAGTCCATGTAATCCGGCGATTCCTTGTCGACTGCTGAGGTAATTGCAGCTCTTGCCAGCACGCAGTATCGCTCGCGAAGCTGGCCCTCGGTGCCCGTGACCGCCCCACCTTCCAGCCACGGAGCGATGCCTGCAAGAGCTCGCCCCAGCGCCTCCAGATAGGTCGTCTGCCGCCGGTGCTGCTGCTCGCCGGCATACGCCTCCACCGGCATCACCTGTTTCAGCCGCCGCTCACTCAGCGCTTCGAACAGCGGCTTGCAGATCCGGTCCAGCATCGCCACCCAACTCGCGCGGTCGTCGGTAAGCCGAACCGCCGTAGCCCCACCAGCCTGCGCTTCGCCATAGGCAAGCTCTTTGAATGTCATTCGCGCCGCCCCCAAAGCGAAACCGGACTTCAACACGTCACGTCGCTTCATCTGATTCCAATCGCGGAATTAGTTCCAGGAAATTCTATTGCGGAAGAGTACCACGGGAGAAGCTATGGCGGGGCATCGTCCCGATAGTTGGGGTGACTGGACTTGCTGGCTAACTTGCATGTCTCAAATCACATATCTGAGTAAGCCCCTATTACTCCCTTTGCTTCGAGAGAAATGCTCTGGCTCACCAGAGTGTAGTGCCCTTGAAGCCGGGATCGAGTAAAGTCGTTTCGGACGGGCCATGCTGAACGTGACATTAATAACGGAAGTTTGGAGTGCAAGTGTTCGATGATTTTCGAATGCCGAGCTTTAGCGCAGCTATTCACTTTATCTCGCTGCGGGCTGTATTTACACTATTCACCGATGAGAGATCGAATGACAAAAGTGATCTGCACACGCTGCACCCGCAACAGAGCAAACAACCCTATAAACTATTGAAAAAAATATATGGTGGAGGCGGCGGGAGTCGGACTGTGCACCGGTATTGAAAACACGTAAGTTACAGATTCTGAGGCACTCACGATACGCAGAAAGCGCGAAAATAGAGGAAATTACACACGTAATACACACACGGGGTTTTCCGACGTTCACGATTTCTTGAAGATTCATCAAACCCAGCGGGGGCAATCTTCCCTCGGCTTTCAACTAGAGAATTCCCGCCGCCAAGAACTCGTATTGTTCGGCGCTCGGCACAGCTGCAACGTATACCCTTGCCGATGCAGTTTTTGAGCACTGCGGTTAATCCAAGTTCCTATCAATGACAAAACGTCAAGAAAGTTGTAGTATTGTGCTATGGCCCAGTCTCACAGAGAGGCGTCGCGGCGGCTCTTCGATCTTGCCGATCAACAGCAAGGCTTCTTCACAACGAAGCAGGCCAAGGCGGCCGGATTTGCCGAAAATACGCATCCCTACCACGTGCAGGCCGGAAACTGGACACGGGAACACCGAGGCATCTACCGCCTGGCGCTGTTTCCGGTGCCAGACCGGCCCGATCTTGTGCTCTGGTCGCTCTGGTCCAGGAACCGGAAGGAAGATGTAGAAGGGGTTTACAGTCATCAGACGGCGCTGAGCCTCTATGAGCTGTCAGACCTAAACCCGGCGAAGCTCCATATGACCGTTCCGAAGAACTTCCGGCGTAACAGCGCTATCCCTGGCATTGTCGTGCTCCATTATCGCGACCTGCTCAAGAGCGAAATACAGGTCGGACCCGGTTACAAATACACACGGCCGCTGCGAACGATTCTTGACCTGATAGAAACCGGCGCAGTCGAGTGGATGTTTATAGGTCAGGCGCTGCGGCAGGCTGTTGACCGCGGACTGATCACGCGCCAGCAGATTAGAAATGCGGAGTTGACCGAGACCGCACGCAAGATGGTCGAGGATGTTCTGCGGCGGGCTGCATAATGGCGATTCCAAGAACATATGCGACGGCGGGAGCCTTCCGCAGAGCCCTGGAAGAACGCCTGAAGAGCATGTCCCAGACCGAACAGATCGATATCAACCGCCTCAGACGCCAGGTATCCTTCGATCGTTTGCTGGCGAGGTTATTCCGGGAAGATCCGGCGCCTTGGGTGTTGAAGGGTGGTTATGCTCTGGAACTTCGCTTCAGGTCCGCTCGATCCACAATCGATATTGACTTGACATTGCAGCGGGTCGTGGGAACCGTCGAGGGTAGAGAGCCAATCCAAGCGATACGAGAGATGCTGCAGGCGATGGCCGATGTCTCATTCGATGATTGGTTCGAGTACACGATTGGACCACCCGTTATGGATCTAACCGCTGCTCCTTACGGCGGCGCTCGCTATTCGGTCGAGACACGTATGGATGGAAGGATCTTCGCTCGGTTTCATCTCGACGCAGGCATTGGTGATGTGGTGATACAGCCTCTCGAAACCGCCGAGTGCCATGACTGGCTAGGTTTTGCAGGAATCGGGAAGCCACGCGTACAAATGATCTCTCGGGAACAGCAATTCGCCGAAAAGATACATGCCTACACGCTTCCGAGAAACTCGCCGAATAGCCGGGTGAAGGATTTGGTGGATCTGGCTCTTCTGATTGCAGGCAACCGACTTGATCGGCAGAGGGTATTCAACGCTTTGCATCTGACCTTTGATCGAAGGGGAACTCACACTTTGCCAATAAGCTTGAGTGTACCGCCGCCGGAATGGCAAACGCCCTTCCGTGCGCTCGCTGAAGAATGTGGGCTACAGACAGACATCGCTGTGGTCTTCGATAACGTGCGCGAGTTTCTCGAAAACGTTCTGGTAGGTGGCATGGAGCAGTGAGCCGGAAATGGCCAGCAGAAGTTCAGAATCGGTTTCATTCGAGCAGCGTGACGAGGAGAACCAGCGGCTGCGGGAAGAGAATGCGAGGTTGCGCCGTGTACTGGACGCTCACGGCATCGCTGTTCCACAGTTAGTACCAGACGATGCACGGCCGGTTCAAACGATCACGCCGATGGCCGCGGAAAGCAAAGAAGAGCGCGCTCGCAAGCGGGTTGCCCTCTTCCGGAGCCTGTTTCGCGGGAGAAAAGATGTCTATGCGCGGCGATGGGAGAATTCCGACGGACGGTCAGGATATTCGCCAGCGGCACTGAAGGATTGGAAAGCCATCAATTCAAGCAGGCCGGAGGATCGGAAGAAGGTCGATCAGAATACACGAAAGTTCCTCCCCTTGAGCGACGAGGTTATCGAGAATCATCTTCTCGGAAAAGACACTATTGGCATTTACCCTCTACTCCCGGACGAGACCTGTTGGTTTCTCGCCGTGGATTTCGATAAGAAAACATGGACTGACGACTCCCGCGCGTTTCTCGATACATGCCAGGAGTTGAACGTTCCGGCGGCACTGGAACGCTCGCGCTCTGGAAATGGCGGCCATGTTTGGATCTTCTTTGAACATGCAATTCCGGCAAATACCGCACGCAAACTTGGATGCGCGGTTCTCACGCGGACTATGGAACGTCGGCATCAACTCGGTCTCGATTCCTATGATCGCTTCTTCCCAAACCAGGACACGATGCCCAAAGGTGGGTTCGGAAACCTGATTGCGCTTCCCTTGCAGTTTGCACCGCGCAAGTCGGACAACAGTGTTTTCATCGATTCCAGCCTCCGTCCATATCCGGATCAGTGGGAGTTTCTTTCTACGATTCGACGGATGTCTACTACGGCCGCGGAAGAAGTCATCGCCGATGCCCAACGCAATGGCGATCTGATTGGGGTTCGCATCAGCATTGCCGATGACGAAGATGGACAAGATCCATGGACATTGCCACCTTCGCGAAGACGGATGGAGTGGCCGATTATGGGGCCACTCCCTGAAACTGTGCAGACCGTCCGCGCCAATCTTCTTTACGTGGAAAAGCATGGCCTGCCACCGGCCATGTTGAATCGTCTGCTCAGGCTGGCGGCATTCCAGAACCCCGAGTTCTACAAAGCGCAGGCGATGCGGCTTCCGACATATGAAAAGCCACGCGTCATCGCATGTGGTCAGGATTTTCCCCAGCACATTGCTGTGCCGCGCGGGTGTCTGACGGAGGTAATGGCCCTTTTGCGGGCGCACAACATCCGGCCCGAAGTTCGGGACGAACGGTTTGCAGGCACACCTATCACAGTGGAATTCAATGGTCAGCTTCGGCCCGTCCAAGAGGAGGCTGTCGCAGGGATCAGCGTTCACGACGAGGGAATTCTCTGCGCCCCGACGGCGTTTGGGAAAACGGCCGTGGCGGCATGGCTGATCGCAAAGCGCAAGGTCAATACTTTGATTCTGGTTCATCGGCAACAACTACTCGATCAATGGCAGGAACGGCTGGCGATGTTCCTGAATATGCCCGCAGGCTCGATTGGGCATATCGGCGGCGGAAAGATGCACCGGACAGGGCGCATCGATGTCGCGGTCATTCAGAGCCTCTATCAGAAAGAAGCCGTAAAGGACTTAGTTGCCGAATACGGCCAAGTCATCGTCGATGAATGCCACCACATATCTGCGTTCACGTTTGAGCAGGTGATGAAGCAGGTGAAAGCAAAATATGTCGTTGGTCTCACCGCTACCCCGACGAGAAAAGATGGACACCATCCAATTATCTATATGCAGTGTGGCCCTGCCCGGTTCAGCATGAGCGCCAAGGCAATGGCGGAGATGAACCCTTTCGAACATAGGGTGGTTCCTCGTCACACGGATTTCCGGATGCCGCCCGATCTCACTGAAGTGACGATTCAGGATGTCTACGGCGCGCTGTCGAATGATGCGTTGCGCAATGCAATGATCGCCGACGACATCGTACGTGCCATCAAGTCGGGACGTTCGCCTCTGCTCCTGACTGGCAGGACCGAGCATCTACAGTATTTCGCAACCAGACTCAGTGGTGCCGCCCAACACGTCTTTATATTGAAGGGCGGTATGGGCAAGAAGCAGCGCAGACTGATCGCAGAGGCTATGGCGGCTGTGCCAGACGACGAATCGCGTGTGATTCTGGCAACAGGAAGCTATATCGGCGAAGGATTCGACGATGCGCGCCTGGACACATTGTTTCTTGCCATGCCTATCTCCTGGAAGGGGACGCTGCAACAATATGCTGGCCGCCTCCATCGTCTCCACGACAACAAGCGCGTTGTCCAAGTCTATGATTACATCGACAACGGGGTCCCGATGCTGGCAAGGATGTACGAGCGCAGATTGAGGGGTTACAACGCAATCGGGTACGCAATTGAGCAGGCGACCATTGTTTCGCCTTTTCTGTCAGGCTCGTAACGAAACCGTGTCCCCAGCGCATGGTCACGAATTATTCACTCTTCGTTGTTTATGGCGCCTCGACGAGAGTAGTAGCTGCCCGCCGCCAGGTGCCATTCCGTCCACAGAAACGTGCCCTAAGGGAAACTGCATCTGCCCCAGTTCACCACCAGCCTGATGACACAACGGGCGTAGGTTCGCATGAGGTTTTGCGGGGCTAGAGAGGGAACTGCGCAGGCCCAAAATGCTCAATAACTGGAATAGTGGAGGCGGCGGAATTCCGCTGTACTCCACTAGAATTAGCCGCACACGCAGGACGCACGTGTGTGTGACTAAAAACCATGTAAGTGAAACAATACAAATTGGTTATTGTGGTGGAGGCGGCGGGAGTCGAACCCGCGTCCGAAACTACCTTCAACAGAGAGCATTCATGCTTTTCCGCGTTCCTATTTATCTCGTCATCGACGCTAAGAACGGGCGAAGACACGTTGACGACCAGTCTGATCGATCTCGCCAGTTCCGCTCAGACGGAGCAGTTCAGGCCAGCCTACTGTGCGACGATCGGACTCCGCCCATAGGCGAAGCGGAGGCGATCGGCTGTCTAATTAATTAGGCAGCAAGAGCGAACTGAGGTTCGGCACTTATGATTTTGGGCGCGATTACGGGTGTACCCACCCCGGCATGCCTCTCTGCCGCTAGCAATCCCGTCGAAGCCGTGACGCCCCCATTTGGGGCTGGCTGAAACTTGCTTTTGGCACTCAAAGAACTGGTTCCATTATAACTCGTTGTGAAAGAGCACAGCGGAGGATTAGAGGGGCTTGGACATTACGATGACACGGCAGGGAGGTACGCCTGGCTTGAGCTTCTGGGAGGGCTGGAAGTCCTGGATGGCGGTATCGACGTAGCCGAGTTTGCGGTAGATGGGGGGCAACTCGGTGCGCCATTCGATGACGCTGATGTCGATGGCGTGGCAGCCCTTGCCACGCAAGTGCTTCTCGCCGGCGGCCATGAGGGTGCTGCCGTGGCCGGCGCGCTGATGTGCGGGATGGATAGCGAGCATTCCGAGATAGCCGCGCGGGGGGCGCAGCTCGGTGTAGATGCTGCCGATAAGCTGGCCGGAGGCGTCCTCGGCAAGCAGGAATTCGCCTTTGAGCATGTAGGCGCAGAGACGGTCCAGATCGGTGCGCGTGCCCTCGAGAAACGTCTCGACGATGAAGGCGGCATTGATCATGGGGACGAGGCGCGGGATGTCGGCGGCTGTGGCCGGGCGGATGCGAAGGGGAGGGGCGGCTTGGGACTTGGGGGGCACGGTTTGGTCCATGGGATTCATTTGTAAACGAGGCCGCCGTTGACTATGGAATTGCAGTCAACGGCGGCTTTGTCAGAGTAAAGTGGAACGATTATTGAGTTCCAGAGCCGGAGTTGCGCAGCAGATCGGTGAGCTCATGACCGTCCTGCTTCTCCTGGAGCCCAGCCTGCGCAGCTGCCAGCCTTGCCACCAGAAGGCGGAAGGGCGAGCAGGAGACGTAGTTGAGTCCTGCGCGATGGCAGAACTTGACGGACTCTGGATCGCCGCCATGTTCTCCGCAGACACCGACCTTGAGGTTCGGGCGCGTTGCCCGGCCCCGGTCGGTGGCTATTTCGATGAGCTGGCCTACACCTGCCTGGTCGAGCGTGGCGAATGGGTCCTGCTTGAAGATTCCGGCCTTCATGTAGGCAGGCAGGAAGTTGTTGATGTCGTCGCGCGAGATACCGTAGGTGGTCTGCGTAAGGTCGTTTGTGCCGAAGCTGAAGAACTCAGCCTCTTCGGCGATCTTATCGGCGGTGAGAGCGGCGCGGGGCAACTCGATCATGGTTCCCACCATGTAGTCGACCTTGGCACCTTTCTCCTTGAAGACTTCCGCGGCGACTCGACGAATGATGGTGGCCTGGTTGCGCATCTCCTCAATAGTGGCTGTGAGCGGAACCATGATTTCGAGGTGAGGTTCGCCGCCCTTCTTCTTGATGATGACAGCGGCCTCGATCATGGCTCGCACCTGCATCTCGGTGATCTCCGGGAAGGCGATACCGAGACGGCAACCTCGCAGGCCAAGCATGGGGTTGGTCTCGTGCAGCTCCTGGACGCGCGCCAGCAGCGGGCGCAGGGCCTTTAGCTTGGGCGAGCGGGGCTTGGTGTCTTCCAGGTGGGCGATCTGAACCAGCAGATCCTCGCGCTTGGGGAGGAACTCGTGCAGCGGAGGATCGAGCAGGCGGATGGTGACGGGAAGCGGCCCCATGGTCTTGAAGAGGCCAAGGAAGTCAGCGCGCTGCATGGGCAGGAGCTTCTTGAGCGCAAGGCGGCGATCCTTCTCAGTGGTGGAGAGGATCATGGTGCGCATATGCTCGATGCGATCCTCTGCAAAGAACATGTGCTCTGTGCGGCAGAGGCCGATGCCTTCAGCTCCGAAGAGGAGGGCCTGCTTGGCGTCGCGTGGGATGTCGGCGTTGGCGCGGACCTTGAGCTTGCGCAGTGGGTCTGCCCAGCTCATGAAGGTGACCAGGTCGGCATCGTTGGGTTGGACGGGCAGGGTCTTCAGCTGGCCGGCAATAACGCGACCGGTGGTGCCGTCGAGGGAGAGCCAGTCGCCGTGGCGATAGGTATGGCCCTTGACGCGCAGTTCCTTGCGCGCTTCGTCGACCACGCAATCGCCGGCGCCGGCCACGCAGCACTTGCCCATGCCGCGGGTAACGACGGCGGCGTGAGAGGTCATGCCACCGCGTGAGGTAAGGATGCCGGATGCGACCTCCATGCCTGCGATGTCCTCCGGCGTAGTCTCGCCGCGGACGAGGATGATGTCCTTGAAGGCCCCAGTGGCGCGGGCCTTGACGGCATCCTCAGCGGTGAAGACGATCTGTCCGACGGCTGCTCCCGGCGATGCCGGGAGGCCAGTGGCGAGGACTTCGATCTTCTCGCCCTTCTCCACCAGGCGAGGGACTAGGAAGTCGTAGATCTGGTCCGGCTCGACGCGCATGACGGCCTCTTCCTTGGTGATGAGGCCCTCCTTCACCATGTCGATGGCGACGCGTACGGCGGCCAGGCCGGTGCGCTTACCATTGCGGGTCTGCAGCATGTAGAGCTTGCCGTCCTGGATGGTGAACTCAAAGTCCTGCATGTCGCGGTAGTGCTTTTCCATGCGCCAGGTGCATGTGCGCAACTGTTCGTAGACCTTGGGCATGGCACGTTCGAGTTCGCTAATGGGATTCGGTGTACGGATGCCGGAGACGACGTCCTCGCCCTGCGCGTTCATCAGGTACTCACCGAAGAAGGCGTGCTCGCCGGTGGCGGGGTTGCGTGTGAATCCGACGCCTGTGCCGGAGCTGTCGCCCATGTTGCCGAAGACCATGCACTGCACGTTGACGGCGGTGCCCAGCCAGTCGTCGATGCGGTTGATGCGGCGATAGGTTTTGGCGCGCTCGCTGTTCCAACTGCGGAAGACGGCATCGCGGGTTGCCACCAATTGCTCCAGCGGATTCTGAGGAAAGTCCTTGCCGCTTTCCTTTTTGACTAGCTTCTTGTACTCTGCGACGATTTCCTTCAGGGCTTTGGCGCTGAGCAGGTAGTCCATTTTGACGCGCTCGCGCGCCTTGGCGCTGTCGAAGATGTGTTCAAACTTTTTCTTACTGATGTCGAGCACGACGGAGCCGAACATCTGGATGAGACGGCGATAGGAGTCGTATGCGAAACGGGCATCGTTGCTGCCTCGGGCGAGGCCTTCTACCGAGCGGTCGTTGAGGCCGAGGTTGAGGATAGTGTCCATCATTCCAGGCATGGAGAACTTTGCACCGGAGCGGACAGAAACGAGCAGCGGATTTTCGGGAGCGCCCAGTTCCTGACCCTGCATCTTCTCGAGGCGTTTGAGGGCGTCCAGCATCTCGACGTTGATCTGCGGGTTCAGCTTTCCGCGCATGTACTCGCGACATGCTTCGGTCTGGATGGTGAATCCCGGCGGGACGGGCAGGCCAGCATTGGTCATCTCGGCCAGACCAGCGCCCTTGCCTCCCAGAATATCCTTCATGCGGCCATTGCCCTCGGCTTTGCCGCCGCCGAAGAAGTAGGTGTATTTCGTTGGGGTCGAGGTTGAGCCTGCATCTTCTGCAAGCGGTGTTTCCTTTACGCCTTGCTTCATCAGTAAATCCTCCATAGGGCAGGGATATCGCGGGGCGGACCCTGGGAGGGGATGGCGTCAGGCAGAGTCAGTCCTTAGCGAGCAGAAACGTTCAACAGACTGAGTGCGTGCGGTTCATCCCGCCATCCGGCCACGGTGCGGGTCATCCATGCCGCTAAGCTGCGTCTCGCGACAATTTATAATTCATTATTACACTCGTCTAGCGAGGGCGTGATTGTCTGTGCGCCGCGTCACAGGCGATGTTGCATCGAAAGGAGTTCCCGTAGAGTCCTCCTACGGAACTTCATCGCATTGTGATATTCGGAAGTATTCGTGGGTGTTGTGCAGGCAGCAAAAGCGCTGTTGGGGGGAACAGGGATACAGTGCTCTTTAGCTGAAGCGTTGGCCGCTGCAGTTCGCTTTCTGAACAGCAGGGCGGGCTGTTGTGGATACAATACATTGAGGACGCGCATGGTTGCGCCTTCGAGCGCGGGAAGGCTTGCAGCGGGGCCTTCCGGACGCGGGCGAGTAGCTCAACTGGATAGAGCACCAGCCTTCTAAGCTGGTGGTTGTGGGTTCGATTCCCGCCTCGCCCACCAGACTGAAACCGGGAGGCTGTACGATGAGCGAGCAACTCGACCTGACTCCTCTGGTCAACGCGCGGCGTCGCCTAGCTGAAGGGCTGCTTCGCTACCAGAAGGACATCCTTGACACACAGATCCGCGATGGATTGATCCAGCGCTTCGAGTTCACCTATGAAATTGCACAGAAGATGCTGAAGCGCTTCCTCGAATCGACCTCTGCGTCGCCCGCTGAATATGACGCGATGCCCTTTGCCGATCTCATTCGCACTGCCAATGAGAAGGACCTGCTGTTGGGCGACTGGAAGAGCTGGAAGCGGTTTCGCGAGATGCGCAGCAAGACCAGCCACACCTATGACGAAGAGGTGGCCCTACAGGTGGTCTCCGGCATTCCGGAGTTTCTCGCAGAGGCTGAGTTTATGCTTGGGCAGATGCAGAGGCGAATCGCCGTATGACGAACCAAGCAGACCCGCCGCCCGGAGTCATGGTAACAAACGCCGAGTGGCAGATCGTGCAAGCGATTTTGCTACGTCATGTGCCGGGACGCGAGGTCTGGGCCTTCGGGTCACGCGTTGGGCCGGAGATTGGGAGCCGCGTCAAAAAGTTCTCCGACCTTGATCTTGCTGTGATAGGCGATCAGCCGCTGCCACTGAATACTCTGGCGGCGCTGGCGGACGACTTCACAGAGTCCGACCTGCCTTACAAGGTCGATCTGGTGGATTGGGCGACAACCTCGGAGCGTTTCCGCGCCATAATAAAATCCTCGCATGTCGTCCTCATCCCAGCCGACTAAGACGCCTGTCAACGGTGGAGCGGGGCGAGTAGAATTATGGCTATGAGCCTCTACTTTGCTGCGGGATCGCCAACCACCGAATTCACCCCCTCCGAGATCAAAGCAGCGCTTGCCAGCGCGTTCGACAAGCTGGGCGTGCGCAAAAAAGTTCTTGCCGTGCCGCCGGATTTCACGCGCATGCATGCCATGGCGGGCAAGCTGACTGAGTACGCATGGAACTACTACGGCGACGCGCTGACCGACGTGCTGCCCGCACTGGGCACGCACAAGGCGATGACCGACCACGAGATTCAGACGATGTTCGGGCCGACTCCGCGCGACCTGTTCCGGGTACACGACTGGCGCAACGACATTGTGACACTGGGTGAGGTGCCGGGCGAGTTTGTGCGCGAGGTGAGCGAGGGGATGCTGGACTACTCGTGGCCGGCTCAGGTGAACAAGCTGCTGCGCGACGGCGGACATGATTTGATCCTGTCGATGGGTCAGGTGGTGCCACACGAGGTAGTGGGCATGGCCAACTACAACAAGAACGTGTTTATCGGGACGGGCGGGGTAATGGGCATCCATCGCAGCCACTTCCTGGGTGCGGTGTATGGGATGGAGCGCATGATGGGGCGGGCGGACACGCCGGTGCGGCGCGTACTGAACTACGCAAGCGAGCACTTTGGACCTATGCTGCCGCAGATTGTCTACGTGCAGACCGTCGTCTCGAAGAACGCGGCGGGCAAGCTGGCACTGAACGGACTGTTTATCGGCGACGATACGGAGTGCTTTGAACGCGCGGCGGAGTTGAGCCTGAAGGTGAACTTCCTGATGATGGACCGCGAGATCCACAAGGCGGTGGTATTCCTGGACCCGCATGAGTTCAAGAGCACATGGTTGGGCAACAAGAGCGTGTACCGGACGCGGATGGCGCTGGCCGACGACGCGGAGTTGATCGTGCTGGCGCCGGGGGTACACGAGTTCGGCGAAGACCCGACGATCGACATGCTGATCCGCAAGTTCGGCTACTGCGGCACTCCGGCGACACTGGAGGCGGTGAAGAACGACGCGATGCTGGCGGGTAATCTATCGGCGGCGGCGCACCTGATTCACGGTTCGAGCGAGGGGCGGTTCAAGATTCGTTACTGCCCTGGGCACTTGACGCGGGAAGAGATCGAAGGCGCACACTTTGAGTTCGGCGACCTGGCCAAGTACACAGCGAAGTACGATCCGGCGAAGTTGATAGACGGATGGAATACGGTGGATGGCGAGGAGATATTCTTTATCTCCAACCCCGGGCTTGGGCTGTGGGCGTACGAAGGTCGGTTCAAGGATTCGGCGACCGCTGAGACCATGCATGCAACGCATGTCTGACTTCAACAACACATTACGAAGCCGTGTTGCTGAGTTGCAACTATGTGGAGGATTTGCCGCGCCTACAACCAGCGCAGTATGCTTGGGAGCGGCGCAGATTGGTTGAATCACGAGCAGTAGATATGGCACAGGGAGAAATAATGAACACAGCAGTACTTGAAACACTGGAACTACCGAAGTATTCCATTGGTGTGGGCGACCGGTTTGCCCACCAGGCTAAGGCCCAGTTGGCAGCATGCATCAAGGCGGCGGATGTGGGCGTTGAAGTGGTTCCGGTGTGGAACAAGTCGAACCGTGAACACACCATTATTGGCACGGAGCCGGTGCAGACGCGTGCAGCGGCGGACGCAGCCGTGAAGGAGGTGGGTTGGAGCAAGCCCTACTTTCTGGACGCAGACCACATCAACCTGAATACGGTGCAGCGCTTCGTGGACCCCTGCGACTTCTTTACCCTGGATGTGGCGGACATGATCGGCCAGGCTGCCAAGCCGGAGGACGTAGCGGCGTTTGTTACAGCGCATGCGGAACTGATCGGGACAGTGACAATTCCCGGAATCGCTATACCGTTCCAAACCGACAAGGCCTTCGTTGAGGGCGTTGCCAACAAATTTCTGGCGGCGGTGCAGAATGCGGGAGAAATCTATCAATTTCTGATCCAGAACAAGGGCGAGGGCCGTTTTGTTTCGGAGATCTCGATGGACGAGACGGACCTGCCGCAGACGCCGGTGGAGTTGTTGATCATTCTGGCTATGATTGCGGACCAGAAGATTCCAATCCAGACGATTGCGCCGAAGTTCACAGGCCGCTTCAACAAGGGCGTGGACTATGTGGGCGATGTAAAGCAGTTTGCCAAGGAGTTTGAAGAGGATCTGGCGGCGATTGCATTCGCAATCAAGAAGTATGGATTGCCGGCAAACCTGAAGCTGAGCGTACATTCTGGCTCGGACAAGTTCTCCATCTACAAGGCGATCCACGATGGCGCGAAGAAGTTCAACGCGGGAGTCCACCTGAAGACCGCTGGTACGACGTGGCTGGAGGAGCTGATCGGGCTGGCGGAGGCGGGCGGCAACGGGCTTGCGATAGCGAAGGAAGTTTACTCGGAGGCGCTGGCCCACAAGGACGAGCTGACCGCGCCGTATGCCACCGTGATCGACATTGACGAGAGCAAGTTGCCGACGGCGGCGACAGTCAACGGCTGGACCAGCGAGCAGTACACCTCGGCGCTGCGCCACGACCAGAAGAACAAGGCGTACAACTCCAGCTTCCGGCAACTGCTGCATGTTGGATTCAAGATCGCCGCCAAGATGGGGCCACGTTACCTGGAAGCGCTGGAAGCCAACGAGGCGATAGTGTCGAAGAATGTGACCGCGAACCTTTGGGAACGGCACATCAAGCCGGTGTTCCTTGGGCAATAGAGAGAGACAAACAAGGTAGAAGGTCAAACACACAATCATAGGAGAAGGTCATGAGTCTTGGTTTCACAATTCCCGAGAAGGGTTCGCTTGATTTACTTTCACTTGGTGCACTGGTACACCGGCTCGATCCGGGGATCATTCCATTTCGCAAGGCGACGAACTTTGACATCCACGTAAGTGGGGGAGAGTTCAATGTTGCCGCCAATCTGTCGGACTGCTTTGGGCAGAAGACTGGAATTGCAAGCGCAATTGTCTCGTATCCCATCGGCGACCTGATCGCAGAACGGGTGCGGGGAATGGGAGTGAAGTCGCACTTCAAGCGGTTTGCGCACGACGGAGTGCGCGGGCCGAATATGGCCACGGTATATAGCGACCAGGGCTTTGGCGTGCGCGCGCCGATCGTTTTTTACAACCGCTGCAATGAGGCGGCGGCACAACTGAAGCCGGGCGACTTCGACTGGAAGGCGATCTTCAAAGAGGGTGTGCGCTGGTTCCACTCGGGCGGAATATTCTCGTCCCTCTCAGAGACAACCTCTGCGCTGGTAGTAGAGGCGATGCAGGCAGCGCGGGCTGCGGGCGTGGTGACCTCGTTCGACCTGAACTATCGTGAAAAACTATGGAAGACGCAGGGCGGCATGGAGCACGCGCATAAGGTGCTGGGACAGATTGTGGAGAACGTTGACGTGCTGATTGGCAACGAGGAGGACCTGCAGAAGGGACTTGGATTCTCCGGTCCAGAGGTCTCGGCAAGTGCGAAGACGGCCAGCTCCAAGCTGGATACAGGCGCGTTCCTGGGAATGATGGAGCAGGTTGTGAAGCGCTTTCCGAAGACGAAGGTGGTGGCGACGACCCTGCGCGAGGTCCACAACACGAACCACCATAGCTGGAGCGCGGTTGCATGGATCAACGGCAAGGCAATATTTGCACCGACGGCAGAACTGAAGGTGTTGGACCGCGTAGGCGGCGGTGATGGCTTTGCGTCCGGCTTCATCTATGGGCTGCTAAATGGCGAGACTCCGGAGCAGGCGGTAAAGCTGGGATGGGCGCACGGAGCGTTGATGACAACCTTCCCCGGTGACACCTCGATGGCAACGCTGGACCAGGTGGTCGCGTTTGCCAGCGGCGGGTCGGCGCGCATTCAACGGTAGCAAGGACTGTTTCCTGCTGGCGGCGATGTATGTTACGAAACGTCGCCGCCGGGAGCGACCGCACACCCGGCGTTAATTCATGCATCAGGTTTAGTTTTCGAACGCAGAATTGAAATGGAGAAATTATGAGCGAGCAGCAAAGTTCCTTCGATCTGGCAGAACTTACAAAAATGTATAACTTCAAAGGGAAGACGGTGGCCATTACCGGCGGCGCTGGAGTGCTGGGCAGCGACATGGTGTACGCATTGACCGGATGCGGCGCGGAGGTCGCCATTCTGGATATTGTTTCCGATCTGCACCCTGCGACGATTGAGCACCTGGGAGAACGGATTAAGCAGGTCTCCGTGTTCAAGTGCAATGTGCTTGATCGCGAGAGCATCGGAAAAACGGCCGAGGACGTGATGAAGCGTCTGGGCAAGCTGGATTGCCTGATCAACGCCGCTGGAGGGAATAAGCCGACTGCTACAACTGGTCCTGATTTGAAGTTCTTCGATCTTCCCGCGGATGCATTGCGCTGGGTGTTTGAGCTGAATGTGATGGGCACGATTCTTCCCTCGCAGGCATTTGGCAAGGTAATGGCGGATCAGGGATACGGCACGATCCTGAATATTTCTTCGATGAACGCCTTCCGTCCGCTAACGCGCATTGCTGCATACTCTGCGGCGAAGGCTGCGGTCAGCAACTTCACGCAGTGGCTTGCCGTACACATGGCCCAGGAGTACTCGCCGAAGATCCGCGTGAATGCGATTGCTCCCGGCTTTTTCCTGACAGACCAAAACCGTTTTCTGTTGACCGACAAAGAGACGGGCGAATGGACAGCACGCGGCAAGACGATTGTTGGACACACACCGATGGCGCGTCTTGGCGAATCCAAGGACCTGTTTGGCGGCGTGCTGTGGCTGCTGTCGCCGGCTTCTGAGTTCGTGACCGGGGTGGTGATTCCGATCGATGGCGGTTTCTCCGCTTTCAGCGGCGTTTAGACACAAAGGCCGAATCATATTTTCTGGAATAAAGAAGGCCGTTTGAGGGGATTTTCATGAACTATGAAAATCTCCTCAAGCGGCTTTCGTGCTATTTTGGACACTTTCGCGTTGTGCTTGCCACTTCCGAGAGCGAGGGTTGTGGGAGGGGTAGTTCAAATCGTTTCTATTGCTTAGCGAAGTCATCCTTACCCGCGCCGGTAAGGGCTATTGGAGGGTATACTCATTAGATAACATAGGCATTTCACGCGGGAGAAAACCAATGAGCGCGAACGGAAATCATCAGCATACGAACGGCAACGGAGCCCACACGAATGGTTTGGATTACACCGTTCCGGCACCGCGCACAGAGTGGATTGTGAAGCGCCGTGCAGAGGCTGCGCGCAGCGGCGACAGCAACATGAGCCAGATGCACTTTGCGCGCAAGGGGATGATCACCGAAGAGATGGCTTATGTGGCGCAGGTGGAGAAGATGGCGCCGGAGTTTATCCGCGACGAGATTGCGGTGGGGCGGATGATCATTCCGGCCAACATCAATCACCCGGAGCTGGAGCCGATGGCGATTGGGGTTGGATCGCTGTGCAAGATCAATGCGAACATCGGCAATTCGGCGATGGTGTCCAACGTGGACGAAGAGTTGCGCAAGCTGCACACGGCCGTCCACTACGGGGCGGACACGGTGATGGATCTGTCGACAGGCGGCGACATTCCCATGATCCGCGAACAGATTCTGCGACACTCGCCGGTGCCGCTGGGCACGGTGCCGATATACGAGGCCTTGGCGCGGGTGAAGAAGCTGGAAGACCTGAACATCGACCTCTACCTTGAAGTGATAGAGGAGCAGGCGCAGCAGGGCGTGGACTACTTCACGATTCACGCTGGCGTGCTGATCCAGTATGTACCGATGGTGGCGAAGCGGATCACTGGAATTGTGAGTCGCGGCGGAGCGATCCTGGCGCAGTGGATGACGTCGCACCACAAGCAGAACTTTTTGTACGAGAACTTTGATCGCATCACGAAGATCATGGCTAAGTACGATGTGAGCTACTCGCTGGGTGACGGGCTAAGGCCCGGCTGTCTTGCGGACGCCAGCGACGAGGCGCAGTTCGCGGAATTGAAAACTCTCGGCGAGCTAACTCGCCGTGCATGGCAGTCCGATGTGCAGGTGATGATCGAGGGCCCCGGGCACATCCCGATGGACCAGATCAAGCTACAGGTGGATAAGGAAGTCGAACTGTGCGATGGCGCGCCGTTCTATGTGCTGGGGCCTCTGGTGACGGACATCGCGCCGGGCTACGACCACATCACATCGGCGATTGGGGCAGCGATGATCGGATGGCACGGCGCGGCGATGCTGTGCTATGTGACGCCGAAGGAGCACCTGGGCCTGCCCAACGAGAAGGATGTGAAGGACGGGATTATCGCCTACAAGATCGCGGCCCATGCAGCGGATGTGGCGCGGCACCGGCCCGGTGTGCGCGACCGCGACGACGCCATCTCGCAAGCGCGCTACACCTTTGACTGGGACAAGCAGTTTGCGTTGTCACTGGACCCGGAGACGGCGCGCGCCATGCACGACGAGACACTGCCCGACGAGTATTACAAGGAGGCCGCGTTCTGCAGTATGTGCGGGCCGAAGTTCTGCAGCATGAACTGGTCGAGCAAGGTGGACAAGTTCAACGAGCAGGAGCACGGGCTGAAGAAGCCGGACCTGACGCAGATTCTGACAGACCAGATGGCCCTGCGGGGCTAATCCCTTCGCGGCGCGCGGTTGGCTAGAGCGGCCGCAGCCAAGCAACGTGGCGCAAACCTGAACCGTTGCGCGGCATCGGGTAAAGTGGTGGTATGGCCGAAGTGGAGACAGCCCAGGTACGAGCAGGGGACGAGCAGCGGCAGGAATGTGCGGCGGAACGGTCTGTTGGGCCGCTGGCCGAGGCGATCGCGATCATGGCGCGGCTGCGTGGGCCGGGCGGATGTCCGTGGGACCGCGAGCAGACCTTCGACACCATCAAGCGGCACACGCTGGAGGAGACCTACGAGGTCTTCGATGCCATCGAGCGGCGGGCGTGGCCGGAGTTGAAGGACGAGCTGGGCGACCTGCTGCTGCAGGTTCTCTTCTATGCGCAGATGGCTTCGGAGGTGGGCTACTTCGAGATTGCGGACGTTGCGGCAAATCTGAATGCAAAGCTGGTGCGGCGGCATCCACACGTCTTTCCCGTGGACGGGAAGCTGGCCGATGCGACGGACGCGGACGCGGTGCTGCGCAACTGGGAGCAGATCAAGCGAGGCGAGAAGCGAGCGAATGGAGAGACTGATAGGGCTTCGGCACTGGACGAGATTCCACGCTCCATGCCGGCGATGATGGAGGCGCGCAAGCTGGGCTCGAAGGCGGCGAAGGCGGGCTTTGACTGGCCCGATGTGGAGGGACTCTTCGCAAAGCTGCAGGAAGAGATTGACGAATTAAAAGTGGAGTTGGCAAAGAGTTTGAATGTTGTACCTCAGGGGCTGAAGCCCAATTCCTTGGGTCGGACTGTTGGCACGGCTGAAGCCGTGCCCTTAAGCAAGACGGATTTCTCGACCACTCCTGACGGGAGTAAAGCAACGAGAGCCGCGATTGAGGAGGAAGTCGGCGATCTTCTGTTTACGGCGGTGAATCTGGCGCGGCACCTGAAGGTGGATGCGGAATCGGCGTTGCGGGCGGCGAACCAGAAGTTTCGCGGGAGATTCCGTGCGATGGAGACGGAGGCGGGAGAT
>CAIZFH010000261.1 GCA_903932155.1 uncultured Granulicella sp. | reverse complement strand
TTATATCTTTCCAGGGGGCTACACTCACAATGAGTTTGGCTCCGCTGGGTAGGACGAACGTATTTCTCCCTGTTTCCATCCCTCCCTCCTTGCGTCTGTGCGCCCTTACTAACTACTGGATCATGCGCATATTGGTGCGGAAGATCATCACGTACGTGGTGACGGATTGCTCAGTGCTGCCAGAGGTGTCCATCTGCGCACCGGGTAGCGTCTTAAAGATGCCACCGGCGAGCTGATAGACCTCTGACACCACGTTGCCCGAACCGTCGCCCACCCTCTTCACAAAGGACCCTGTCATCAATGTGAATGTGCCAGGAGAGTTAATGAATTGCTGCAGCAATCCGTTGAGTATCTGGTCGTCATATGAGCCGCGGACCAGGCGCACGGTCACATGACATATCAAGCCTGAATAATTCAGGCCGTAAATCATATTTCCGTCTTTGCTGCATTTCGCGATTCCGATGTCCCCCTGCGGTTCGATCTTGACGCACGTACCATCGGCCAGGTCTGAGAGCACGTTGTCAGCGATGATGATGACATCCGATCCGGCAAGAGCTACTGCGGGCATGTTAGTGTTCCTCCTATTCGTTTACAGACACGAGGCAGTTCGAGCTATGCAGAGCCCCGGCCAACTTCAGCGCGATCTGCACGAGTGGCGCTTTGCGGGCAGCACGATCGGAGGAATTCTGCTTCGCAATCGGCTGCGACCACACAAAATACCCCACATTAGCTATGTTGCTCAAGAAAAGTGCCTGATTGACACCGGCCGGCACCGCAGCGGTCCACGCGCCGGGAGCCGCCACGTCAGCGTCGACGGCTTGCGCGCATACCCGCCTGTAGGCGTTGCGCAGACCCTCCATCCCGGTCTCAGTCTGCGGAATCTTGAAAGAATTCGGAATAAGATAATTAAATCCGCTAACCTGGAGCGCCATGGAGAGCCAGTCCTCGTTATAGACTTCGTCAAAAAAGACGTTTTTTCCTGAGCAGAAGACCATCGGGATTCCAGCGACGCTGACGTAGACATCCACGCCGGCAGCCAACGCCAGAGCAAGCTGCGTCTGACCGATCGTCTGGTCAGGTGAGATGCCTGCCAGGGTCTTGCCGTGCATCGTGATGGCTGTCCCTGTCCCGCTGAAGTCAACGCACAACCCACGGCCCAAGTAAGCGGCCGCGAATATCTGGGTCTGCTGCGCGCCGGCGCCGTTGAGCAGAGCATTGCCGTGGTAGAGCATGCGCGCGCGGAACATCGAGGCAGTGCGCTCCAGGTCTAATATGGACCCGGGCTGCAGGTTGGCGATGGTCGAGGAGCAGTAGCCGAATAGTTTTTTAGCTCCGTGGATGGCGCTTGCCAGGGCCGCGAACTCAGAGCCCTGCGCGTCCATCTCTTCGTCGATGAGGACAGCGTAGTAGTATACGGCGTCGCCGAGGCGCGTTATGGCCGCGCGGACAGTCTCCAGCGTTGGGCTCTGCAAGCGCGGGGCGATGACCACGTATCCACCGGATTCGACGGGGTTGGGCGTCTGATTGAGGATAGCCGTCGCAATAGCGTAAGCGTCGGAATTGATGCCCCAGTCAGTGGCGATGGCTCCGGAGCTGGTGTACACTCCGTAAGTCTGCCCGCCAGTCCACCCGTTGGGGGTGTTCTGCGTGAAGATGATGATTGAGTTGATGACCGGGTTACCGAGCTGGGCAGGCGTCGGGAGCACCGTAACACTTATTACATTGACGAGGTCCAGATTTACGCCTGCTTGATTAGCCATTTATCGTCTCCTGGGGTGGATTTGCGGTTCCGTCTTCTGTCGCGCCGTTGAATTTATCGAAGTACGGCATGGACGTCTTGATCTTCTGGAACAGCGCCGTTACGTTTACGTGGATTACGTATTTGAAAACCTGCCCCGCCCCCTCCGACTCCGAGGCATCTACGGGCTCTAAGATGCGGCTAATCTGACAGGAACTTGCAGCCATAGCCTGCTGCGCTGCAAAGCTGGCCAGTGCCATGCCGACTTCCATACGACGAGTGCGGGCTTCCTTGCCGGGAACCAGGCTGTACAACTCGATACGCACGTCATAAAGTCCGGATCCGGACTGAATTTCCCTAGGTGGATTGCTATCGTCCATCTCAGTCTTAAGCCCGATGATCTTCGGACCACTTTCAATGACGGAGATATAAAGCGCTGTATCGGGAGGTATCGGCCAGGGCTGATCACCGAGCAC
>CAIZFH010000260.1 GCA_903932155.1 uncultured Granulicella sp. | reverse complement strand
AGCATCCAGTGGGTTGCCGTCGCAGGGTGCAGCGATATCGACACTGGACCAGCCGACATCACTGGCATCGGACGACTTGCCGCTGAATCCCGTAGCAGAACGGAAGAAGACGCGATACAGCTACCGCGCGCCGATTGAAGACAAGGCCAGAAGGGACGCTGCGAAGGAAGCAAAGGCGAAGCAGTTAGCTGCAGTAGCGGCTCCGTTGCCGGCGGACGAGCAGCTTAAGCAGAAGGCGCAGCAAGCAGCGCTGGGGTTGGGCGGAGATACGGCGACCAAGAAGAAGGCGAAGAAGGTGAAAGGCGCTCCCAAGGAGCGGTTGCAGGAACAGGCACCCACACCGCCAGCTCCCAAGCTTGAAGGGACGCCGATTCCACCGAAGAGCGTGCGACAAAACGGCGAGCCTGTGGTGAACCCTCCACCGGCGGTGCCCGCGGTGACAGCGCCAGCGGATGCACCGGCGAGTCCCGCGGCGAAGTAGACCATCCGTGCCTGGTATTTTGGGGTGTTGCGAGCGCTGGGTGGAGGTATGCTTGGCTGCATGAAAGATTTCTATGTAGCGGATGCGGCGAAGTTCGAGGGTGCGTCGGTGACGACGTTCTTCGCAGTATCGTCCCTGTCTGTGCGGGAGAAGAAGACGGGCAGCGGGCAGTATCTGGCGCTGACCTTAAGCGACAAGACGGGGACGATGGACGGGCGCATGTGGGAGGACATAGCGCCGGCGGTGGCGACGTGCAGCGAGGGCTGCTACGTCAAGGTGCAGGGGCAGGTGTCGAAGTACCAGGGGAAGTATCAGATCACGCTGACGAAGATGCGGCTGGCCGGGGAGTCTGAGGTGGAGGCGGCGGACTTTGTGCCGACCACGAAGTTCGACATTGGAGAGATGTGGGCGGAGTTGCGCGGCACAGTCGACGAGTTCAAGAATGCGGAGCTGCGGCGGCTGGTGTTTGCATTCCTGGACGATGATCAGATTGCAGCAGCGTACCGCGCGGCCCCGGCGGCCAAGGTGCTGCACCATGCATGGATTGGCGGTCTGCTGGAGCATGTGTTGGCGCTGGTGCGGGTGTGCCGGGCCATGGCGCCTTTCTATCCCGAGGTGGATGCAGACCTGCTGGTGACTGGTGCGATTCTGCACGACATCGGGAAGATTCGCGAACTGTACTGGGGGGCTACGTTCGGGTACACGCTGGAGGGTCAGATGATTGGCCACATCTCGATTGCTCAGGGGATGCTGTTGGATAAAGTGGCGGGTCTTCCGGGATTTCCGGAGAAGCTGCGGGTGCTGGTGGAGCACATGATCCTGAGTCATCATGGCAAGTATGAGTTTGGATCGCCGAAGCTGCCGATGACACCGGAGGCGATCCTGCTGAGCGCGCTGGACGACCTGGAGGCGAAGATGCAGGCGATGCGCAACGAGTTTGGCAGGAGCGCGGCGGCTGGCAAGAGCGGCGCGGAGATGACGGAGTGGGTGCGCAATATGGAGCGGCCGCTGCTGAACTCTCGGGCGTATCTGGATGAGGAGTAGTGGCGAGCGCTACTGGCGGAAGTGGAATGCGGCACCGATGGTGATGAGGCCGGGGTGGAGGGTGTCGATAGGGAAGCCGACCCAGTTCTGGTACTCATAGTCGGCGCGGAGGTTGAGCCCGGAAGTGAGATAGAAGTCGAGCCCGCCGCCGTAGGTGTAGAGGTTGTAGCCGATGTTGGCGACGTTACCGGAGAAGTTATAGACACCGCGGCCATATAGGATTTTGGCGTAGGGGGCAAAGCGACCTTTGGATAGGTAAAAGCGGGGGCCAACCTCGTAGGTACGTTCGTAGACGGTGGGGTCTGAGGAGGGCTTGACCTGGCGGAAGTCGGCCTCGTAACCCCAGTGGGACCTTTTGTCGAAGGTGATGTAAAAGGCTCCTCCATTGAGACTTACGTTGTTGAAGTTGTAGTTGGAGTTGCCTAAGGTGAAGCCTCCGCCGAACTGCAGATCGCCGGGGCGGCTTGCTGTGGGCGAGGATTGTGCCGGAGCTGTGGAGATGAGGCAGCTGGCGAGCAGGAGCAGGGAAACGACGAGCACTGCGGCGTGAAGACAGTGGAGGGATGAGATTTGACGGGTGCGCGAGCCGTTCATCCTCCTCCTTTCCGACTTACTGAATCAGTAGCCGATCCATGACAATCCAATCAGGTAGATGCAGTACGATGGCTAGGCGATGGATTGAAGTAATCGAATTGTCCGCCTGGGCCGTCTACTGATTACCACGCGCCGCAAAGAAGCGGCAACAAAGAATTGAGTGTAAGCTTCTGCGTGGAAGCTGGTTTAAACGATTCCTGCGGGCAGGCGCACCATGCGAAGGTTCTCCGTTCTGCTGATCGTCGTGCTGGGAACGATGTTGCCAGTACAGGCTCGTTCGCAGACTGCTTGCACGGGACTGTGCCAACTACAGACGTCGTGTCCGGGGAGTGCGACTACATCGATCACGGGGGTGGTGTACGCGCCCAACGGTACGGACCCGCTGCCCAATGTGACGGTTTACATTCCGAACGACACGGTGCAGCCGTTTACGCCGGGGGTGGATTGCCCGATCGCCGGCACGCCGCCCTCCGGTTCACCGCTGGTGGCCACGATCACGGATGTGAACGGCAAGTTTACGCTGGTGGATGTGCCTGTGGGGGCAGTCATCCCAATAGTTGCGGTCTCCGGCAGGTGGCGTGTGCAGGGGACTGTGAATACCAGCGCCGCGTCGTGCAGCAACACGGTCTACAACATGAGTATGCCGCAGAACCACAGTCAGGGCGACATTCCCCTGATCGCGATTGCAACGGGTTCGGCTGACCAGGTGGAGTGCGTGCTACTGAAGATGGGGATCAGCCAATCGGAGTTCACCGATCCGGGTAGTGGAGGGCGCATCAATTTGTATGGCGGTGGCGGCGCTGCGGGATCAGGGGTAACCCTCGATTCGGGGACTCAAACCCAAGCGTCACTGATGACGAACTACACAACGCTGCAAAACTACGACGTGCTGATGCTTCCCTGCGAAGGCAAAGACTACATTAAGCCAGACGGCGAGTTGCAGAACCTAATTGCATTCGCGACCTCAGGAGGTCGCATCTACTCCAGCCATTACAGCTATTCATGGATGTGGCAGAACCCACCGTTCAGCGGAGTCGCCAAATGGCTCGGTAACTCCGGCATAAATACTGTCATCCCAGATCCGGGTATTGCAACCGTTAATACGAGCTTCACGGATGGACAGACACTCTCAACCTGGTTGCAAAACGTTGGCGCGTCGATTAGCCCTGGACAGATGGCGCTCAACACGCTGCGGGTGGATCAGAACGGCGTGAATGCGCCGACGCAGTCGTGGTTGACACTGAACAATTCATCCTACGGCAATCCGGTGATGCAGTTCGTGTGGGACACGCCGATTCCGCCCGCTGGCACGAAGGTAAACCAGTGCGGACGCGTCCTTTTCAACGAATACCACGTGGAAAATCCGCTCAATGGAAGTTCCGTACCTGCGGGGACAATCTTCCCCAATGAGTGCAATGTCAGCGCGGCGATGACTCCGCAGGAGAAGCTGCTGGAGTACATGCTGTTCGAGCTGACGGACGAGGGTGGGCAGCCTTCGCTTGATCCCACGACGCTGGACTTTGGTTCGGAGGCGGTTGGTTTTACTACCGCTGCGCAGACGTTTACCTGGACCAACAATTCGAGCTTTGCATCGCAGGTTACGTCGGCGACGATCGGCGGTACGAATGCCAGTGACTTTGTGGTGATATCGAACAACTGCGGCGCGGTGGCGGGCGGCGCAAGCTGCCAGATTGCAGTGACGTTTACGCCGAGTACCCTGGGTGCGCGCGCGGGGTCGCTGAGTGTAGTGTCTGGCGTGAACACACTGACCGCGTCGTTGACCGGGACTGGTGTGCCTGGATTCACGTTGTCGCCTGCCTCGCTGAACTTTGGAAGCCTGGATGTAGGCGCTTCGGCGACAAAGACATTGACCCTTACCAGCAACGCAACCGGACCGGTGGCAGTGCCGGTGTTTGTGACGACGGGACCATTTGCCGTCAGTACTGTAGCGTGCGGTAGTACGGTTGCCGCGCAGGGCAGTTGCCAGATAAGCGTGGCGTTTCTGCCGACGACTACCGGCACGCAGAGCGGCACGGTCGGGGTGAATTCAAACAACCCGCTGTATAGCGGATTGAGCGCGATACTGAGCGGCAATGGCATCGACTTTACGATCAGCCTGAACCCCACCTCGGGATCGGTGGTTGCGGGGGATGGGACGGCGACAACGGCGACGTTGACGCCGATAGCGGGCTTCAGCGCTCCACTCTCGTTGAACTGCCCTGCGCCGGTGGGGGCAGGGGTGGGGGTGGCGGCACCGAGTTGCGCCTTGAGCACAGCGGCGATTGCGGGAGGCACTGCGGCGACCGCTCTGGTAAGCTTCACCACCACATCGCAGTACACGGTGATCGGTTACGGCGTATCCGGCGGCCGAGGCTATCTGTGGCTGATTGCGGCGGCAAGCGGCTGGCTGCTATGGCGAAGGCGACGGAGTGGACGCGCTCTGCTCCCACATCTCAAATTCAAGATGTGGGGCACCCTGGTATTGCTGCTGGGTGCACTGGGTCTCGGATTGACGGGTTGTACGGGCAAGCTGCCGAGTCAGAACCCCTCGTGGACCACGCCGGGGAACTATACAGTGACCGTGTCTGCGACGGATGGGTTCCTGGTGCGTTCGGCGACGTACAACCTTACGGTGTCTGCGAAGTAGAGCGCGAGTTTCATTTGAGTGGAGTGGAGTAGTCGACGGAGACGAGGAAGAGGCCTGAGGCGGGCGCGGTGGGGCCGGCGGCTGCGCGGTTGCGGGCGGCGATCAGAGTGGGGATCGACTCCGGCGCGAGGCGATGCGCGCCGCACAGGACGAATGTGCCGACCAGGTTGCGCACCATGTGGTGGAGGAATCCGTTGGCGGTGACACGGTAGAAGAAGAGGCCGTCGGCGATGTGCCATTGGGAGTGGGTGATGGTGCGGATGGGGGTTTGGGGTTCGATTGTGGTGCGGTGGGTGAGGTCAGGGTCGGCGGCGGCGAAAGTGGTGAAGTCGTGGGTGCCGAGGACGTGGGCGGCAGCCTGGTTGAGTGCGTCGAGATCGAGAGGCCAGGGGCAGGGCCAGACGGTGGGGGCCAGGGTGGGGGGACAGATTCGATCAGGTTCTAGGTTTAAGGTTCGCGGGTCGAGGGATGGAGGGCGCAAGGGGAAGATGCGGTACTCGTAGGTCTTGCCGCGGGCGGAGTGGCGAGCGTGGAAGTCGGGGGGGACGGATTCGACTGCGAGGACGCGGATGCTGGGTGGGAGACAACGGTTGAGAGCGCGGTGCAGGTTGGCTGCGGGGATGTTTGCGTCCAGGGAAAAGCTGGCAACCTGACCGAGAGCGTGGACGCCGGCATCGGTGCGGCCGGAGCCCTGGGGCAGGACGCGCTGGCCTATGGTGCGATGAATGGCATCGGAGAGCAGACCCTGGATGGTGGGCAGATTGGGTTGAATCTGCCAGCCATGGTACGGGGTTCCATCGTATGCGAGGGTGAGCTTCCAGTGAGACATGGTGATGCATATTTACCCCAGCCTGCAAGCTGGCTGGGGACCTCGTATGCACGGTATCACGAAAGGACAGGTCGGAGGTTCAAGGTGCGAGGTTCGAGGTTGGTATACTGGGCGTTCAGCGAGCTACGGTTGGCGAATGGAACCCTGAGGGGAACCATACAGCATTGGCGAGCGTAGTACGAAGTGCGGCTTTGGCCGTTGCCAGGAAAAAGAGTTGGAGACTATGAGCGTGCGATTGAAGGATTTACAGGCGACAGTGGCGATTGCGCTGCTGGTGATGAGCGGAAATTTGCAGATGGCAGCGGCGCAGCTTGCGCAGGCGACTCCGGCTGCGCAGAGCAGTTCGTCTGCAACGTCTGCGGCTGGCACTCTGCCGACGGCACCCGCGGCGAGCGAGACGGCTCCTGCGCCGAAGCTGACCGAGCCGCTGTATTTGCGCGACACGGGCCGGGACTACACGCATCTGCATACTTTCTTTCCCAATCCGCTGCAACTGTATACGAGGACCAGCGTGGATATGCCGCGCCTGAACAATACTCCGCGGCTGAACTCGCTGATACGCGATGGAAAGATCTATCTGAGTTTGTCGGACGCAGTGCTGCTGGCGTTGGAGAACAACTTCGATATCGCGATTGCGCGCATCAATCTGGACATTGCGGATACGGACATACTGCGATCGAAGGCGGGCTCGGGGCTGCGCGGGGTGTCGACCGGGCTGGTGACGGGTACGCAGGGCGGATCGGGGACTACGGTCATGGGTGGCGGCGGCCCGGGGGGAACGTCGGGAGGCGTGGGCGGAAGCGGCGCGGGTGCCAATGGACTGGTGTTGAGCACCAGCGGCGGAGGGCCTCAGCCGGAGAACCTGGACCCAACACTAACCAGCAGCCTGGAGTATGAGGCGACGACAACTCCTTCGACGAGCGCGTTTACCGGTAGCACGCCGGTGCAGTCCACCAACACGACGTTCAATTTCGGCTACACGCAGGGATTTCTTACCGGCACGCAGTTGGGAGTGACGTTCAACAACTCGCGAGGCACCAACACAAATCCATTTAACACCTATAGCCCACTGATTAATACCTCGTTCCGAGCGACGGCGACACAACACCTGTTGCAGGGCTTTGGATGGGGGATCAACGGACGTTTCATGGTGCAGGCGAAGAATGATCGCAGGATCACCGACTCGGCGTTTCGGCAGCAGTTGCTGTACACGGTGAACCAGGTGGAGAACATCTACTGGGGCCTGGTGAGCGCATACGAAGACGAGCAGGCGAAGCAGCGCGCGCTGGCCCAGTCGGCGCAACTGACCTCTGACAATCGCAAGCAATTGCAGATTGGTACGCTGGCGCCGCTGGATGTGGTGAACTCGGATTCCGCGGTGGCGACGGACCAGCAGGCATTGGTGGCGTCGCAGTCGAATCTGACGTACCAACAGTTGCTGATGAAGCAGGCGATCGCACGCAATCTGGAAGATACGGTGCTGACCAATGCTCCTGTGATCCCGACCGACCGCGTGGGACTGGACCGGCTTCCAGAAGAGGACATGACGGTGGATACGCTGGTGCAGCAGGCGTACGTCAACAATCCGCAGATTGAGCAGGCTGTTCTGAGCATGAAGAACAACGAGCTCACGATGAAGGCAGAGAAGAACGGACTGCTGCCGACGGTGGATGCGTATGCGTTTTATGGCGCAAGCGCAGTCAGCGGATCGCAGAGCTCTTATCTGAACTGCACAGCACTGGGTGCGTTTGGCGGATCGGGGTGCCCGTATCCGACGGTGGGCTACGGGTCGGCGGTTGGCAATCTGTTCAACAATAATGCACCGGACAAGGGCGTTGGGGTGAATGTGACGATCCCACTACGCAACCGCGTGGCACAGGCCGACCAGGCGCGGTCACAGATGGAGTACCGGCAGGCTCAGATGCGGCTGCAACAGCTCTACACGCAGATACGGATTCAGGTGATCAATGGACAGTATGCGTTGACCAACGACCGGGCGCAGGTGACGGCAGCGCAGGCGGCGCGCGCGTATGCGACGCAGTCGCTGGATGCGGAGCAGAAGAAGTTCAAGCTGGGCGCATCGACGTCCGCGCTGGTGTTGCAACAGCAGCGGAACCTGGCGACGGCGGAGAATACGCTGATCTCTGCGACGGCGGCGTATGCCAAGGACCGGGCGGGGCTACTACAGTTGCTGTCGATGACGTTGGACCGTTACGGCATCAGCATTACGGATGCGGCGACGGGAGTATTTACGGCGACACCGGTGATTCCCGGACTGACAGCACCGACGGCACCGCCTGCGCCGAAGCCGATCTCGGTGGGGCCTGCTCCGGCAATCCCCCCTTCCTCACCCCAGTGAGCAAGCTCGCCGGGGATCCCGATCGCAATGAGACCGCGAAGGACGGGGCACCCGTAACCCACCCTTCGCATGAGACCGCGAAGGATGGGGCACCCGACGGAGGTATCGATGATTGCTGAAGATGGGGACGAGGGGCGCTGGAACGCGCTGGCGAACGCGGCATCGGCGTATCTGCGCTCGGCGATGCACCAACCGGTGCAGTGGATGGAATGGGGCGACGCGGCGTTCGATCGCGCGGTGAGTGAAGACAAGCCGATCCTGCTGGATATTGGGGCGGTATGGTGCCACTGGTGCCATGTGATGGACCGCGAGTCGTACGAGAACACAGATACTGCGCAGATCATCAATGAACATTTTGTGGCGGTGAAGGTGGACCGGGACGAGCGTCCGGATGTGGACGCGCGCTACCAGGCTGCGGTGTCTGCGATCAGCGGACAGGGAGGGTGGCCTCTGACCGCGTTTCTGACACCGGAGGGCAAGCCTTACTTCGGAGGGACGTACTTTCCGCCGGATGACCGGCATGGGCGGCCAAGCTTCCAGCGCGTGTTGCTGACCATGGCGGATGCCTTCGAGGGACGGCGGACAGAGGTGAACGAGTCGGCTGCGAGCGTGATGAACGCAATCGAGCATAACGAGGCATTCAGCGGTCGGGCAAGCGGCGCGCTGGAGGAGATTGGGACAGAGCTGTTGGCGAAGATGGTGGCGTCTACGCTGAAGAACGCGGACCCGCGGCACGGCGGATTTGGCGCGCAGCCGAAGTTCCCGCACTCCAGCGCGGTGGACTTGTTGATTGGCGTGGCATCGCGGACCGATGCAGGCGCAACATCCACGATACAGATGAGCGGGTTGGGGATGATGTCCGTGGCCGAAGCGTCGAAGCTGGTGGTGCTGCTGACGCTGGACAAGATGGCAAAGGGAGGGATCCACGACCATCTGGCAGGTGGATTTCATCGCTATTCGGTGGACGAGCATTGGGTGGTGCCGCACTTTGAAAAGATGGCGTACGACAACAGCGAGCTGCTAAAAAACTACCTGCATGGCTACCAGGCGTTTGGCGATGAAGAGTTGGCGCGGGTTGCGCGCGACGTTATGCGCTGGATGGAGGAGTGGCTGAGCGACCGCGAACTGGGCGGGTTCTATGCGTCGCAGGATGCGGACTACTCACTGGATGACGACGGCGACTACTTTACCTGGACGCTGGATGAGGCGGCGGAGGTGCTGACAACTCAGGAACTGGCGGTGGCGGCGGCGTACTACGATGTCGGCGAGATTGGCGACATGCATCACAACGTGGCGAAGAACGTGCTGCATGTGAAGCGTGCGTTGGATGCGGTGGCGCGCAAGGCTGGAGTGGACGCATTGGAGGCGCGCACGCTGCTGGATTCGGCGAAGGGAAAGATGCTGGCTGCGCGGCTGGCAAGGCCTACTCCTTATGTGGACAAGACGATGTATGTTGCGTGGAATGCGATGTGCATATCGGCGACTTTGGAGGCAGGACGGGTGCTGGATGCGAAGGAGGCACGCGGGTTTGCGCTGAAGTCTCTGGACCGTGCGCTGGCAACGGCATGGGGTGGGCCGGAGCACGGGTTGTCGCATGTGGTTGCGTATGGCGAGGCGGGAGGGAAGGTCGAGCGCGTTGCGGGTGTGCTGGACGACTATGTGTTTCTGGGACACGCTGCGCTGGATGCGTGGGAGATGACCGGCGAGATGCGCTACTACGAGGCAGCGGAGGCGCTGATGGAGATCTCTCTGGAGCGTTTCTACGATCCTGTGGGAGGCGGCTTCTTCGATACCCAGAAGGCGGTGGAGGGGGAGCGCAGCCTGGGAGTGTTGGGAGCGCGGCGCAAGCCGTTGCAGGACTCGCCCACACCGGCGGGGAATCCGATTGCAGCCATGCTGCTGCTGCGGTTAGACGCGCTGAACGGGAGCGCGGGATATGCGGCCAAGGCGCAGGAGACGTTGTCGACATTCGCCGGCGTGGTGGAGCATTTTGGCCTGTATGCGGCAACCTATGCACTGGCGCTGCAGCGTCTGTTGATGCCTGCGGTGCAGGTGTGCGTGGTGGGCGAGGATGCTGCTGCAGGCGAGTTGGAGGCTGCGGCGCTGCGGCAATACGCGGCGAACAAGAGCGTAGTGCGACTGAGGCGGACGCAGTTGGAGGCACTGCCGCCGGAGTTGCAGAAGACGCTACCCTATCTGCCTAAGCTGAACGCGGGAGAAAGCTTCGCAGTGGTATGCAGTGGGAATGTGTGTCATCCGCCTGTGAGTGCGGTGGCGGGGTTGGAGAAGCTGCTGGAAGCGGGTACGGCGGGCTGAGCCTGGCGAAGTGGGTGGGTGGCGTGGGCTGGGGACGAGCAGGGTGGGAACCAATTGATCTGAGGGGCAAGCCCTAGGTGCGGCGGAATGCTGCTCTGGTGATGCTGTGCGTCTGATGCGCTGGGTATTGGGATGGAATTCCAGATGGATTTTTAGAATTTGTGAGCAATAGTCCTCATCTCTACCGATAAATCTTTGATTTTATTGAGATATTTTATTTTCATATTATTTTATTGACAATTGTATCACTCTAGACATATAGTTGTTTTGAGCAAAACTTGTTCTAAAAGGAGACTATCCATGCGACTAGCGATTTTATCTTCACTCGTACTGGTTCCTGTCCTGGTCCAAGGACAGCCCATCCAGCCGGCGCAATCGAAGCCGGCGACTCCCTCAGCGCAGTTGCAGGCTGAGGTAACCCAACCTGCTGCGTTGGCGGCGGTTGTGAAGGCAGGAGTCAGGGCCGATGTTGCCTCTACGATGACTTCTGCAAGTTCTGTCACGGTTCGGGAGTTTGTATCGACCCAACTGACAGAGGACTTTACCCAGGAGGCACTGCGCCGAGCCGGGACACTGGAGTACGGCTTTGGGGGCAGCGCGCCAACCTTGACATCCGCACCTCAACTTGCTCGCTCGGTGGATCTGCAACTGTCGGGAGAGGACCTGGCTTCGACTCCGGACCTGTCCCGTGTGGTAGTGAGCGGAACGGTGGATGAGTATGGATTTCTACGCAATCTTTCGGTGACCCATTCGGCTGGCAAGGCGGTGGACAAGAAGGCTCTGGAGGCGGTGAACGGGTATCGCTTCAAGCCGGCGACGGTGAACAACCAGCCGGTTCAGGCCGCCGTATCGATTGCGATCAAGATCGAGAAGCAGTAAACGACTGCGAGTCGAGTAGCACGGTTCAATGCGCTCCTGTTCTCCTAACCCGGAGAGCGGGAGCGCATTTTATTTAGCGGAGCGCGCATGATTTGCATGTTGGTGGTGCAGACTCTAAGATTCGTGAGGAGTTTCACGGAGGCTTGGGGATGCGTGTATGGCGGCAGAGGTTGCAGACATGTTGTGTGATTCTATGGGTGGCGGCGCTTGGGGCAGGAGCACAGGCAACACAAACCAGCAAAGCAGGAGCGGTTGCGGCTCGACCGCATGCTGCAACGACTCGCCCTCTGGTGGCGGCGACTCCGCCGATGGGCTGGAATAGCTGGAACTTTTTTGCCGGCAAGGTGACGGACAAAGATATTCGCGATACGACGGACCTGCTGGTATCGACCGGGATGCGCGACGCTGGCTATGTGTATGTGAACATCGACGACACATGGGAGGGCAAGCGCGACGCCGCGGGGAAGATCCAGAGCAACGAGAAGTTTCCCGACATGAAGGCGCTGGCGGATTATGTCCACTCCAAGGGACTGAAACTCGGGATTTATTCTTCACCGGGGGCGCAGACGTGCGCGCGCTACGAGGGCAGCCTGGGCCACGAAGAGCAGGACGCGGCGACCTATGCGGAGTGGGGTATTGACTATCTGAAGTACGACCTGTGCAGCTATGGCGGAGTGATGCGGCAGCAGGCCCCGGATGACACGTCTGCGCAGAACAAGCTGATGCGCGCTGCGTACGAGAAGATGCACCAGGCGATTTTGAAGACGGGCCGTCCGATGGTTTACAGTTTCTGCCAGTATGGCGACGATTCAGTATGGGATTGGGGGCCGAGCGTGGGTGCGAACCTGTGGCGGACGACGGGCGACATCTCAGCAAACTTCGACCGTATGAGCCTGATTGGGCGATCGCAGGCTGGGCTGGAGAAGTTTGCGGGGCCGGGACACTGGAACGATCCCGACATGCTGGAAGTAGGCAACGGCAGGCTGAACCACGACGAGAATATGACCCACATGACGTTGTGGGCCATGCTGGCAGCGCCGCTGATCGCGGGTAACAACCTGACCCAGATGACTCCGGAGATTGCTGCGATCCTGATGAATAAAGAGGTGATTGCGATTGACCAGGACACGCTGGGGAAGCAGGGAAGCCGAGTCTATGCCGAAGGGCCGGTGGAGATATGGGCGAAGCCGCTGAAGGGTGGGGCCAAAGCGGTAGCGATCTTCAATTTTGGCGAGACGGCCAGCGAGATGCGCGGGATCCGGCTTCACCTGAAGGAGATGGGATTCGCGGGCGCGGTGACGGCTCGCGATGTGTGGGCAGCAAAGGAACTTGGGAAGGTTAAGGACGACACGAAGTTCACGGTGCCGCGTCACGGAGTGGTGCTGCTGGAGGTGCGGTAGGGAGACAGTGGATAGTGGGTAGTGGTCAGTTGATCGAGGACGACGTTTACGAGGGCCTGTGTGAGGAGCGGGGAGTCGTTGAGGGATTCGGGGCGGTAGAGATGCAGTCCGAGGGTGCGCGCGGTGGCGGCGAAGGCGATGTCGATGTCGTAGAGGATTTCGACATGGTCGGAGAGGAAGCCGATGGGTTGGAGGACGACTCCAGTATGGCCTGCGGTGGCGATGGCGGCGAGGGTCTCTTCGACGGTGGGGCCGATCCAGGGCCCTCCGGCAACTCCCTGGCTCTGGAAGGCGAAGAACCATTTTTTCAAGTTTGGGAGCTGGCGAGCGGCAGACTGGAAGACGAGTTCTGCGGTGCGCTTGGCCTCGATGGGGTAGGGGTCGGGGGTGGGGTTGGATTCGCTGGACTGGACCGTGCGGCAGGGGACGGAGTGGGCTGTGAAGAGGACTGGAAGTGATTCCGGGTAGTGCTTCCGGGGATCTCTATCCCACATCTCAGAAGCGAGATGTGGGGCACCCAGTTTTGTGCAGAGGCCAACAAGGCGCTGAGCGAAGGCCTGGATGAGGGCCGGCTCATCGGACCAGGTATCGACAAATGTGAGGGTGGGCTTAAGCGCGGATGGGTTATGGGCGGCTTCGGCGTCGAGAGCGGCGACGAGGGCGCGGCGGTAGAGGCCTGTGCTGGTGCTGGAGTTCTGTGGGGCGAGGCAGAGGGCGAGGATGCGGGTGACGCCATCGGCGAGCATCTGGTGGACCACGTCGGGAATGAAGGGATGCCAGTTGCGCATGGCGACGTAGACAGGGAGGGGATGTCCAGCGGCGGTGAGGGCTGACTCGAGCAGACGGGCCTGCTCCAGCGTCCAGCGGGTGAGAGGCGGGGGCTCTGTGCCTGGCGTGTCTCCGAGGCCGATTTGTGCGTAGCGGTGCTGCAGCTCGGCGACGACCTGGGGCGGGAGTGGGCGGCCTCCGGTAACTTTGGAGAGGTACTCTGCCATATCGCCGAGGACGTTGGGTGTGCCGTGGGCGAGGAGGAGAACGGCGGTGTTGGCGGTGGGCTGCTTCATGGTTGATGAGGGCTGCTTTTGATCTGGCGGACGACGGCCAGGACGGCTTCGACGGGGGTGTTGGGGACGATGCCGTGGCCAAGGTTGAAGATGTGGCCGGGGCGGCCTGCGGCGGCGGCGAGGACCTCTGCGACGCGGGCGTGGAGGACTTCAGGCGGAGCGAAGAGGGCGATGGGATCGAGGTTGCCCTGCACGGCGACGGCGTAATTGAGGGCGCGCCAGGCGTGATCGAGCGGGGTGCGCCAGTCCAGGCCGATGACGTCGGCACCAGTCTCGCACATGGCGGGTAGAAGCGATGCGGTGTCCACGCCGAAGTAGATGACAGGGACACCGAGGGTGCGGATGCGGGTGATGAGATCGGTGGTGGGGGCGAGCGCATACTGGCGATAGTCGGTGACTGAGAGCGCGCCGACCCAGGAATCGAAGACCTGGATTACGTCGGCTCCGGCTTCGACCTGCTGTGCGGCGTACTCGGCCAGCACGGTGACCAGCTTCTCCATGAGGATGGGCCAGGCGGTGGTGTCTCCATACATTATTTTTTTGGTTTCAATGTAGTTGCGGGAGCTGCCGCCCTCGATCATGTAGCTGGCTAGGGTGAAGGGCGCGCCGCAGAAGCCGATGATGCCGAGCTGGTCTCCGTCGATGCGAGGCGAAGCGAAGTGGGTGGCGACTTTTTCGATGGCGCGGGAGACGTACAACAAATCTTCCGTGCGGTCTGTGCGGAGGGCGCGGGCCTGATCCGCGGAGCGGATGGGAGCATGGACGCGGGGACCCTCATCGGCGACGAACTCGAAGTCGAGACCCATGGGAGTGAGAGGCAGCAGGAGGTCGGCGAAGATGATGGCTGCGTCTACGCCGAGGTACTCGGCGGCGGTGATGGTGACCTCGGCTGCGATCTCAGGCGTGCGACAGATTTCCAGCAGGGAATGATGACTGCGGACTGCGCGATACTCCGGCATGTAGCGACCGGCCTGACGCAGAAACCAGACAGGGGTGCGGTCGACGGGCAGGCGCAGGCAGGCGCGTAGGAATCGGCTACCGTTGCCGGCTGCGGGGTTGGTGCGAAGTGTTCTCAACGTGATCTGTCTCCCAATCTTTGAGCGTAGCATCCTTCAAGAGGGGCGGCGGAAGGCTAGGTACGCCGACTCGGGGTGCGGTATGGGAGTTCAGGGCTCGAGGCGGAGGGAATACTCTTCGATGACGGGGTTGGTTAGGACTTCGCGCGCGATGCGCTCCACTTCAACCTGTGCCGCGGCCGGGTTGGATGCAAGCGAATCTTCAAGGGTAAGCAGGAAGTACTTTCCCTGGCGGACATCCGCGACCCCATTCAAACCCATGCGGCGGAGTGCTCCGGCAACGGTCTGGCCCTGGGCATCGAGGACGGTGCGCTTCAATGTGACATAGACATGGGCATTCATGGGACTGATTATAGACGTTTGGCGGGGATGATTGAGCGCAGGGACGTGTGTGTCGCTCGGACGGGATTGGATTCGAGGCGCTGGCAAGAAACGATCCATGCCGCATGGCAACGATGTACGCAACAAAAAGGCCACCCTAGCGGATGGCCAATTCGTTTGCTTGAAGATGATGGAGGACTGGCTCTAATTGATGGTGATGTATGCAGTCAAGGTAGTAGTCAGCAGGTGTGTGGCAGCCATTACGACACAGACCGTGCCGCTGGGAACCGAAGTAGGAGCGGTGTATAGGCCACTGGTGCTGATGGTGCCATAGGTGGAATTGCCACCGACGACGGCAGTTGACGGGGATGATCCAACCTCCCATACGACTGTGTTGTCGATGCTATTGAGAGTCTGATATCCAGCTGCTTGCGCGGCGCATCCGGCTGTAGTGCCGCATGGTGAATTTCCAACCGCGCCGCCGTAGAACTGGAAGGTGTTGGCGGTTGCTGCGGTGGAATGAGGAATGGTGACCACACTGTCCGTGAGCCCCGTGGGGTTGGTGGGGGTGCTGGGCACCAGATAGAGTTTAAGCCCTCCCGTAATTTCCATCAATTGGTAGTAGGTGAATGTCTGGGTCGGATCCGAGGGGTTGCTAGGCACCGAGACCGCCAGCAACACGTCGCCCTGCGGAATACCTGTTGCCGACTTCGTGATGGTTGTAAGAGACGGCGTTCCGTTTATCGACAATGCCTCACTCACGTAAGACGTCGTGTATTGAAAATTCTCTGCCTGTTGCAGGGCCGCGCCGCTAAAGATCGGTGCGCTAGAGGGCACGTAGATGACGGTTGGTCCATAGGGAGCCCCATAAAAATAGCCATCCGTGGGGCCGGCCGACTGCTCGCCGACAGGGGTGCTACTCCCCGTGGGATAGGGGTTGGGCTGGCTGAGGTTCTCCGTTGGGTAGAGAGCCCAGGTGAAGTTGGCCGGAGCATTCACGACGTTTGCAGTGAAGAAGTAGGTAGTGCCCGAGTTGATCTCCCATGCATACTGGGTATTCGACGTACCAAGGGGGGGGATGGTATTCGGGTCATAGGTAACCGAAGAACAATTATAGGTACAGAATTGGTTCAACGAGATGCTGACGTTCTGATAGCTGAAACCAGCGGGGGCCGCGCAACCGATCATGGAATAGGTCAAAGCGGCGACTAAGGCGACAACGAAAATCTTCAAGCAAAGTTTCATTGGGGGAATCCTTTGTATTGCGGAGCCAGAAGAAGCATATATAAAAATCCACGTTCGGGAAAGTCTTTTTTTAAGCTTGACAGGTCCCAGCCGTACCCGGCTGCCTGCGACCGATTTGATTAGAGAAAGGAACTGTACCACCATGACGGCACAACGCGCCAGAGTTATCTTGGCGTCCGGCTGTGGGGTGGGGATTGGGGCGATGAGGCGAGGCGGGCCAAGCGGTAGGCAAACGGGCCGGCGGCTGCAACCAGGGCGGCAAAGGCGAGGGCTGGGAGCGGGCCGACGCGCTGGGATCGTGCCGCAAAGAGGGCGAAAGCGATCAAAAGGGCAGGGCCGACTCCAACCAGAACCGCCGCGATTAACCCGCCTGGGATACGGAAAGGGCGGGCAAGGGCGGGCTCGCGCAGCCGGAGGACTGCCAAGGCGACGAATTCCAGCAGCAGGGAAGCACCATAGAGGACGAGGTCGATGGAGATAAGACGCTCAAAGGATAGACCTAGGGCCATGGCCCATGCGGCAGCGCAGAGCAGGATACAGGTCCATGGCACCGGGGCACGGTTGGGACGGGCGGCTGTGGTACGGGAAAGGAAACGGGGCAGCAGACCGTCTTTGGCCAGGGCGAAAGGCACGCGCGCGTAGCTGAGCATAAGAGCGTTGAACATTCCTACGCCGTTGAGCATACCTCCGAGTACGACGGCCAGTGCCAGGATGGTTCCGAAGAGGCCAGGACCTGCGACGAAACGCGCCGCATCGGTCCACGCACCGGTAGTGAACTGTTCGGCGGGGATTCCGCTGATGGCGACTGCTGTGAGCGGGACTATATAGGTAGCGGCAACCAACGCGGCGGAGAGCAACATGGCGCGGGGATAATTGCGCTGCGGATTCTCTACCTCCTGGGCGACGGTGGAGGCGTTGTCCCAGCCCATATAGTTCCAAAGAGCGATGGAGACGGCACCGGCGAGCGAGGGTGCGGCAACGGGCGCATGTATCAGAGCAAGGGATTGGCGCAGGTGGCCGCCGACGGTGAGCAACCCATTGGCGTGGCTGAAGAGGCCCTTCCAGAGGCCAAGGGCGACGAGGACGACGAAGGGTGCGAGCAGGACGGCGAAGAAGCCTATAGATCCCTCGCCGACGGCCTTGGCACCGCGCAGGTTCCAGGCCGCACAGACCAGGACGACAGCCAGTTCCCAGAACGTGCCGCGAGCACCGGCGGTGAGTTCGGGTGCGACGCGGGAGAGGTATAGGACGAAAATTACAGGATAGATGGCCATGTCAAAGATGCTGGCGGCGAGCGAGAGCCAGGCCTCCTGAAAGCCCCAGAACGGACCGAGGGCGCGGCGAACCCAGCAGTAATAGCCGCCCTCCTCGGGCAGCGCGGAGGCGAGTTCTCCCACCATGAGCGCGGTGGGCAGGCTCCATAGGATGGGGATTAGGAGAAGGAGAAGGAGTGCGCGGCCGTAGCCCGCGTCGCCGAGGATGTCTTCCAGTCCATACGGGCCTCCTGCGACCATGAAGTAAGTGGCTGCAATCAGGGGGAACAGACGCATCTTGCTGTTGGGTTTGCGCACTCGCCGGTCTCCGTGAAAATAATTGCGGTAAAGGAGAATCTACCTGAAGAGGGTGAGAAGGCACAGCTGGAAAGGGGAGAACTTTTCGGAAAGAAAGCACTGTTGCGCAGATACTGCATGACACGGGACTTAGAAACTGCTCTATAATCGGTTGATCCCGGCGCTCGGATTAAGGTGAGCAGCGGGGAGATGGAGAGTTGGCCGAGTGGCTGAAGGCGGCGGTTTGCTAAACCGTTGTACGGTGAAAGCTGTACCGGGGGTTCGAATCCCCCACTCTCCGCCATATCACTTGTAAGTTATTCATAATAATAGACAAATACAACAGAATCAAAGCTTTGTAAGGTTCTTTGTAAGGTGCCTGAGTCTATACAGTTCCCTGCTTTTCCCTGTATTCCGCCCTTTTACCTTACAAAATGGGAAGCACCTTACAAAGCTTATCGGGGCGACAGAAGGGTGATCGATCGCAGGAGATTCTGGGCTGGACAAACAGAGTTCCGCAACGTCAGGCTTGATGTTGTCGAATACGAACGAGCAGAGCCTCATTGACGGCGTGACTACTCCCAGGTCAATCCAATAGATCAGAACCCTCAGAGAGCCTTTTGTAACATCCTCAGGCGCCCTTCTGTTTCTTTACGGAGCCGGCGTAGCGCTTTGGCTTGCCAGTAGGCATTCGGGGCAAAGCGCCCGCCATGGCACGGATGGCCTCCGCTTCACTCGTGATCAGCACCTTCGCAGTCGCGGATCGGAGATCGGTGTACCACCGAGCCAGAGGTGCGGTAGCGTCACTTGTCAGTTCGGTCGCGTCAATCGACTCCATCTTCTTGCCCGCGGACTGACGAAGGAAGTTGGCAGCTAGCCGGCGATCGCCGCTTCCCATTATCGCCAGCAGTGCCACACGAAGATCGGAATCGATATCTCCGCTGGGACCAGCTTCGATCAGGGGCAGCCAGCCGCCTCGCAGGAGCTTCTTGCCGGTGGCGCTGACTTTGTAGTCGGTTCGCTTGCGGGCCCCCGGCTTCCCCTGGAGCACGAGCCCCGCGTCCAGCAAACGCTGGAGCGCGGGGATCGTGGCGCCCTGGGAGAGGCCGGCTGTTTTCTGCAATTCATACGGGGTCGAGACCCCGCCGTCGATTAGAGCCAGGACAAATAGGTCGAGGTCGGTTCGGCGGCGCTTGTCAGGGATCTCAGACATGTCGTGATCAGTATACGAATATCTGATCTCGCGATTTGGCCTGGATCAAGATCACACAACATACCGCGTCCTGTAGATCTTGGTTCCCTGGCAGGCACAGGACCAGCCAGCGGGCAAACCAATGGGAATACTGCTCCAACCCGGTCACGTCTTCGTCTGCCCTCACTGGACGCGCCCATATCATCAGTTCATAGGGAGTCATGAGGGATGGAGGGAGGTTCTCTGCCGTGATGCGACCACGGTACAGGTCCACGAGCTTGCCAGCCTGGCTCAGGATGTACTCGATCTCCCCCAGGACAAGGCCCCGCTCAATGATCCAACGCTGTGCAGCCTCGAACAGCGCCACGAGGTGCCCGTCGACAGAGGAACGACAAACTTCCGGCACGGCTGCTTCGGTCATTGGGCACCGTCAGCGACACAAACGGATTTGATTTCCTTCTCGAGCAAGGCGGTCATACGGTAAGGGTCGGCGAAATCGCTGAGGCAAAGCCGATTCCGATTCCAGATGATTTCAAGCAACGGGTCCAGTTCTGCCCGCTTTGGTGGTTGGGCCATATGGCGCGCCGCGGCGCCCATGGCAAAGATGAAAAGCAGCACGCGAGCCTCAGAAGGCAGCTCGGTGAACGGAACGGGAGAAGTACCTGTGTTATACATGCTGAGAGTGTGACACCCAGCGACTTCGAGCCAAACGTATGAGGTTCTGATGATCGTTGCCGGGCGAGAATTCGCACCGAGGAGTGCTGAGCCCGGTCTCGCCATTTGGAACAGCCTTCAACCCATCGGTCAGCGGATCGCTGAACACTGCCCGACTTCCTGGTACTAATCCTGTGACGATGAGTGCCTTGGCGGAGAGAGATGCGCCAAGTCTGATGGGCTACGCATGGCTTCGCCCGCATGCATCCTCAAACCCTCAAGAATCGAGTGCAGGTCGGGCTTCAGAATTTGCACTTGCCGGATCGTCTCCAAAATCCACTGGTCAGTCTTGAGTCTCCCAATTTCCGCATGCCGGTGTATGCGATGACGATCCTCGCGTCTGGCGTCACCAAAATAGTCAACTTGGCCGACTCATCGTCAACAGCTACCCGATTATGTGATCCCGGTACACTGGCCGACTTCGCAGGACTGATCGTCTCATCTTGCCTTGAGCTGTCAAGAATCTCGATGCGTAGCAGATAGGAAATGCATGTGCTGGAGCTTGCATCTTGACCGTCATTGAGCAAAAGGAACGGGCCACGGGCGGCCTGACTCGATATCCGGATGTCTTGGTTCTGATTCAACGGGGCCGTATTCATCGCGCAACTCGTCGATGCGGGTAAGACACCTCCAAGCCAGCTGCGACTCAGGCGTATCACCCTGAATCATTCCGAACAGCTTTTTCCGTAACGACGGAACGGCAATAGCAAAAAGTTCGCTGGCTCCAATCCAATCCTGAGATGGTCGTTCGCCGACGACGGCGTGCCGAATGGCGGCTTCAATGCTGCCGGAATAAGGTTTGCCCCGGTGTGCATGGTTTTGAACCAATATCAGCACACCCGTCTCATCGGCGCCTTCCGCGATAGCCCCCTCCAATAACTCACTCGCAGGCCCATCAGAAGCTGCATCGTATTGGCGATAAACATCTGCTCGAAAATCTGCGTCCCCCAGGATTGCTCGGCCTAGTTTCCGAGTGAGCCACCATCTGTCTCGCACTTCAACAGCGGAAAGAGTTCCATCCGAAATGAATCCAAGAAGACTGCGCGCCGCAGTTACCGGGGAACGTCGTTCCAAGGCACCGAGCCAGTCGTGGTTGTTCAGAAAGGCAGTGTCTCTTCGCGGCAATTCTTTGAGCACATGTTCAGCCTCGGATGACGGTGCATATGACAAAGCGGAGAGGACACTGCGAAGCCGCCAAGGTTGCCGCCAAGTAGGGTCTATCAGATCCAGCCCATCCAGTGTAGACATTGGGCGATCGGAGAACGGTAAGAGCTCCAGCCAACTTTCGACTTCCCACCAATCCTGTTTGAAGTCGAACCAGCGTTTTGTTTTCAATTCCGCAACGAGAGCTCGAAGACCGTCGAGAACGGTGTCAGCTCGAACGGTTTCGCCGCTTAGGACAAGGTCGCTGAGTAATGCCTTTTGTTCGCGAAGAGACTGCTTTAATTGAAGAAGGCGATCCAACGTAGGAGTTCGATCGCCGTGTGGCATCCGAAGCGCCACTATTGCTAACTGCAACGCGTGGCGATGCTCTTCGTCGCTCGATCCAGGCTTCATGAGGTCATCGACCACCGCAAAGATTGCGTCCGCGTAGGGTGAGGTTGCGGGGCTTCCAGTAGCCGAAGCTCGTTCAGCTCTGCGCGCGCTGACTTGCGAGAAGTCTTTTCCGAAAACGAGCCTCCTCGGGTCGGGTGAGTTGTACTCCTTCTCCCAAAGATCCCTCAGCACGTGTGCGGCGTCCACGCCAAAGCCATCGAAACCGAGATGCAGCAAGTACGACTTCATTAAGCCAACAACTTCCTTGCCACCTGTATTGGCGAAAGCGCGCCTGTATTGCGGAGAGTATCCCATCTGGGCAGAGGATCGAACCACCATATCAACCGCTTCTTTTCTCTCAAAAGCGGACTTCATCTTCTGGCGCGCATCACGCCAAAGAGCCAAATCCGCCGCAAGCATCCGCCCCAGAACTGTCCCCAACTCAGGCTGCGACACGCGGCTAATTGCCTTTGCGACTTCTGCGAGAGCGGATCGGTCGGGGGCCGATGTTGCCAAGAGCTCCTCGCCCCAGCGGATGAAAGCACCGGTCAAGTCAGCCTGAAGGTCGCTTGGAAGCTGAAGCAGTTCACCTTCCTGCTGTTTCCCGTGTCGGCTTACGAGATCCGCCAGGAGTGCAATTTCGCTCGGTACTGTGGTCGATGCGCGCTTGAGTATCGCTTTCACGAACGAGCTTGGTTGCGTCGCAGCAATCCAGTCTCGCAAGTCGTGAGTTGCTTTTCCCTCAGGTACACCAATGTTGCTTGCGCTACCTTTGATGGCAATTAGTTTATCGATTAGTCTACCGACAGTCTGAGATCCCAAAACGCCAAGTGAACCAGGAACGATGGATGCCGGCGGGTCTTCATCCAGAGTGAAGGCAACGACCGGCCCATCATCAATCTCGATATCTTCCGTGCGTAATAGGTCTTCTGCCGGAGTCGGAACCGCTAGTCCCGCTTGCAGTCGGCCAAGCAAAGCCGCCTTCACCTCCCTGGGGAACACTTTGTATGCTTCGCTGATGGCCCATCCGGCATGTTGGTCCAAAGCAGGAAAATCAGGAGACCCAATCAACGCGGCTGCCGCATCGCCGACCCCTTCCCCTCGACGCCCGGCCTCAACGATCGCGTTGAGCTTTCGCAATGGATCAATTTCAGATTTGATGAATCGGTTCCGTTCTTTGACTAACCGCTCTGCGATTTCGGCATCACCAGTCGCTACAACGTAGCCATGCTGTGCGACTGCATTCCACACTTCATCTGAACCCGAGCGGAGAACACCGACAGTGAATCTGTCTGCGCGACGGAAGTCGAGCGCCTCAATGACTGCAATCTTGACCTTTGAACTGTCATCCCTGATGGCAATACCAGCAGCAGTTTCTATTCCTTCGATACCGCTTTCAAAAGCAATTTGGGAAGCAATCGCTGCACGTTCTTTTTCTGGCAGCAGCGCGACACGCTGTTTAATGTCGGTGCCCAGCACCGAAGGCCGGAAACGATGTGCAGCGCGAAAAGCAGCGAGATAGATCTGATTGTTTTCGTTCGCAATCAACGGCCAAATCTTAGACGCGAACTCAGGTCTACCGGTGGTTATCATGAACTGTACTGCCCGATCCACGGTGCCGCTCTCGTGCCATCGCTCAGCAAATTCGACGACCTGATCCCTAACCATCTCCCACACAGATGCGGCCGACCGGTAAATCATTTCGGCCGCGAGCATTGGATCAATTCCGATGGTTTCCAATATGGCTGCGCCCACTGCGCGGGACCCGCTTTCGTCCGCTCGCGATGCTCGTTCACAAGCAAACAAGACGGATTCTTCCCATGCACGGGTATTCAGCGGGCCTAGCCTCAAGTTCAGCTTGCTGTCGTTATCACCCGTTGCCGCCTTTCGCATTACGTCTTCAACTTCAAAAGATCCATACCATTCCTGAAACTGCTGGTGCTGGAATGAAAGCCCTCCAGAACTGCCCTGGGACCGAATCAACAGATGATGGCTAACTAGTAGGTCAAGAAGGGTCGTTGGTTGCGGCAATCCGTTGATCTGCCTCTCTGAAATCAACCGACCTTCTTCACGTTTGATTGCCGCGCGTGCATGGGTGTCGGATAAAGTCGTCGTTCCCAACCGAGTGGCTTCAACAGCTAGTGCTTTCAGAAGTTCTGAGTGAAATCCAAACATCTCGCGGCGCAGCACCTCGGCGTCGTCGCTGTCTCGCTCATGTTCCGTAACAAACAGCCGCAGCACTTCTTCTTTGCTCGTAGGCAGTCTTTCGCCTTCAGCATGCGCCAGCAACGCAGTCAAGTAAAGCGGGATAGAAACCAGTCCTCTTATGCCCTGAGTCCGCCAGGCATGATCGAGAAGAGCCTCACCTTGAGTGCCACGCAGTGAGCGAGCGATCTCCATCTGCTGGCTTTCGCTCAAAGGCTCAACCTCTGCCACCGGGCCTGAGATCGGAACATCCAATGCCTGACGACGCGTGCTAATAAGAATGCCCAAAGCGGGGAATTCCCTTTGAAGCCTCTGGATTTCGCTCCTCGCCCGCTGCCGGGAGGCTGAGTCAAGCTCGTTCCAGCCGTCCAAAAGCAAGACCAGCCGCCCCTGACGTGCTTGCTGTGTTAACTGATCTTCACCACTTCCAAGAAAAGCATGTCGCCGCGCGATTGATGCCAAGAGCGAATCGGATTGAGCGGACCACTCGCTAAGCGAAATGAATACAGCGACCGAGTTCCCGCGAGAGATAATAGCCTCTGCTACCTGAAGCAGTGTCGTCGTCTTGCCGGTGCCTGGAGCGGCAATGAGGACGATTTCATTGAAGGCAACGATTGCGTTAGCGAGTGCCGAAGCATGGAAGGCCTGAGAGCTCTCACCACGCGTCATTTTCAAGCCAAGCTCAATCGGGTGTCGCGGCCAGCCTGGAATGCGTTTGAAAGCATCGAGATCGTTCTTTGCAGCAAGGAGGAGGCGCGCAACGGTCGATGCATCCTCGCTGGCTTCCGGCCCAGCGGTAGAGATGGTCTGTCCTTGCGCTCCGTCCATTACGATAGCTGAGAAGGACCGCCCCTCTGCTAATCGTTTCCACTCACGGAGCAGCTCGACAGTGAAATGTCCGTCGTCAGAATCAACAGCTTTTCCATGTGTCTGACAAAGCCAAATCCCGTTTGACTGGTGTCGGCGTTGTTCGCTCGTAAGGTTTGGATCGTAACGAGGCCCTCCGGGCGAAGCCGCCGTGATGTGGCTGGCGACTCCGACGTTCAGGAAACCATCATGGCTCTGCGCAGCGCCAAACGTCGGTCCCCCGCAGCCGGGATTTGAACAAACGGCCCCCGCACGCTTGGCAAGCTGGTCGATTGTGGGTTTGCTGAAGTCGTCTCTCACAAAATCTTTCTCGAAGAACGAACGGCTATTCCCATTTTACTTTTGACCGTGATTGTCAGGTTGTCAGGACACTTCCGAGGATTTCTTGATTTGCCGACAACTCTGAGCGCATATGCGAGAATCCGTTTCCACGCGGCACTAGTCGAAGCCACACGCCACCCTGGCGATAGATTTAGATGGCGATCAGCTCGGCGAGCTTGGCCGCGACGTCTGCCAGCGGATTTTCTTTAGTACTCAGGCCGCTTCGCGAGCCGAGCAGGGGGCTGACGTCGCGGAGAGCCTCGTACGTTGTGTCATGCACAATGGGGACGAGCAGATCGCGCGCTAGGAGTGCCGATAGCTCTTTGTCGGCGATACCCTCATCCTTGAGGCGGCTCAGTAGCGCAGGGGTCACCAGCACGATTCCGACTCGCGACTTCGCCAAACCCTTGTCGATTTCGCGGAGCAACGATGTGCCGAGTGCGACGTCCTTCTCGCTGAACCAGACCGAGACACCGCGTGACTCAAGCAGATCGTGCAATTCCTTAGCGACCCCTCTCCGGTCGTCCCACGCATGGCACAGAAAGACGTCCCGGAATTCAGGCAGCGGAACTCTCTTTTCGACGCCGACGCGGAACGGCGTGAGTGCCCGCACCTCATCAGGCGTGTAGGCCACGGACGAACCCGCTGGCGACCATCTCGGCCTTCCGCTGCTACCGGATCCGCCACCGTTGCTCCGACCGCCGCCGCTGCTACCCGACGGGGTATAGGACGGAGTGTAGGACGAGTACGGCGACCCGTAGCCATATCCGTAGCGGCCGCTGCCACCATGCACAGGGCAGGCAGCTCGACCGCTCGCTGTGTGATGACCACGTGTCGGTGCTGTGCATCTAGCCATGTCGCGAATGATACCGGTTAGCATCGCTGCCCTCAAGCGCTGGCGCAAAGGGCTTTTCGCCCCTCGGCTGGGCCCGGTCTCTTCATTCTCGGTCATTCGGTTTATGAGTACACGACCTAACCTCCCGTGAGGCGCGAACGGCCAAGCCTGCCTCGGGAACCCGTGCCTAAGTCCTGTTAAACGCATTTATCGCCTGTGGTCGTATCAGTCAACATGTTGCAACTGATTGGTGCTGGCGTAGGTATCCAGACATCTGCATCGGCGGCTAGACTAGACCTTGGCTTTCAGAGCGAAACGAATGGGAGAAGACCGTGGATCAAGAACGCCCGGAGAGATGTCTAGGCCTCGAAAATGCCATTTACTACTGATAAACGCTTGTTGCGACGGCGATCGTCGATCCGGAGCCTGGTCATGAGATTCCAGTCGCAATGCCGACTTCCCGTTACTAATCTGCCCCTTGCTGAGCGCACAGGCGATGTAGCAACAATCAACAATTCCCAGAACCGAATTTCCGCAGACGCCGATTATCGTGCCTATCAGCGCTCAATTCATGGAATGAGCTGTGTCAGAAATTGAACGCACCATTTCCTGAGAGCGACTGTTGCGATTGACCCACCAAAGCCGGATCGTCACCGCTCAATGTGTGCGTCGATCAAGCCGTGAACTCAGTGCATACGGCGTTCTCCCACCAATTTATCTGGATGACGCTTCGGTCGTCGGTGCAATGGTCAAAGGCAGGCCTTCGCAACCACCAGTCTCCGTACTCAGCGGTCAGGAAGCCTTCGTGGTCCTCCGGCTTGCGCCACACGCGGCCGAGAAAATCCATCGGCGCGAGCCCATAAAGCGGAACCTGACTAATCATTTCGATCGGTCGCTGGTCCATGGGTCCCGGTGAAACGCCGAAGAAGGTGCATCGTATCTGATCGCCGACCGTCTCGTGCAGGAAGAAATCGAATCGAGCACCGTCTTTGGTGAACGAATACTCCACCGTAATGCCGCGATTGTCGATATAGCGCGCGAACGGCCGGAACCCAGCGGCGACGAGAGCGGGAATAGCGTTGAGAAATATCTCCTGGTCCTGCTGTAAGAGACCAAAATCGCCATCCTGGCAGTCGTGCGCCAACACACGGCCTTCCCTTGCCCAGCCGATGAGCAGGCCTCCAATGACCCAGTAGCGCTCGGCGATTGCAGTTGCCGCCAGGGTATCGTGAAGAAAAACTAGGTTTCTCTCGAAGCTGGCAACGCGCATTCGTTCTGCCACGAACGCGCGCACGTTGCGTCGAATGACATCCGCGGGCGCCGGTGGTTGAGCTTGGAGAGTATCGTGATACGCACAAAGATAATCGGATGCCAGGCGGTCCAGACCGAATCGCTGATCCGCAGTTGTGCGGGCGTTCCGCGCCAGAGACGAACGAAGCACGGGATCCTCAATCAGCCGTTCCACGGCGGCAGCGAAACCCTGCACGTCCCCAAACGGGACAAGCATGCCATCGTGCATATGGCAGACGGATTGGTGCACTGAATCCACATCTGTCAGCACCGGGGGCACTCCGCTGGCCATGGCTTCCAGAACGCAGATGTCGTGGCTGCCCTTTTCAGGAAACGGAGCATAGGCGAAGATGTCCGCCTGGCGCAGGGAAATCGACGTTGTCGTGGTGTGGCGGCTGGACCGATGGGGAAGATCTGTTACCGACTTGCTCACGACGCTACAGGAACTGGAACATCTCGGCGTCGGCTTCGTCTCGCTGACCGAGGCGCTGGACCTGACCACACCCGCCGGCCGTGCAATGGCTGGGCTGCTGGCCGTCTTCGCCGCCTTCGAACGCGAGATCCTGGGGGAACGCGTACGGGCTGGACTCGCTCATGCCCGGCTGAACGGCAAGCGGTTGGGCCGGCCCCTAACCGCAGGACTCCATGCCGACCAGGTCAGGAAATTACGCCGCTCCGGCCTCAGCAAATCCGAAATCGCCCGCCGACTCAACATCGGTCGCACTTCCGTCCGCCGTATCCTCGCCGCTCCGCCCAAGAAGAAGTGGTTGCGGACCCAATCCGCGAGTGGAGTCAGGTCGTTAAGATAGACCGGACTTTTTCAATTACGCAGGACTGCCGAAAACTCACGCTGCACCGCGAGCGGCCGCTACAGGTGATTAGTTCTCCGTAGAGAGTTACAGCCTCGGCAAGTGATCGAATGGCAGATATTGGCACCCTCGGTGGATAGACTTAGAGCGGTTCCCGAATTGGTGTAGACCAGCATCGTTTCTCATTCCGTAGCGCCAACGGAGGAATCTGCTTTTGTCGTTCGACGATGGCATACACCATTATGGGAACCGCTATAAAACCGATGTCTTACTCAGCCCAGAGCCGCCCAAATGGAACGCCGTGGAGGTTGCTGGCAAAGGGAATCACTTCCGTCCCTGCGTACAGCACCACGCCGCGCACCCAGTTTTTGCCAGCGGCCTCTGCCAAAGCCTGCAACCCGCGCACATCGCCACTGCCCAGGGTCGCGGAGGCCTTGATCTCCACTCCTACCACTCTACCGGCGCGATCCTCCAATACGATGTCCACCTCCTGGCCGGAGGCCGTGCGCCAGAAGAACAACTCCGGCTGGGTCGCGCTCCAGGTGGCCTGCTTCCGCAGCTCCATCACAGCGAAGTTTTCCAGTAGCGCGCCTGCCAGACTTGCTTCTGTCTTCAGGCGGTCCATCGTCACCCCCTGCAAGTAGGCCAGCAGGCCGGAGTCATTCACATAAACCTTGGGCGTCTGAATAACCCGCTTGCCTATATTTTTTGCCCACGGGCGCAATAGTTGTACAAGGAAGGTCGCTTCCAGCAAGGCAAAGTAGCGCTTCAACGTCGTCTGCGGTAGGGCTACCGTACGCGATAGATCGGCAACGTTCAACAGCCCGCCTGCACGCGCTGCGACGACGGAGAGTAGACGCGGAACTGCCATTACGTCGGCGAGGTTCGCTAGATCGCGTATATCCCGCTGAAGGATCGTCATGACGTAAGACTGAAACCAAGCGTCGCGACGCGAAGGGCTCATGCGAGCGATGGCCAGAGGATAGCCGCCCGCCAGAGCGGTCGCCAACAGATCTTCCCGGCGCAACGCGGCGGTGTTTCCTGACCAGCCGACGGTCTTTCGGGAGAACAGTGTGTCCACAAAGCTCTCTCTTACGCCGTGCATCTCTCCCTGAGAAAACGGCCACAGGGTCAGTATCTCCATGCGTCCCGCCAAGGATTCAGACAGCTTAGGCAAGAGCAGTACGTTCGCCGATCCTGTAAGCAGAAATTGACCAGGCTGCCGCTTGCGATCGATGGCAGCTTTGATCACGGGAAAGATTTCGGGGACATGCTGCACTTCGTCCAACGTGACCGGGGTATTCAGACCAGCGACGAAGCCATTGGGGTCGCCCTTGGCTGCTGCCAGAATGCCCGGATCGTCGAAGGTGAGATATTGACGGCTCGGCCCCTTCTCGTCAACCGATTGCGCCAAGGTGCTTTTCCCGGTCTGACGAGCGCCGTTGACCAGAACGGCGGGCGTGTCTTCCAGCGCCTCAAGAAGCCTATCGGTGAGATTGCGACGAATCATGCTTGTATTATTCTCCAACAAGTGGAGGATAATCAACCATCAAATAGCTGATTATCATATTTTTCCTGTGCAGAACTGCGACAATTTGGGAGATTCTCAACAAGAGAGTCGCCGCCTTGGGCAAGGTGAAACGGGAACGCCGTTAGGCCGTTGCCCCGTCATCGTCCCCGCGTGTGGACTCGGTGCTACTCACTGAAATGCAATACGGCTGAACGCTCTCTTTTAGGAAGCTTTCTAGTTCCTCTTTTCAGGACAGGTGCCAGCCCGCCTGAGCTTGGTTAGGGTTTCAGGTTACCCACCGTCTTTCCCTAAACGAGGGCACAAACGAGGGCACAATAAGGGATCCAATCGTTCCTTTATGTGCCCTTTCATTCCCTTAGTTTCTCAGCAATTCCAAGATTATAATGGAGTTATAATCTTGACGCCGTAGTGGTCGGGTGACCTACCCCTAGAAAACTCTACCAGCCAAACGGGAATTCTCTCGGTATCTGTATATGGTCTGGGACGGTAGCTTCCGTTTGACATCTTACGCAAAACGCGTAATAATTTACGCATTATGCGTAGGTCTCCAATCATCGATGCTCTCTTCCCCGAAATCCGAGGGAAGATTCTTGCAGCGACCCTGACGCAGCCAGAGAAAAGCTGGTATCTCTCCGAGCTATCGACGTTTCTCCATACCCAGCCATCTAGTCTCCAGCGCGAGGTGGACGCACTGAGCAAAGCCGGCATTCTCGAGCAATCGCGGGATGGTCGGCGCGTTTACTTGAAGCCCAATGCCCTCTCTCCCGTCTTCACAGATCTCAAGAACCTATTTGTCAAGACAGCGGGGTTGGTGCCGGTCTTGCAGAAAGCGCTGGAAGGCTTGGGAGAACAGATCAAAGTAGCCTTTCTGTATGGATCCATGGCTCGCTCAGAGGAAGTGTCGGAGAGCGACATTGATCTCATGATTATTGGGGCGGTTGGACTATCTGAGATCGTCCCGACCCTCAAACGCGTGGAAGCAATACTGGGGCGGCCAGTAAACCCGACCGTCTACTCGACAGAAGAGTTTGGACGCAAGGCCCGGGTACATGACCACTTCTTGAGTACGGTGCTCGGCGGAGCAAAACAGTTTGTGAAGGGAAACGAGCATGAGTTGGAAGAAATTATTGGCGAGCGGTGAAGTAACTACTCATCGGACCAGCAAACAAGAAATCGATAAAGTGCGCGCCCTGATCGCACGTGACATGGCCGATGCCTCTCTACCCGGACTCTCGGCTGACCGACAGTTCGCCACGGCATATAACGCTGCTCTCCAAGCCGGGAAGATCGCCATTGCTTGTTCTGGATATCGAGTGACCGCGCGAGCTGGACACCACGCCGTCACGTTCGAGGCTGTGCATCTGGCGATTGGACCTGAAGCTGTATTGCTGACGGACTATTTTGATGCGTGCCGTCGCAAACGCAATGCCATCGACTACGACAACTCTTCCGTAGCGACGGAGACGGAAGCTGCTGAATTGGTTCGTAAGGCTGGTGAGTTTCTTGCACTCGTAGAGAAGTGGGTTGCAGCAAATCATGCCGCTTTGACCCCGTAGTTTTGAATCTGCGGAGGTCGTCTGCCTCAACTAGCCGCGTTCAAATGTTCACGATTCACAGCGTGGCGGAGTACAATGGTATTGGCGAAGGTTTCGAGAGTCGCCCTCTGCGTTCGTGCAGCGAAAACTATTTTGGTCGGGGAGACTCGACCGAAACCCTCTGCGAATTGCTCGGCAAACCTTATAGGGGCCGAGAAACACCGGAAAGAGCGACCGCGAACCGCTGCTTTCACTTACATACCATAAAGGTATTTCTGTGATTGCAGTTAAGTCTCTACCTCGCTCGTTTTCCGTTGAGAAGGGCTCTCGTTCCCTCCCCTCCTCGTACAACTCCAACAAAACTCCGGCTATGCCCCGCCTTCGCCTCATGAAGCAGGACATGCCAAGCGACCCAGAAACTCAATGGGGCAATCTGGCGGCATATATCCGGCAGATGCGCAGGCTGCTGACAGCAGAGCAACTGGCTCTGCTCATGGAGTGCAGCAAGAAGTGTGTCTACGCATTGGTGAAGCAGCGCCGGCTGCCGGCCATTCGGATCGGTTCAATGATTCGCTTTGATCCGCAAGTAACAGCGGACTGGCTCGAAGCGAGGATGGTGATGTAGCAGGATGGGCCAGGAGAACTTCTCCTGGCCCATTTGCTTTAGATCCACTTCACATTGGAGACGTGTTTCTTAATTGCCTCATCCGCCGCCGGGCTGAGATATCGCATCACGCTCTCAAGGTCCGAATGGCCCGACAGCTTCATTACGGTTCGCAGGTCCATGCCGGACTGCAAGAGCTTCGTGATGAATGTTGCACGAAACTTGTGCAGGAACCAACGCTCGCATTCTTTCCGCTCAAGGCAGGCTTCGCAGGCGCCGCAGTTGAGACCGGCCTGTCGCACGCGTCGCTTGAGCGATAGCAAGAGCTTCCTATTCGGCGAATCCGACGCAGTGCCCGTTACCAGTTTTCGCTTCTTATGAACAGCACGGTATTCCCTTAGCTCGTTGAGGAGATCCTCAGGGATTGGCAGGTCTCGCTGTTCCTTATCCTTCACTTTGAATGCATAGTCCGGATTCGATCGAACCCGCAGGATTCCCCGATCGAGATCGACACTGGTCCATGCGAGATAAACGGCCTCCTGCTCACGCAGTCCGGTCATAAGCAAGATTTCGTAAACAACCTTGAGAGGATCGCCGCTCAGTGATTCGAAGAATGCGCGCAGTTCCTCCTCTCCGTAGACCTCTGGCAGGCGCTGCTCGTATCAATCGGGGCATATACGGTGCCAGGGCCTTCGTGTCCAGCTTGAGATATCGAAGGAACGCCAATACGCCTCGATGCCGGTTAGCTATCGTTCTGTCCCCGAGCCCCCTCTTGCGCAGCGCGCGCAGATGGTGAGAGAGATCGTCCGGGGTTAGGTCCTCTGCGAAAGTCTTACCAGCAACCAATAGGAACTCGTCGCCGGAGGTTCGATAGATCTTTGACGCAACCATGGACCCTCTGTCCTGGGTTGCGGTCACGAAACGGGTCAATTCGCGCCGGAGGTTCCGCCGTCCCGGGGTCTCTTCGATCTTCACTCCCGCGACCGTTGCTGAGTCCTTCGCTGCCAGAAGATTGATTGCCTTGTCCCGCGCTGCCGAGGCGTCTCCAGCATGCTCGCCGGCTTCGGCATAGACCATACGAGAGCCTTCGTAGCTCCGCAGCTGATACCTGCCCTCTTTAAACTCCTTTTCTTTGGCGCCAACCCGCACGAAGCCGGGCTTAACCCTGCCGTTCTTGCCGATGACTGCGGGGTACCGCCTCCACCCCTTCTCCGTCTTGCACAGCCGGACAAGAGTGACATTCCGATTCGCCATCGTGGGGCCTCATACAGGCAAGAATCTGACCATTTACCTTACAAACACCTTACAAAACTCACCTGTTGACGAGCAACTATTTTATTTACATGTACTTACAACGATACTACAGAGAGTCCCCCACTCTCCGCCATGTAGTTTAAGTTATTTTTTATGAATAACTTAGATCGAGATTAGCCCCGTGTTTAGGGCCTTTTCTGCGTGTTTCTTCCACCAGAGAATTTCTCCGGTCAACAGAATCAAGCTAGAAATATGGCCGTTTCTCTGATTGGATCCTCGAAGTCCTGTTATATCCAAAGCCGAGGGACGCAAGATGCGGCCATGAAAGCGTTCAACTGGACCTGCATGTAGCCGGTGGATAGATCGTTCTCAATTAAGGACTTAGCTTCGATAGCTATGATCGCTGAGGTGGGTACCGCAAGTCGACCGGCTTACGGTACTCATGACCGGGGCGGGGGGCAGGATAATCGGACACTGCGTCGTTTATTGTTACTAATCGGGTGCCATGGCTTACTCCCGTTAGCTCAGTTCTGTGGGATGGCTGGCCGCGTTGGAGCTGCGGGAGTGGGAGCGGGTTGACCGCGGAATTGGCGAACGGGACGGACGGCTGCCTCGGTGGGGAGCTGGTCTTTGCAGAGTTCGAGGACCTCGATGGTGGAGAGACTGCTCTGCGCGGCTTCATTGGTAGACATGCGCGGATCTTCCTCAACCGGATGGAGCGAATCCGGTCCTGCAACCCTTTGCGGAGTGGCGATGCCCGCACCCTGGGAGAGCATCATGGTAATGGCTTTCTTCGCGTAGGCTACATTCTTAGTCTTTGCATAGGCGTATGCTGCCAATCGCGGACCGCTTTGTCCAGACGGCACGAACTGGGCGTCAGCGCCCTCGGTGTGCGTGGTCCGGTCCTTTTCCCATACGTCGGGCGGCGCAATGCCGAGGCGGCACAACTGCAACCAGGAAGCTTCGAAGTCCTTGCGGCCGAGCAGCGGCACCAGCTCGAACATGACCTCGCCGCCGCCCTGGATGGTCGCCAGATTGTAATTGGCGGGCACAAGGGCGTGCGTCTGCGGATTGGGGATTGCGGTCAGTTTACCGGTTGCATTGTCGAACTCGACGGTAGCCGCCAGCGCCTTCGAATTCGCCTCAGGCTTGCCTGTCTCCAGCCCAAACGGCATGGCCAGGATCGAGTCGACGCCGGCGAGAATCTTGTCGCGCCACATGGTGTCGTTGGTGCGCTCCCACTCGGCCATCCAGTT
>CAIZFH010000259.1 GCA_903932155.1 uncultured Granulicella sp. | reverse complement strand
CGCTTTGAAGAGCTGAAGACATTTACCGACCGCATCGAGAACTTATTTCTGGTGGGACGCAACGGGATGCACAAGTACAACAACCAGGACCACAGCATGTTGACCGCAATGCATGTGGTGGATGGTCTGGTGGCGGGCAAGGTGAACAAACAAGCGTTGTGGGACATCAACACGGAGCAGGAGTACCACGAGGAGAAGGACAAGAAGTGATTAAGGTGCCAGGCGCTTGGTACCAGGCGCTTGGTGTTAGGCGCCAGGTTGAGGGTATGGATGAAGACATTTTTATTGGTGATGTTGATGGTGGTTCTGGCTCTGATTGCGGTGAATCGGCAGCGCATTTATATGCGCGACCCGCTAGCGACGGTCACCAAGAACGATGTGAAGCAGAGCGGGGTGCAGGTCTATGTCAGCCTCTCGGGCGACGTGCTGTTATGGCAGGATGGAGAGCCGGGAGAGTACCGCACTTTAGTGCAGGCCTGGAACTGGATGCCTGGGATACCGTTTCGATTGACGTGTCTGCGTTGGATGGCATGCCTGACCGACGCCGATCATGCGTCCATGATTCCACTGAACTGGAATAGCAACAGCGGGAAGGGCAAAGGGAGATACGATCCGAGTGTATCGATGACAGGCGGCAAGGTGACGTATATGGATGCGGATGGCGATACGATGCGCGCGGAGTTGCGATAGAGGCAAATGGAATTGCTAAAGCAGGTTGCTGGCGGGGAGAGTGGGCAGGGTGAAATGGAAGGTTGATCCTGTACCGGGGGTGCTGGTGGCCCAGATGCGTCCTCTGTGCTGGGTGACGATGGCGCGGCAGATGGAGAGACCGAGGCCTGTACCGCCCATGGTACGGGAGTCGGATGCGTCGACCTGGAGGAATCGTTCGAATATGCTATCGAGTTTGTCTTCGGGAATACCGCGGCCCTGATCGCGGACCAGGATTTCGGCTTCGTTGGCGTCGATACGGCGCGCGCGCAGGTGGACCTCGGTGTGTGTTGGAGAGAACTTGATGGCGTTAGAGATGAGGTTGGAGAGAACCTGAAGGATTCGGTCGGGGTCTGCCCATACGTTGACTCCCTGGGAGTTGAAGGTGATGCGGATATGTGCACTGGCGGCGTCTGCCTGCATGAGGATGGCAGCGCGGCGGAAGAGGTCGTCCGCGGAGCACATGGTGCCGTGCAACTCGGCCTTGCCCGAGTCGATGCGTTCTAGTTCGATGATGTCGTTGACCAGGCGGACGAGGCGGTCGGTATTACCGGCTGCGATCTCCAGCATTTGGCGGATCTTTTGCGGACGGGCGTCGAGGGAGCCGCCCGTGATGAGACCGAGGGCGGCGCGGAGCGAGGTGAGCGGAGTACGCAGCTCGTGGGAGACGGTGGAGATGAACTCGTCCTTCATGCGGTCGAGGGCGCGGCGCTCGGTGGTATCGGTAAAGGCAACGACAACGCCAACCGCCTTGCCTGCGTGCTTTGCATCCTCGGAGACGGGCGGGATATTGGGGTTGATATCCTGTTCGAAATCGAAGAGGATTCCGGACTGTATTCTGGGCTCGATTCTGGGTCGTAACCCATGCTCGGTTTCGATCTGTGGGCGCGCGACGTACTCGACCGGGAAGCTGGTTCCGTCCTTGCGCCAGAAGATTTCATTGGAGACGCGGACGGTATCCAGGTCACTGAGGGTGTTTTTAATGGGGCACTCATTTTCTGGGTAGGGTGAGCCATCGGCGCGCGTGTGATGGATGAGTGAGTGCATGTTGCGCCCGAGCAGTTCTTCAGGCTTGAATCCGAGCATTTGCGAGGCGGCAGGATTGACGACCGTACAGATTCCATCGAGGTCTATGCCGTAGATGCCATCCCCGACGGACTCGAGGACGGAGTTGGACTGGCGGATGAGGGCGCGCAGCTTGTCTTCGGCCCGGACTTGTTCGCTGATGTCGATGCCGAAGCCGAGGACGTAGGGATCGCACGCTTGGGACTGGATGAGCTTGTTGCGGAATGCGACGACTCGCACACTTCCATCGACATGGGAGAGGTGAAGCAGGCCCTGGACTTCGCCAGACAGAGCGATCTGGCTGAGATAATTGTCGAACTCCGGGCGCTGGTCTTCGGGCATGAACTCGGAGAGGCGATGGCCGACCACATCTTCTCGAGTGCGGCCAATGGTCTGCGCTCCGTGGGTATTAAGGGAGAGCAGCTTTCCCTGCAGGTCGTGGGTGCAGACCATGCCGAGCGAGCCTTCGACCAACTGGCGGTAGCGCGCTTCGCTTTCGCGAAGGGTCTCTTCGGCGCCTCGCTGCACGGTGACGTCAATGCCGGAAGGTATGATTTAAAAGCTTCTTATGTGGGTTATAATACCATTATTATCACAGGTATTCTTATCAGTCCTGACAAAAT
>CAIZFH010000258.1 GCA_903932155.1 uncultured Granulicella sp. | reverse complement strand
GGGCCCATTAGGTTCTGGCCTCGCCCCAGTTTTCTGCCACAAGAAACCGGTGTGAAATCCCCACCCAAGAAAGCATCCGCGCATGGCCTATCCGGGCGGCGAAGACGGCCTCGCCGCTCGCGGTCTGGCGCCCCCTGGCCCCGCACGTCCAAGCATGATCGCGCAGAGCAAGCCGGCAGCTCGACTGAAGCGCTTGTGCCGGTCTCCTGCCGCAGACCCCGGCGTGCACGGGAATCTGCTTAACGTCCCTCGCCTGTGCTCCGCCCTTGGGCTCTTCTAGGATGTGTGTGGGTAGCGGGCCGTTAGCTGGTCTTGATGACCTGGGTTAGCGGCGGCAGGCCTCCGCAGCGCTGCAGGATCTTGAGCATGAAGTACTCCAGGTCCCGGAAGCCCCGAGCGGCGCGCTTGAGCACGTTGATATTGTTGTTGATCGCCTCCGCCAGGCCGTTGGCGACGCGGTGGACGAAGTAGTTGAGCAGTCCCTCGCGCCAGCGATCCAGTTGCTCGCACAGCTTGGCGAAGGGTTCGAGCTTGCTGTCCTGGGCGCGCTGCACCCAGCCATCCAGGAAGTATGCTGCTTCGACGGTGTCCTGGCACTCGAACAGCTGGCAGAAGTCCTCTTTGAGCAGATGGCTGATAGCGATGTTCTGGTTCAGACGGCACAGTTCCTGCAGGGAGACCTGCTGCTTCTCGGTGAGGTTCTTCTCGCGATAGAGCAGGACGTAACGCTTGTTTTTGAGTAGCTCTTGGCCCGCTTGATCGGCGACCTTCTGCTCATCGCGACGGACCTGGTCGACGGCCTCGTTGACGTACTTCATGATGTGGAAGCGGTCGTAGACGATGAATGCCTGTGGCGCGCCCTCTGCGACTGCGGCGATGTAGGGCTTGCTCATATCCATCGCGACGCACTCGATCTGGGCGGTCTTCGCGGGACCGAGAGCCTCGAAGAACGCGGCTACTGCGGCCTTATCGCGGCCTTTGCCCACCCAGATCACATCCCTCGTGTCGTAGTCGCTGACCACCGTGAGATAGCGTTGCCCCTTGCGGTAGGCGATCTCATCGATGCACAGCTTGCGCACCTCGCCGAACTGGCGCGCGTCATTGCGCAGTTGCAGGTACTTGCGGTCGATGCGCTTCACCGTTGACCAACTGAGCTCTTCGCGTTCGGCCGCCGCCTGCAGGGGCATCTGCTCACACAACTGAGCGACGTAACGCTCGTAGCGCCGCGTCATCACCTGGTCGGGATCGCACAGGTCCAGCTGCTCGGTGACGATGGCCTTGCAGGTGGCGCAGACAACCCGCCACTGCGGCACATAAAGATAGACGGTCTTGCCGCTGATCGCCAGATCGCGCAACTCCCGGGTGGAATGGTCATAGCGCTGGGTCGTCTTTGATCCACACTGCGAGCACTCGTGGAAGGGCGGGTCGCGCTCAAGTCGAATGCGCGCTTCACGGCCGCAATGGATGGTAACGTCCTCCACACACCAGCCTTGCAGACCAAGCAGCAAAGTAATATCTTTGTGGGGCACTCGTCGTCGTCTCCTTCGCTCTTGTCTTGGCGGACAAAGTACGAAGGATGACACGACGGGTGCGATCATCTCAAGCGGGGCTTGTCAAGCGACCCATACACATCCTAGAAGAGCCGAGAAGGCACATTCTCGCGCGTCTTTTGTTATAATGGACCGGTACACCTCTCCCCCCACAGGAGGGCCTCCCCCCATGGCCCGCTTAGTCTCCCTGCTCGCCCTCACACTCACTGCCGCGTGCTGCTTCGCCGCCGATACCGCCACGCCGCCCAGCGGCCCGTACCTGGGCGACGTC
>CAIZFH010000257.1 GCA_903932155.1 uncultured Granulicella sp. | reverse complement strand
AGTTTGAAGAGATTGCGTTGAGCCTTGGTGAGTTTGGCTTGTTCATTCAGGTAGGTTCCGCGCGCTCTTTCATAGCGCCAATGGGTTCCGTACTGTGCTCCGCCCAATGCAGGAGCACGAAGCAATTGTGAAATCTTCTCCATTTGCTGATGAAACTCATGATTGGAGAAGAAGTCAGCATCGCTTACCTTGTTCTGGCTGTTGGCAAAGCGGGCAATCAGAGGAATGTATTGGCCGCTGGTCTCGGCGGGAATTACAGAGAGCTTCATCTGCACGAAGGTCTGGCCAAGGCCCTGTTCCTTTTCTGCCAAGGCACTTGCCAGCGTCGCGGTTGTCTGCCCGCCGTTGACAATTTGAAGATCAGTGACCTTCGTGAGACGAAGTCCGCTATGTGTTTCAATCACGGCGTCTGTGGCAGTAGCTGCAATGCCATTGTTGTATGCGAAAAACATCGCGGGCTCTGCGGTGACTGTCTTCCGTATCATTTTGTTGATCCGGCCTCGTGTACCAAGAAAGGATCGAACGTTTCCTTCAAGCAGCCTGCTGCCGTACTGCTGATAGATGTCAGCAAGAACTGTGCCCGGAATCACGCAGAGATATGCTCGATAGTTGTCTGCTTCAACGCTGGCAGCAAGACAGGGCAAGCCTCCTGGGACTATCTCGGTGAAATCGACGGTGAGTTCATCGCGCCCTGTCTTTGATTCGTATACCTGGTGAAAGCGATTGATGTCCCATATGTGAAACTCAGTGGGAATTCCGCCTGCCTCTCCTTCGGGCCAGTCGCGTACACGCGCACTGAGCGCAGCATCCGTAATCAAATACAGTCGAAGCCGTGCGATCTGCTTTCGCTGTTGCTGAAGCAGCAATGCAAGGGAGTGTGCAGGCGTTGATTCGTCGATACTATCCTGTAGGCGCCCAGAGAAGGCGTCTTCGCAGAATGCAACGAGCTTTGCGAAACTAGCCCTTGCTTGGGTCTGGTTCAAAGTCTGTATTTCATCGTTTCCGCTGAAATCTGCGATAACGAGACGCAACGAACCGTCCACACTGTCTTGAGCGAACCCGTCTACAGCAAGAGAGCGATTGCGAGAACCGCTCCCGCGGTAATAGCAAGCTTCAAAATCTGAGAGTTCTTCGGCGTCACCCAGCAACTCGGCACATACTTCAACGAACATGGAATGCGTGAAGTCAGATGCCGCACTGGCTCGTGCGTTGAGATCTTCGATAAATTCGGTCCTGTACTCAGAGATGTTCATGAATGTATTCGCTCCGATACTCACCACATTGGTGGAGGTCAAGATCGTAGGTGAGCCGTGAAATGCCAGATGGGATCTGACTGGACGCAATTCGTGGAAATGTTTCCCCTACGGGATAGAATCGAATCTGATCGACAGAAAACTTAACCCGTTCATACTCGAGACGATCGGAGTATCCAGCTTCAGCTAGTCGCAACTCGAATTCCGATATGCCTCCGAGGCTGGCTTCAAGTTCCTGTCGAATGTTTGCAATCAGGCTGGGCAGGGAAAGTTCCTCGGAAGGGTGCAAGGAAACGACCACAAGTTGCAGCGAAGAAGACCCATGCTCCAACTGCTCTGCGGAAGAGATTGAGACACTGTGAATGCCGGGAAGAATTGCCTTCACTTCAACGAGACCCGGCCCGAGCTGAAAATCCTGCGGCGCTCCCAATGGCCCATTCCACCCATTGATGGCGTTGACAGCGCCATGGACAGGAATCGCGATGGTCCAGAGAAACCAGAGTTCACCGTAGAGCCCGCGCAGTTGACTTTCGCTCAGTCCACCCCGGCCAGACTCAAGGAGCCTTCGCCAGCGATTCAATCGCTGGAGCAATGCCGCGGCTCCGTGTTCTTTCTTGCTGGCCCGAGTGGAATCGATCAAATCCTGGCACAAACGGAGGATGTCCCATCCGTAGTTGAAAGTTGAGCGGCGGTTCAGCCTGATTCTGAAAGAATCGGGTTGCCAAACCTTGAAGGGAGAACCGCCGTGAAGAAAACGTACCATACGATACGCAAGCAAGGGAAAACCAACGAACAGCAACTGGCCAGCTTCCTGGTCAACAACGGGCAAGGGCTTCTGCCCATGGTGGATCTGATCGAGCAGTGCCAAATGGCCTGCGACGAGTTGATCGACGTGACCGGACGAGCCGCCATCCAAGCCGTTTTGCAACTGTCGGCGATGGAGGCTGCCGGGGGTCCGCCTCAGCAGGGTAAACGGCGCTCATCGAATGTGGTCTTCTATGGCCGCCAGGCGGGCCAGGTGATGCTCAGCGACCGCAAATTGGAGGTGGAGCGGCCACGGCTGCGCAGCAAAGGGCCACGGAGCCAAGAGGTTGAGGTTCCCGCCTACGCGGCCATGCAAAACCCGACGCCAATGGGTGCGCGCATGCTGGACATCCTGCTGCACGGGGTTTCCACGCGCAGCTACAAGCAAGTCATTCCGGCGATGGCGGAGACGGCGGGCGTGTCGCGCTCGGCGGTGAGCCGGGCGGCGATCGAGGCCTCCGAGGCCGAGGTGGAGGCGCTGCTCGGGCGGCGTTTCGACGAACTGAAACTGCTGGTGATCTACATCGACGGGCTCATCTTCGGCGACTACACGATGATCGGCGCGGTGGGCGTGGACAGCGAGGGCCACAAGCACGTGCTGGGCATCCGGGAAGGCGCCACGGAAAACTCCACCGTGGTGACCGAACTGCTGGAAGGCATCGTCTCGCGCGGCGTCGATGCCAAGCGCAAGATGCTGTTCGTCATCGATGGATCGAAGGCGCTGCGGGCGGCCATCAACGCGGTCTTCGGCAGCCAGCAGCCGGTGCAGCGCTGCCGCGCCCACAAGCTGCGCAATGTGCTCGACTATCTGCCCAAGGACGACAAGCCACAGGTCAAAAGCCTGCTGCGGGCGGCATGGAAACTGGACGCCGACAAAGGCATAGCGCGAATCAAGAAACTGGCGGCATGGCTGGACCAGAAGTATCCGCAGGCCGCAGCCAGCCTGCTGGAGGGCCTGGAGGAGTGCTTCACCATCAACCGGCTTGACATCCCGCCGGCGCTGCACCGCTGCCTGGCCACCACCAACATCATCGAAAGCCCACATGCCGGAGTGCGCATCCAGACCCGTCGCGTCACACACTGGCAGAACGGCAGAATGGTGTTGCGTTGGATGGCGTCGGCCTTCCTCAGAACCGAGAAACGCTTCAAGCGCATCATGGGACACCGCGATCTATGGGCGCTGGAAGCGATCCTCAACCCCACTGCGACCGCCAACCAGAAAGCGGCGTAGTAACATCAACCTAACCGCCGCCCGCCACTTTCAACTACGTGCGGGACATGCTCGCACAAACGCCCGAATAGTTCATTCAACTCGGTCCGTGCAAGACGGAATAGAACAGCATAATCGCCGTCACTTCGCAAGTTCACGGTGACTTCCACGGCTCCCGTGGCGGGAAGCTCCTCAGGCGGAAATTGCGTTACGAGCATCAATACACGTCGATTATCCTGGTCGAAACCGGCGTACAAATCCAGCGGGTGTGACTCGTCAAGAAGACGGAATACGCCCTTTGAAGCGGTGCTGTTCGCGATTGTCAGCCAAAGCGTTTCAATCAAGGTCATCGTCGTCGTCCTTTTCGAGTTCCTCTTCGTCGTCAATTTCCTCGCTTGCTCGCAACTCCACCAGATTGATTCTGTAGGTGACGCGCTTTGCAACGGCAGAGTCGTCAAATGTCATGAAGCTCAAACCCAGTGCTATTAACTCGTTTGGCAAAGCCACTGATTCTGCCCGATT
>CAIZFH010000256.1 GCA_903932155.1 uncultured Granulicella sp. | reverse complement strand
GTTGATGGCGACGGATTTGCCGGAGCCGGTGGAACCAGCGATGAGGATGTGCGGCATGGCGGCGAGGTCGGCGGTGACGATGCGTCCGTTGATGTCTTTACCGAGGGCGATGGCGAGCTTTGATTTAGATTGCGCGAAGGATTCGCACTCGACTACGTCGCGCAGCCAGATGGTCTCGCGGCTGTGGTTGGGGACCTGGATGCCGACAGTGGACTTGCCGGCCATGCGCTCGATGAGGATGGATTCGGCGGCCATCGCAAGGCACAAATCGTCTGCGAGACCAGTCACGCGGGAGTATTTGACGCCGGCGTCTGGATGGAACTCGAATGTGGTGACGATGGGGCCGGGATTGATCTGGGTGACCTGGCCGTTGACTCCGAACTCGGCGCACTTCTGGACGAGGGTGCGTGCCTCGGCGCGCAGGGCCTCTTCGCGGACGACGGGAACCTCGTCGGAGCGGTAGAGGAGGGACGACGGTGGGAGCTTGTATCCGCGGATGGACTTGGGGGTGATGGTGACCTGCTTGATGTCTGCGTCTGCGCGCTTGCCGAAGGAGATGGACTGGGGCGGGGATTGCGGGCGGGCTGCGGGCGGTGCGGGCGTCGGCGCAGGTTCGGCAGTGGCAATGGGCGCGCGCGGTTGCGGAGTACGCGCTGGAGGCAGCTCAGGGAGATCGAGGCGCGCAGTGTCATCTGAATTGCGAGCACTGAGTGGCGTGGCGGCTGCGGCCAGCTCGGCGGCGAAGGGTGCGGCTGCGGCTGCGGCGGTGCTGAGCGCGGTTGCCGGCGCTGCATCGACATGAGTACGGGGCATGGACTGCCAGACGGATGCGTGCGGGTCCGCTGGCTGATCGGCCGTGGCATCCGGCGGCGTTGTGGGCAGGGCTTGCTTGCGGCGCTTGTGTCCCAACCAGCCGAATAGACCACCCAGCAGCGTGGAGTGGACGTTGCTGTCCTCTACCTGCTTGTGCTGGAGTTGCAGCTCCTGCCCAGCTTGCTCGAGGGACTGTTCGCGGCGGCTGGTAAAGACTTCCGGGGCGTGTTCCGGGATGAAGGCGGCTTCCAGCGTGAGGGCCGGAAGAGATGAGTTGGCGGGCTCCTGGGCGGTGGCCTGTTGGCGCAGAGCGCGTTTCTCCGCGCGGGCCAGGGCGCGGCGCTTGCGCCAGTTGTGCATTCGATCGAAGAGGGCGTGGAGCAGGGAGAAGTGCTCGTCCATCCACTGGCTGGCGGTGTGGAAGGTGAAGGTGGTGGCCAGATAGATGGACATCAGAACCATGAGGGCGAGGACGATGGAGGCGCCGGGAAGGTTCAGATAATGGACCATGGTATCGGCCAGCAGGCGTCCGGTGACACCCTCGAGGGGCAGGGCGTGGCGCCAGAAGTGGGTGCGTGGGAGCAGGCCGATGGCTGCCGGGGCGAAGACGATCCACAGACCAAGTCCGAGGAAGCGCGCCATGGCGGAGCCGGCGGGACGTTGACGCATCCAGCAGAGGCCAAGCCGTCCGAGGACGATGGGGAGGAAAAAGGCGGCGATGCCGATGGTCTGGAGGAAGAGGTCTGCAAGCCACGCTCCGACCAGTCCTGTCCAGTTATGGGCTGGACCGGCGGCCATGCGAGCGACCAGTCCGGCGGAGTTGAGTGTGCCTGCGGCGAGTCCGCCTACGGTGTCCACGGAGGGGTCGGTTGGGGTGTAGGTGATCAGCGCGAGGAAGAGCAGAGCGGCGGAGACCAGCACTACGAGCCCGAGAATCTCGTTGAGGCGGCGGTTACGGGTTGGAGTCGAGACCAGCCTGAGTGGTTTCATGGATGCAAGCGCGGTGCCCGGTTTGTGCTTCCTTCGAGATCTGTCTGCGTTCGACGCACCTCTGAGGGCGGGACGTTGAGGCAGGGGCAGACGAAAGGGCCGGAAACCGCTAGAGCTTCTCCGATTATCCCAGAGCCTGAGTGGGAATAAAGAAAAGTTACCGGTGTGGACTCAGGATGCAAACCCATGGCGCTGGGAGGCATCTATCCTTCCAGCAGTCGCTGTCCGGGAGTTTGTCCTTTGGGCGGAGCTGAGAAGCAAGATTGGCTGGTAGGGGGCGCGGGGTTTTCGCGATTTCTCTCGCTCGCCGCTGGTGCAGGAGAATCGCGTACAGCCAGCGGACCCCGATCCAACCTACGTTGAACAGCGCGCCGCACTACACAGTGAATGATGGAAGGGAAATCGACTATGGCAACAGATGCAGCAAGGACCTATGAACTGGAAAGCGCTTTGAAGTCTGTAATCAATGTTCTCGAAGACGGGCAGAAGGGTATGGCCGAGATTGGGGAACACCTGAAGGACGAGCGGCTAAAGATATTTTTCCTCGCCGAGTCGCTGACGCGCGCCAGCTTTCGTGGCGAGCTGGAAAACGAACTGCATCGCCACGGAGTGGCCGATGTACATGAGTCCGGCACTGCGGCCGGTGTATTGGTACGCGCGTGGGCAGATCTTAAGGCCATCCTAGGAGGCGGCGACCTCACGCTGCTGGAGACTGCTGAGCAAGAGGAAGACAAGGCCGTGGACGCATACAAGGATGCGCTCGACCAGGAGTTGCCACAGCCCCTGCGGCAGTTGCTAACCACGCAGCAGACGCAGATCGTCCTGTCACATAACTTCGTCCGCGAGCAGCGCAACGCACTTCGTCCGAAGTAAGTTCCATCCAAAGTAAGTCCAGACTGAAGACCCCCCGTTCTGCTCTGACGCAGACGGGGGTCAAGTGCGTGCGCGGCAGGCCGATAGGTAGATGGTGAGGCACCAGAGCACACGAATTTGCGCAGGAACCGCTGCATGGGCTGATCCGCTGGATGGTCTTATCGAGGATGATTCGGATGAATCTCAGAGGATTGGGGCTTAGGCCGAAGATTGCGATCGGCTTCGGATCGCTGCTTGCGATCATTGCGGCGATGGGTCTGGTTGGCTACCGTTCGGCGGTGGTTGGCCAGAAGGCCTCGCAGGAGTCGCAATTTGATTCCGCGAAGAAGGACATGACCATTTCGATGCAGCAGGACCTGCTGACCCAACGAATTGGCGCGCGCGACGTTCTGATGGGCAAGGGCAATGAAAACCTGTATCTGTACGAACACGGCGAGGAAGACTTCCGCACTGCGATGGATGCGCTACAGCCGCTGCTCACAACCGATGAGGCCAGGGAACTGTTCGCGCGCACCGAAGCGGCCAGAGTCAACTATGTGCGCCGCAACGACCGGGTGGTTGCCATGTACCGGGCGGGGGACACTGCCGGGGCAATCAAGTTCTTTGCAGATCCCGACTCGAAGGTGGCGAGCGACGCGCTGGCTGCTGCCATGCACGACATGACGGTGGCGTTTGAGTGCCAGCGGCAGGTCGCTCAGAGCCGGGAGGAAGCCAGCGACAGCAGTTCCAAGACGTTGATGCTGCTTCTGGCGTTGGCCGGTCTGGTGATCGGATCGGCGATTGCCTTCGTGATTGCACAGTCTATTGTCAACACGATCCACAGGATGTCGGAGATGATCGAGAGCGTCTCCTCCAACAACCTGGTGGTGGACGATATGGAGGTGGAGAGCGACGACGAGATGGGCAAGGCCGCGCTGGGGTTGAACAAGATGAAGAACGGACTGCGCTGTGTGATGCTGTCCATTGCATCGACAGCGGAGAATGTGTCGAATTCGAGCCGGGAGATCTCGACTACGGCGTTGCAGGCCGCCAGCAGCGCGGAAGACCAGAAGCAGCAGGTGGAGCAGGTTGCAACCGCAATGCAGGAGATGACGGCGACAGTGCGCGAAGTATCGTTGCATTCGAACACGGCCGCACGCTCCGCCAAGAGCGCGGCCGTGAGCGCTCGTGAGGGAGGCAGGATTGTGGAGGATGTGCTGGAGCGGATGCGCGGCATTGCCCAGTCTGTAGGGGAATCGGCGGCGAAGATTGAGCATCTGGGGGCGCGTTCTGATGAGATTGGAAGGATTGTGGGGGTGATTGGAGAGATAGCGGAACAGACCAACCTGCTGGCACTGAATGCCGCGATCGAGGCAGCGCGTGCTGGGGAACAGGGGCGGGGCTTTGCTGTAGTTGCGGGCGAGGTACGCCGTCTGGCGGAGCGGACCGCCAGTGCGACCCAGGAGATTTCCGCGGTGATCCAGAATGTGCAGTCGATGACCGCGGATGCGGTGCGGCAGATGCGCTCAGGAAGCACGGCTGTGGAGAAGGGCGCGGAGGTGACAGGCTTTGCACGCGAGTCCATCGAAAAGATAGTCCGCGAGGCCGATGCACTTGGCAGCATGGTAGCCCAGATTGCGTGCTCGGCAACGCAACAGGCGGCGGCGGCCGAACAAGTGACCGCCAGCATGAGCCAGATCAACGAGCTTGCTATCGAGTCTGCCGAAGGATCGCAACTCTCGGCCCACGCCTGCGAAGAACTCTTCGACCTGGCGCTGGGGCTGCAAAACATGGTGGCCCGATTTGATGTGGGCCAGCACGAGAAGGAAGAGGTGGATTGCAAGGCCGCGATGCAATGGGGCGATGCAGCCTGAAGGGACGGCCTGGATCGGTTCCGGCCTCAGCGTCCGTGGGATGGGTCGGGTGTGGTGGCGGAGGACAGATCGACGTCAAAGCGGGCTGGGGCTGGGGTGTCGCAGTTGCCGTCGGATGCATAGGTGCGGGCGCAGGCCTGGGTGATGGAGCGGCGGCGGGGGGACTGGGCGAACTGCCATGCTGTGGCGTCCAGGGTGCCGCTGAGACTAGGCGCGGGGGGATGGGCAGGATTGACGACACATCCGGGCGCGGGTGGGCAGGCGTCCTGGGCAACCCAGAAAGCGATGGGGTGCAGATGACCGGCAGCAACGTGTGTACGAATGTCCTGAATTGTGGTTATGGTGATGCGTTTGCCGTCGGGGCCACGGCCATCGGGTACGGGCTGACCGCTGGCGTAGACACCGGGGAGGAAGGCGGATTGGGCGATGGCCTCGGTCCACCCCAGCAGGTAATCGGCCTGTTCGGGGAGCAGGCGGCCACCCTCTTCCTGGTCTAGAAAGAGGATGGTACCCGGAGGAAAACCCTCGCGCTGGGCTGCGGCGACAGCAACGGCGGCGTCCTGGCGTCCGAGAGCGGCAGGTGGGTTACCATTTTTTGCAGAGCGGGTCAGATCTGAGTCCAGACGGCCATTGGCGACGACCAGGAAGCCAAAGCCAGCGCGCAGGAGGATGTCGCGTTTGCCGAGCCATGTGTTGTGGGTTTCGCCGGGCGGGTTGGTGAGCCAGTATCCGGTGAAGGAGAAGAGCTTGCGCAGATTGGGCAGCGCGGCATCGCCGGGATAGAGGTCGCGGTCGAAACCGAGGTAAGTATGAGCAGGGGCGGAAGACTGATCCGGAATGGATGGCTGCTGGGCGAGGGCGGCGGTGGCGGCGATAGCGGCGGCGGCGAGGAGGATAAGGATGCGCAAACGAGGCTCCAGCGAAGCGAAAGGGGACGGGACAAAGTACCGGTTGAATGTGTCGAATCTTAGGGTACGCCACGGCTCTGGGCAAGTCTGGGGGGCATGTGCTACCTTTTCAAGCCATGAGCACAAACCTCGAATGGCAGACTATCGACCCGCGATTTCCCATTGGCCCCTACGCAAGCCCCGGCAACGTTGCAGCCGCTGAGAGAATAGACGCAATTGCGACGCTGGAGGGGCTGGCTTGTCATCTGCGCGATGCTGTCGATGGGCTGGACGACAGCCAGCTCGACACGCCCTATCGGGAGGGCGGTTGGACGATACGGCAGGTGGTGCATCATGTGGCCGACAGCCATATGAATGCGTTTATCCGCCTGCGCAGGGCGCTGACCGAGGATTGGCCAGCGATCTCGCCGTACGACGAGAAGGCATGGGCGATGCTGATCGATTCGGCGACTGCGCCGGTCGGGCTGTCGCTCGACCTGATCGAGGGACTGCACGCGCGCTGGGTACGAGTGCTGGAATCGCTGACGGCGGAGGAGTGGCAGCGCGGCTTCAAGCACTCGAAGATGGGGCCGATGACGGTGGAGGCTGCGACACTGCTGTATGCGTGGCACTCGCGCCATCATGTGGCGCACATCACGCATCTGCGCAAGAAAAACGGCTGGAAATAAAGGACTGTGCTGCACGGTCTTTGTTAGACTTCGTTGCACATGAAGCCGCCTGGAAACTCTTCCGCTGAACCCACGCAGAGCATCGAGCAGATTGCGGCGGCGCTGGAGGGATTCCTCGCCGAGCACCCCAGGGCCATTGTGGCGGAGGATGGCAAGGTGCTGTTCGACATGCGCGCGACCAAGTACTCGCTGGCCACCGAGCATGGACGATGCACCCTGCAACTGTGGAGCGAAGAGCGAAATATTGTTCGCCGAGTGAACGCGGCCATCGAACGCGGCGCGTTGCGCGACCGAATGCTACGCTTGACGACGCAGCGCTTTGGACAGACGCGGCCAGGATCGCTGGATCTGCTGGCAGACCGCGACCGGCGCACTCCTACGACGCGCGAGGCAACGCGAGTACGCTACGTGAAGGTGCTGGAGCGGGTAATGCTGCGCGGCGGCGAGGGTTGGGGCGAGTGGACGTCCGACGGCTTCCGCACCGCGATGGATCTCGAGAAGAGCTTTGGGCCGGCGTATGCGCGCGGCTCGCTGGTGCATGGGCAGCAGGCGTGGGCGGTGATCGCAGTGAACGCGGAAGAGACGCAGGCGACCATTGATGGGATTCTGACGCTGGGCGTGCTGTGGCTGGCGCATTGCCGCGAGAACGCTGGCGGGCGAAGGCTGTACTGTGGGCTGCGAATGATTGTGCCGCGCGGCATGGCGACGCTGACTGCTTCGCGGCTGCCCTGGATGAATGCGGACGCAGCACAGTGGGAACTGTGGGAGTTCGACGAGAAGACGGAGGAGATGGAGCAGCGCGATGTGGCCGACCACGGCAACCTGAAGACCCGGCTGATCCACGCTGCGAATGAGGAGGCGGCGCGGGAGCGCTTTGCCGAGGCTGCGGCGCGGGTGATGGCGTTACTGCCAGAAGCTATGCGCTCGGAGGTGGAACAGAAGATTCGCAGCGGTTCGGAGATGGCGTTCCTGCTGCATGGGGTGGAGTTTGCGCGGGTGCGCATGGGTTACACGGGGCAGAGCTTCAACCGCGTACAGGAGATTACATTTGGCGCGGGGGCGAATGAGACTCCGCTGACAGACAAAAACGCAGGCGAGCTGCGCGAGCTGGTGGCGCGATTGTTCGAGCGGCGAAGTGCGAGCGGCGACAAGAGGGACGCGCTGTATCGCATGCAGCCGGAGCGCTGGCTGGAGAGCGAGCTGCGGCGCGATGTTTCACTGATCGATGCGCATCTGGATGCGGCGCATGTGTATACGCAGGTGCCTGCGTTCGCGGCATCGGACCGCGGCATGCTCGACCTGCTCTCAGTGGACAGGGATGGGCGGCTGGCGGTGATCGAACTGAAGGCGGATGAAGACCTGCACCTGGCACTGCAGGGTCTGGATTATTGGGTGCGGGTGCGCTGGCATCATCAGCAGAATCCCGACGCGGCGAGCGGGCTGGGGGAGTTTCAGCGGCACGGCTATTTCGCTGGCGTGCGGCTGGCGGAGGGAGCGCCGCGGCTGTATTTGGTGGCACCGGCGTTGCGGGTGCATCCGGCGACCGAGGTTGTGCTGCGCTATCTTTCGCCTCGCGTGGAGTGGGAGCTTGTGGCGCTGGATGAGCGCTGGCGGAAGCAGATCAAGGTGGTATGGCGCAAGCGGAGTGGGGAGTTGAAGCAGTAAGAATGTTCTTGCTCCCAAATTGGGAGCAGAGTAGACTTGTGAAGTGAGAATTGTGACGCGGAGTACCCTGACGGGGTTTGTCCAGAACCGGGTACCGCGCGGAGAGAGGCGGCTCGTCGCCGAACATTTGCAGGCATGGTTCAAGCTGGTGAAGGCTGCGCGCTGGGCGAGTTCGGCTGAGTTGAAGGCGCAGCTTCGTTCGGCGAGCATCGTCTCCGCGCAGCGGGTTGTCTTCAATATCAAGGGGAATGATTACCGGCTGGTTGCGGGGATCAACTATCTGAGCCAGGCCATCTTTATCAAGTGGATTGGAACACACGCCGAATACGACAAGATTGACGTTTCGACGGTGCGGTACGAGGAGGAGCGCTATGGGAATCTATCCGATCAAAGATGAAGCGGTTCACGCGCGCGCGCTGTGCAGGATTGAGGCGTTGATGGACGCGGAAAGCCTGACCACGGAGCAGGGGCACGAGCTGGATGCGCTGGTAACGCTGGTAGAGGCTTACGAAGAGAAGAACTTTGCGATCAAAGAGGCATCCCCGATTGCAGTCATCGAGTTCATGATGGACCAGAATGGGCTAACGCGAAAGGACCTGGAGCCAATGATTGGTAGCAGGGCGCGCGTCTCTGAGGTGCTGAGTGGGAAGCGACCACTGACGCTGGCGATGATTCGCGCGCTGAGCCTTGCGCTGCATATCCCTGCGGATTTGCTGATTGGGACTGAGATCAAACGCAAACGGGCTGCGCGAACTGCGAAACGAATGGCAGTAGTTAGGAATGGTTTGAGTGAACCGTCGCGGTCGAGGAAGAAGAGTGCGGTTGCGGCTTAGTGCAAGCGTCAATCGCAGCCGGCGGCGAGGGCTTCCAGGCTCATGGATTCGTCGATGGACGTGTTGTCTGGATCGGCGGGGTGACTGGCGCGGCTTGCGAAGAAGGCTTCGACTGCGGTGAGGACGGCGGGGCCGGATTTGGCCTCGAAGATGGACTTGCGCAGGCTGGAGCCGTTGGGGATTCCATGGGTGAACCAGGCGGCGAACTGCTTCATCTTGCCGACGGCGTCGCGGTGCCTTTGATCACGGGCGATCTGGCCGGAGGCGATGATCTGCGCGGCGCGCGCGGCTTCGGCGGCCTCCTCCAGAGCGATTTCATCTACGAGCATCTGGAAGTAGGTGCGGATCATGCGGTAGCGATCCTGATCCGTAGGGGTGTCGTAGATTCCGACGCCGGTGGCCTCCTTGCTGGCGGTGTACTGGGCAATCTGGCGGAAGATCCAGGGGTTGGCGGGCGCGCCGCGGCCGATCATGATGGCATCGCAGTGGGTGGCATGGACCATGGCGGCGGCGTCCTCGGGTGTGCGGATGTCTCCATTGCCGATGACGGGGATGCGCACGGCGTCCTTGACGGCGGCGATGTACTCCCAGCGGGCCTGGCCGGTGTAGCCGTCCTCGCGGGTGCGCGCGTGGAGGGCGACGGCGTTGAGGCCGCAGTCTTCGGCGAGGCGTGCAAGTTGAACGCAGACGATCTCGGCGTCGTTCCAGCCCATGCGGAACTTGACTGTGAAAGGTATGGTGACGGCGACGCGGATGGCGCGGAAGATGCGCTCGATGAGGGGAAGGTCGCGCAGCAGGCCGGAGCCTCCGTTGCAGGCGACGACGCGCTTGGCGGGGCAGCCGAGGTTTAGATCGACCAGATCGAAGCCGCAGTCCTGAACGATGCGCGCGGAATCGGCGAGGGTGGCGGGATTGGAGCCGAAGAGTTGTGCCGAGATGGGGTGCTCGTCGTCGTAGTAGGTGAGGTAGCGCTTGCGCTTGGACTCCCTCATGCGGGAGAGGCCGTCGGCGGAGGTGAACTCCGTCATGATGAGGCCGCAGCCGGATTGCTGGTTGGTGGTGGGGGCATCGACGTCGGTGGTGGTCCGATCCCACGTCTCAGAGTCGAGACGTGGGGCACCCAATTCCGTGGGATGTGAGAACTGGCTGGCGTTTTTGATGAAGCGGCGGAAGACGGTGTCTGTGACGCCGGCCATGGGAGCGAGTACGGTGGCGGGAGCGATGCGAACGTTGCCGACGGTGAAGCTGGCGGGAACGCGACTGTGC
>CAIZFH010000255.1 GCA_903932155.1 uncultured Granulicella sp. | reverse complement strand
GTCACCCTCGAGTACGCGTTACGTGAGGGCGGCAACCAGCGCTAGCAGCAGACTGGCAATCACCGGAAGCGCGCAACCACAACCTGAACCTTTCTTTTTAGAATTTGCAACGCCAGTCGGCTTTCCACTGTCATCTGTGATTGCGGCGAAGAGGAGAAACTCATCCATGTTTGTGCCGTTGTCGTTTAGATCAAACGCGCCACCATCATGCCCACCACCGTCGTCACCACCAAAGTCTCCGTCAGTCATCTTTCCCCCTCCTATTGAATGGGTTTGCTGGTGAGTTGTACCAGAAGATCGCGCGGAGCTTGCTCTCACTCCGCTTCTTGTCTGCGCAGCGCGTTGAGCAGGCAACGCCTCGTGGAGGACGTGGGTCAAGGAAGACCTTCACCTCCCAGATCGGCGCACCGTCTTGGATCTCGTTCCCACAGGTCATGCAGCGCAGCAGATCTCCCATGCGTGCATCAGAACATATGGATGTGCCAACAGTGTGGCGCGTTCCGCAGGTAGCGAAGGCGAGCTAGTCGGCGCCGAAGGCCTCGCCGCGTGGCTCCACCACAATCGTGGTCGTCTCCTCTGGGAGTCCGGAGATGGTAATCGTCAGCTTCGGTTGTGCGGTTGGCGGCGTGGTGAGCCCCTCCTCCTTACAGAAGGCCTTCACTGCAGCGTTTGCCTTTGCAACGTCATCGGTCATCGGCATTGGGATAACAATCTTCGGTCCAAGTTCGCTGATCAGCGCCGAAGCGGCCTCTGCGCTCAACTCGCCGCCAACTGGGACGAGCACAATGTCTGCACCAGGGAGCTCCTTGATCTGGTCGGTGGAGAACCCTTCGGCATGATCGCCGAGGTGCACCACGTGAATGCCATCGATTTCGGCGTAGAAGACGGTGTTGTGTCGCGCCGCAGGTCCGCGGTGGTTGTCGCGGTAGCTACGGATGCCGGTGATCAGTACCGACTTCACTTCGTATTCGCCCGGCCCCTCAAGGACCACCGCGTTATCCAGGCTGGTGGCAATCGGAGTGCGTCCATCGCGTGGTGCAAGGCGTCCCTTGACGCGCGCAAGCGGCGCGTCGTCCGGGTGGCTGAGGGTGACGATGTCTGCGGTGATGCCACGCCCCGTCGGCCCCACGATGGAGGTGTACGGGTCATAGGCGATCGTCGCCTCGCGTCCTCGGATTCGAACGCAGCTGCGTCCGTAATAGGTGAGTTCCATCGCCCTATTCTCCCACGCGGCACCCCCCAGCGTCGTACGCCGTGGCGTGCTCAGTTGAGCGTGAAGGGGGTGTGAGGGAGGGATATGCCAGGCGGGGGACAATGCCCATCGCCCCCGCCTGGCGGGAGGTCGGTTCTCAGGAGGGAGGTCCAGTGAACCGGATGCACATCATCTGCCTCCGGGGTGAATCCCCACTGGGCAGCCAGGTAAAGACTTCTCAATGCTTCACGCCCCTCCAGGGCTCGCCCCGAGGGCGGGCCTACATCTCGGCGGGGGCGGAGATCCCGAGGAGGCGGAGGG
>CAIZFH010000254.1 GCA_903932155.1 uncultured Granulicella sp. | reverse complement strand
TGAACACCGCCTTCCCTTCATCCTGACTACCGAGGACCTGCCGCAGTACGACGTCAAATACGTTGGCCGCCAGAAGGTCGATTAGATCGACACTTACGTCTTCGACGCAGGCCCGAAGACGCTGGTCAAGAACCACCACTACTTCCAGGGCAAGGTCTGGGTCGATCAGCAGGACTTCCAGATCGTTCTCATCAACGGCAAGACCGTGCCTCAGGAGACGCGTCCCGGCAAAGAAGACCTACAGCCGCCCTTCACCACCTACTACGAGCAGATCGACGGCAAATACTGGTTCCCCACCTACACCAAGGCTGAGGGCATTCTGCACTTTGCCGCGCAGAACGGCGCTCTCAGCGAGGACGTACATATCCGTTCCACCGTGCGCTACACCGACTACAAACGCTTCCGCGCCAGAAGTCGAATCATCTTCAACGGAGAGGACATCACCAACAACAAAGACTCAAACGATCAGAAGCAACCGCCGGACAGCAGCCAGCCGCCGACTCCCACTGCGCCTGCAAAGTGAAGCGTGGCGCGCGACTTACGCGACGAACTGAAGCTCCGGTTCGGATTCAAAGTAGAGATAGCGTCGCCAGCTTGGATCCGCCGATCCGATCATGCGCATGATGTGTCGCGATGTGTGCAAACTGAAGGGACGCGGCTCGCGTTGCAGTTTCATCTCGGTCAACTCGTGCAGCAGTTGATTGCCCTTGCGCCGGTTGCACTCGTGACAGCACGCGACCAGGTTTTCCCACGTAGACAATCCACCGCGCGAACGAGGAATTACATGGTCAAGTGTCAGCTCGCCCGCGGTCAACACAATGCCGCAATACTGACACGCGTTGCGGTCGCGCAGCAGGATGTTCTTGCGCGAGAGTGCGCGCGTCTGGTGCGGAATCCTGCGATACTCCAACAGCCGGATCACGCTCGGCATCGCTACCTTCATGCGCGCCGCATGCAGCACAGATCCCTGCTCCTCCTCGGTGCGCGCAACGCCCTTCAGCACCAGAACCAGCGCTCGACGCGCTCCACAGATATTGATAGGCTCATACGACGCGTTCAGCACCAGCACAGGAGTTTGCATCGCAGGCTGGCGAAAGACGCCAATGCGTACATCCAGTTCCGTAGTCAGACGCGGGGAGCTGTGCGCACTGGCGTGACGGCTAGCGCTGGTTCGCTGCTTACGCGCCTTCGTCGAACTATGGGGCGATTGCATCGCTCAAACCCTCCGCTTCATATCCGAATCTCTGCGCTGCGTGCAGCCTGGTGTCATCCCACAGGGCAACCTGTGGGGTCTGTGCGCGGGCCAGAGTGGCGACCCAAACCTTGTTTGCCCCAGCCCGCCGCAACACGCGCGCACACTCGCGAGCGGTGGCTCCTGTGGTGTAAATGTCGTCCACCAGCAGCACTTCGCAGCCGGGAACGATTGCGTTCGCATTCACCCGGAACGCGCCCTGAATATTGACTCGGCGACTCACGGGGTTGAGTTCAAACTGGCTTCTGGTGTCGCGGTGACGCTCCATCAGCGTGTGCAACGATCGCAGTTGCCATTGAGGATGACTATGGTGCAGTTCGGCGATTGCTGCATTAGCCAGCAGGGCAGACTGGTTGTAGCCGCGCTGATGCTGCTTGGCCGGGAACAACGGCACAGCGACTACGAGCAGCTCTTGAGCAGCCTCGGCTTCGAGTGTCAGGATCGACTCGGCGAGCATTCTTCCCAGCAGCTTGGCGACTCGGTCCATGTGCTCATACTTCAGCAGGTGGATCATCTCGCGCAGTTCGCCCTGATAGACTGCGTACGCAACGGCGCGCTCAAACATCGGCTCATCAGCGCGGCATTCGGAGCAGAGCAGCCCTTCGTCCGGGAGTTGGCCAGCAAGGCATGCGCTCTCCAGATCGATGTCGATAGCTTCGCCGCAGCGGCTGCACATCGAGCTCGTCTGCGGTTGAACCGAAGCCCTGCAGATATCGCAGATGGGAAGGACCGTGGAGCGAAGCAGAGGACGATTACAGACGCGACAGTCCGAGGGAAATGCCGTTGTGACCAGATCGTCCATTGCACAACGAAACGCAGCGCTTGTGCCTGCAGCCGCAGCTTGCAGCAGACGCATTCCAGCGCGACCATCGTCCGGTCCGGCGCTGAAGCCAAGCGGCGCGCCGGTAGAAGCATTGAGCGTACTCTCATTCAGGCTTTCGCTGAAGATGCACCTGCCCACACGACGCTCCAGGCCGCTTGGGCCGCGCCGATGGTGAGAGTATAAAGCCTCGCGGCCCGGCTGACCAGCAGTCAGTAAAGCGCGAGTCTCTGGCGGACGATTGCATTACGCGAAAGTCCATGTCGCTGATACACTCCCATCGAAGCCTATAGCGCTGTTAAACCAGCGGGAGATTGCAATAACATGGCCGCATCGACCTCCAGCAAGCCTGCTTTCAAGCCCTTTGTCCCAGCCACCGAGTCGCGACCGGAGTTGACGGCGCGAGCACTGATTCTGGGCGCGTTCTTCGGCGTGCTGTTTGGCGCGGTGACTGTGTATGTCGGGTTGCGCGCTGGATTGACGGTAGCTGCGAGCATTCCCATCTCGGTGCTGTCGATCTCGATTCTGCGCGCCTTCGGACGCGCCAGTATCCTGGAAAACAACATTGTGCAGACCACGGGAAACGCAGGGCAATCGATTGCGTCCGGCGTCATCTTCACTCTGCCCGCGCTGATCTTCCTAGGCTTCGATCTGGAGGCGAGCCGGATCTTTGCCCTGGCTCTATTTGGTGGCTGGCTCGGCGTTCTGTTCATGATTCCACTGCGGCGACAGCTCATTGTCGAAGAGCATGGCGCGCTGATCTACCCCGAAGGCACTGCCTGCGCCGATGTGCTGATGGCTGGTGAACGCGGCGGCAGCTTTGCCTCGCGCGTATTTCTCGGCCTTGGACTGGGTGGTGTCTACACCCTCTTTCAGAACGACGGTCTCTTCCGGCTGTGGCCCGACACTCCTAAGTTCGACCCGGACTTTGGTCCTCAACATCTGCTGAAAGGCGCTTCGATCCGCGCGGACTGTACCTCGGAGTATCTTGGCGTCGGCTACATCATTGGAGCGCGAGTGGCTGCGGTGATGTTTGCCGGCGGCGTCTTCTCGTGGCTTGTACTGATGCCTGCGATTTACTTCTTCGGTTCGCATCTATCGGGGCCACTGTATCCAGGAACCGTGCCGGTGAGTGAGATGTCGCCTCCCGATCTGTGGCGCACCTATGTTCGCCCGATGGGAGCGGGCGCGGTGGCTGCATCGGGACTGATCACGTTGATCCGTACACTACCCACAATTGTGAGTGCACTGACGCAGACCCTGAAGAAGGGCGGGGCGAAGCTGGCTACGGCGCGTCCCATTCGCACCGAGCACGATCTGCCTCCCATTGTGGTCTTCGGCGGCAGCGTTGTACTTGTTGTTCTCATGTTCCTCTTCCTTCAGTTCAAGCCCGTTCCCGGCGCGTATGTAGGGCCGCTGGCAAATCTGGCGGCAGCGCTGCTGATCGTGGTCTTCGGCTTTCTCTTCGTTACCGTCTCTGCGCGGATCGTCGGCATCGTTGGCTCGTCTGCGTCTCCTGTTTCGGGCATGACCATTGCTACGCTGATGGCCACCTCTGCGATCTTTCTGGTGAAGGGCTGGACCGCGCCGGCGTTTGGCGCGCTTGCGATTACGATCGGCGGCGTGGTGTGCATCGCGGCCTCGAACGCAGGCGACACGAGCCAGGACCTGAAGACCGGCTACCTGATCGGGTCTACCCCGTGGAAGCAGCAACTGGCATTGATCTTCGGCGTGATGGTCTGCATCTTCTCGATTGGCGCGACGCTGAACGCGATGAACCGGGCCTATGAGCAGTTCCAGCGCATGCCGAATGCGATCACGCTGTCTCTGGACCATCTACCGGACGGAGTCCAGAACGAGGGATACTTTATCCGCGACAGCGTCTCTCTCACGTCCCATAGTGGGGACAGCCACGCGACGCAACCACTGACCGGAACACGGCAGTACATTCTGTTGAACGCGATTGGTTCGAATACCATCGAGGACGGCAAGTATCTGTACAACCCGGCCAGCGGACAGATCGAGGTGCAGTGGATCCAGGGGATCGGCAGCGAACGGGCAGCCGCGCCACAGGGACGGTTGATGGCGACGGTGATCAACGGCATCCTGACGCGCAAGCTGCCGTGGACGCTGGTGCTGTTGGGCGTGGCGCTGGTGATTGTGGTCGAGCTGCTGGGCGTGCGCTCGCTTACCTTTGCGGTGGGTGCCTACCTGAGTATCGCGACGACTCTCGCGATTTTTGTTGGCGGCGTGATGCGCTGGATGGTGGATCGCGCTCTGGCGCGAGAACGCGCGCGTAATGGTGAGGCGGCGGAATCGGAGTCGGAGAGCGAGATATCGCCGGGAAGTCTGTACGCCTCGGGGTTGATTGCCGCGGGGGGAATCGTTGGGCTGCTGGGCGTGTGCGCGCGGCTGCTGGAGGGACTCTCTGAGCAACGCGGCGGACACTGGCAACTCTTTAGCTTCAGCGAAGGCAACCCCATGCACCACGACTGGGTGAGCGTGGTCATGTTCGCGGTGTTGGCGTTCAGCCTGTACTACTTCGCCCGCAAGCCGCTGGGTGGGGAGAACAAGGGGTGAGAGCGGTTGCAGGACGGCCGTGGGCTGTGAGTACTGGGCCATGAGCGAAGGCAGATTGGGGGCAACGGAGGTCTCAGAATCGAGTGCTGGGGAACCTGCGAGTTCTGCGATGGGAGCGATGGGGCCGAGGTCGGAGTCGAGGATGAGGTCTTCCACCAGGTTGTCAGGATCGTTGGTGTCTGAGCCGGGGTCGCGGGGGAGGAGGCAGGCGATGACCTGTAGGCCGTAGAGGAGGCGGCCGGCGCGGATGGGGTCGAGGTCGTTGGAGGCGATGCGACCGAGGATCTGAGAGGCGACAAGGAGTGCGGAGGCGCGGTCCTCGACGATGGGGAGGGGGAATGGCTCGGCGGCGTCGAGGTAGCGGAAGTTACCGGCTGGAGGCGCGGGGCGGCGGGTAGTGTGGTGGTAGTAGCAGAAACTTTCGCCGCGCAGTGCGACCGAGCGGCAGCGACGGCCCGTGGCGTGGATGTGGCGGCAGAGGAAGCGCTTTGGACGCGGCGCGTCGGCGGCTGGAATCGGTTCGGTCATCGTGGGTACCCCCCAGGGTACTTTTCGCAAAGTATTCAAAGTAAAGGTTAAAGTATATGTACCGGTGGTATACGACCCCGGAGACGAAAGACAGGGAACAGGAACAGGAACAGGAACAGGGAACAGGAACAGGGAACAGGGAGTTAAAAGCAAGAACCCGGCAGTCTCCCACATCTCAAAATCGAGCTATGGGGCACCCAGCCGGGTCTTTGTGATTTGCTAACTACTTTAATTATACGGGTTGGAGCATAACTAGTATGCCAACTATTTTTAAGTTTTATGTGGTTTGGATGGAGTGGGTTAGGGGGAATTTGGAGGTTCGAGGGTATTGACAGAAAAAACAGTGGTTAGTGGGTAGTGGTTAGTTAAGAACAGGCAACGGCACGTGCGGGAGGCGCGATGATGAGTGTGCTTGGGGAAAAAGCCCGGGGCTAAAGCCCCATTTAATGGCTGCGAGGGTTCAGGGGCCTGAAGGCCCCTGCTAATCCGGAAAGACAAGAACACCCGATTGGTTAGTGGTTCATCCCACCCTTTCACGATGAGACCGTGAAAGGATGGGGCACCCGAAATGAATGGGGCACCCGGCAGAGCTGGGGGCGAAAGTACGAAAATAATCGTTGACATACGAAATATATCGTACTAATGTATTTTCCATGATGAAGCGAAGAGGTATAACCCGCGATGCGACACAGCTTCCGACCGAGGCTGAGTTGGAGATTCTGAACATTCTGTGGACACTGGGGCCAAGCACGGTGCGCGATGTGCATACGGCGAGCGCGAAGGACACCGGCTATACGACGATTCTGAAGCAGATGCAGGTGATGTCGGAGAAAGGCCTGCTGTCGCGCAACGAGCGCTACCGGTCGCATGTGTACGAGGCGCGCATGGCGAAGGAGCAGACCCAGCGGCAGTTGACGCGGAGCCTGATGCAGCGTGCGTTCGATGGATCGGCCAAGAACCTGGTGCTGGGGGCGCTGTCGTCGCAGAAGGTGTCGGCGAAGGACCTGGCGGAGATTCGCAGGATGCTGGACGAGTATGAGAGGGGAGCGCGATGACAACGCTAATTCAGATATCCACGCAGCCGCTGGTGCATGCGCTGGGATGGACGCTGCTACATCTGTGCTGGCAGGGAACAGTGGTTGCAGCCGCGCTGTGGTGCGCGCTTGGAGTGCTGAGCGGGCGTAGTTCGAAGGTGCGTTATGCGGCTGCGTGCCTTGCGTTGGGGATGATGGTTATGCTGCCCTTGGCGACGTTTGCGCATCTGGCATCTGGTGAGTATCGGCAGCGGGCCGCGTACGATGGCCCGGCGGTGGTGATCGAACCGGCGATGGTGTTGCAGGTAAGTGCGGAAGAGGTGAGCACGCCGTTGCCGGAGCGGATGGTTGTGGCTCTGGACCATGCGATGCCGTGGATTCTGCTGGCGTGGTTTGCCGGTGTGATCCTGTTTGTGGTGCGGCTGAACGTGGGGCTGATGGTTGCGCGGAGGCTGCGGACGATGGGCACGGGCGCTGTGCCTGCGGAGTTGCAGCAGGCCTTCGAAGCTCTGCGGCAGCGGCTAGGAGTGGGGCGCGCGGTGCGGCTGATGCACTCGGCGCTGGTGCAGGTGCCGACGGTGATTGGCTGGCTGCGGCCTGTGGTGCTGATTCCGGCAAGCTGCCTGACCGGGTTGTCGGCGATGCAGATTGAGGCGATCCTGGCGCACGAGCTGGCACACATTCGGCGGCACGACTATCTGGTGAGCGTGCTGCAGTCGGTGATTGAGACGCTGCTGTTCTACCATCCCGCGGTGTGGTGGGTGTCGCGGCAGGTGCGGCGGGAGCGGGAGTGCTGCTGCGACGAGATGGCGGTGGCGGTGGGCGGCGACCGGCTGGCGTATGCACGGGCACTGTCTGAGTTGGAGGAACGGCGAGCGACGATGCCGGAGTTTGTGCTGGGAGCGAATGGCGGGGTGCTGACGATGCGGATTCGACGGTTGCTGGGATGCAAAGACGATTCGGCAGTGTCGCAGTTTGCGGCTTATGCGGTACTGGCGATTTTTGTGGTTGCGGCAGGATCGTATGTAGCGACGATGGCGCGAGCGGAGGTGAACGCTTTGAGACTTGCCGCGCATGGCGTGCCGATGGAGCTGGAAGCGGTGGCTCCGTTGAATGCGCTGATAGCGGAGCCAAAGGTGCGCGAGTTGAAGATGCTGCTACAACCGGCGGTGGCGAGCGGCGGAACCGTGGAGATGAACCGTAGCGGCTCTGTGTACACAACGTGGCTGAATCAGGATGTGCTGTGGATTATTACTCCGCAAGAGCGCACTGCGTTTCTGAATCTGGCGAATGATGAGGAGCGCGACAAATTTATTGAGCAGTTCTGGGCGCGGCGCGATCCTCCGGGGTCGCCTGCGAACAGCTTCAGGGCGGAGCATTACCGGCGGATTGCATACAGCAATGAGAACTTCGCGAGCGACAGTTCGGGATGGCGGAGTGACCGGGGACGGATGTACATCCTGTATGGCAAGCCTGATGCAGTAGATACTCATCCAAGTGGAGCGGCGTATCCGTATGAGATGTGGCACTATCGCTCCGCTGACGGACGCGGGATCGACATGATGTTTGAAGATACCTGCAAATGCGGTAAGTATCTTCTGGAATCGCAGAATGCAGCGGGCGTACCGGTATCTGGAGTACCACCGGCGCAGGGCGACGGCACAATTACTGGAAGCATCGTGGATAGGACAGGGGCTGCCGTTGTCCAAGCGAAGGTGACGGCAACCAATACGGACAATGGGATTCAGACGAGCGGCGAAAGTGACAGTGCGGGTAAGTATTCCATTTCATCTTTGCGGGCTGGCACATACAACATTGAGATTGTGGCGAAGGGCTTTCCGCGTTTACTGCAGGAGAACGTGCATGTTGATTCGGGAAAGACGGTTGGCTTGAATCTGATGCTGACGGTTGACCGGGGATCGGAAGTGCAGATCGTGCCGGCTGCGTCACCTGCACCCAGGCTTGTGCCATCCCTGCCGCCTGTTCAGGGCAATCCGTTGCGAATCTCCTCTGGCGTGGCGTCTGGGATGTTGCTCTCGAAAGTCGACCCGGTGTATCCGGAGGTTGCCAAGGCGGCACATGTGCAGGGGCCGGTAATTCTACACGCCATTATCTCGAAGGACGGGACGGTGGAGAGACTGGATATTATCAGCGGCAACGGGATGCTGGTGAACACGGCCCGGGACGCGGTGAGTCAGTGGACGTTCAAGCCGTATCTGCTGAATGGCCAGCCGACGGAGGTGGAGACGAGCATCACGGTTAACTTCAGTCTTGCCGATTTGATGGCGGTGGTGGTTCCGGTCCCGGCGGCCAACGATGCG
>CAIZFH010000253.1 GCA_903932155.1 uncultured Granulicella sp. | reverse complement strand
TTTGCAAAATAAAACGCAAGTAGGTCGATCTCTGGACGTGGGATTGTAGGCTTTCCTATTTGGCGTTTTTCTGCCCGGGTAACGTTGACCTTGAAGGATTTCCGCACCCAGCAGTGCTCCACTTGCTCAAGCAGCGTACAGATGATGTTCTCGAAGTGGTCCATCGGTTCCTCCGCTATTTCTCGTTTTTTCTTTACAGGCAAGCTGAAACTGCGCGCAGGTTCAATCTCCCTACGCTATCGCCGTCCGTGCCACGTCCTGCAACCCCCGCGCCTCGATCGCCAACTCCCGCATCTTGTACTTCTGTATCTTGCCTGACAACGTAGCCGGAAACTCGTCCACAAAGCGCAGGTATTCCAGGCTTATGCCGGCTATTCTCGCGTGTTCCCCAATCGCTTCACTGAAGCAACCCCGATCAGGGAGCGCATCTGAGAGATGGCAGTTGCGTTCAGTAGCTTCAGGCGTTCAGGCATCGCCAGTCCCTGGTGGATCAGCACAGCGTTGATGCTTTCCAGATTGGACAGCACTACCAGTTGTTCGATTGTCGCGCCGTCACGCATGTTACCCGGCAACTGTGGGTTGGTCTGCCGCCACTGCGCGGCAGTTGTGCCAAACAAGGCTACATTGAGCAAGTCCGCCTCACTGGCATAGACGGTAACGATCTGGGCCTTGGTCAGTTGCGGCGGAATCAGCCTTTCCTTGATCGCATCCGTATGAATGCGGTAATTGATTTTGGCCAGCGTTCGCTGGAAACTCCAATCCAGCGATGCCGCTCGCGCCTCTTCCTCTTTGAGCCGCTGGAATTCGACTATGAGGTAGAGCTTGAACTCGGGACTGAGCCAGGACCCGAACTCGAAGGCAATGTCGCGATGGGCAAAGGTTCCACCGTATCTGCCGGCCCTGGCGTACAAACCGATGGCTCCGGTGGCGTCGATCCACCTCTTTGCCGAAAGATAGAAACTGTTGCGTCCGGCATCATTTCTAATTCCCTCGAATTCGAGGGAATTGAAAGTGGGGTTGTTGATCTGTTCCCATACGCCGAGGAACAGCACCGTGTCTTTATTCTTCAGCCACTGCTCGATCAGTGCGCTGCCGCCGTCGAAGCGCTTCACCATGTCGGTCAGCGAAATGTAGTCCTGCTCATGCCGAGTCGCGATTGCAACCTCAGCGCCCTGAACGGTAATGCTGCGATTCTTCATGTCAATCCGTTCCAATGGCAGTTGGCCCGCGTTCATTATGTAACAAATGCGGGCAGGCCAGGTCTCGATGCTTTTCAGACCTGGGGTGAAAGTTACGCCATCGCCGTCTTTGCCACGTCCTGCAACCCCCGCGCCTCGATCTCGAACTCCCGCATCTTGTACTTCTGTATCTTGCCCGACAAGGTCGCCGGGAACTCGTCCACAAAGCGAACGTGCTCCGGCACCTTGTAATACGCAATCTGGCCCTGGCAGAACGTGCGAATCTCTTCTTCCGTCGCCTCGGTACCCGGACGCAGTCTGATCCACGCCACCACAATCTCGCCCAGCCGCGCGTGGGGAATGCCCACAACCTGCACCTCGCCCACCTTAGGGTTGGTGTAGAGAAACTCCTCCACCTCGCGCGGATAGATGTTCTCGCCGCCGCGGATAATCACATCGCGCGATCGCCCGGTAATGTGGATGCAACCATCAGCGCGCATCACGCCCAGGTCTCCGGTCCGCAGCCAGCCGTCTGTCTGAATGACGTGCTTCGTCGCCGTCTTGTCGCCGTCGTAGCCCTGCATCAGCGCGTAGCCGCGCACGCACACCTCGCCCTGTACCCCCGTCGGCATGGGTTCCGTGGTTTCAAGAGACGCGATCATGATCTCGGTCTGCGGCATGGCGCGGCCCACGGTGTTTACGCGCACTTCAATGGTGTCGTCGGCGTCGCTCATCGTCACCACCGGCGAGGTCTCGGTCTGCCCGTAGGCGATGACCAGCTCGCCGATGTGCATCTCGTTCAGCACCCGTTTCATCAGCTCAATGGGACAGGGCGCGCCGCTCATCATACCGGTGCGCAGGCTGGTCAGGTCGAAGCTCGCAAAGTCCGGCAGCGCGAACTCGGCCACATACATGGCCGGCACGCCGTAGACGCTGGTGGCCCGCTCCATATGTACTGCCTCAAGCGTGGCCCGCGCGTCGAAGGTCCAGTTGGGTAGCACCAGTGCGGCGCCCGTGTTCAGCGAAGTCATCGAGCCGATCACGCAGCCGAAGCAGTGAAAGAGCGGCACGGGGAGCACGATCTTGTCCTGCTCGGTGTAGTGGAAGCCCTGAGCCAGAAACTGCCCGTTGTTCACCACGTTGTGGTGGGTCAGCATCACGCCCTTTGGCATTCCGGTTGTGCCGCTCGTGTACTGGATGTTCGCGATCTCGTCGAAGCGCACGTTCTCGGCGAGCTTGCCGTCGGCGTCGAGCAGCGCCTCCCACTCCGGCGAGTCGAAGTAGATGGTGTGCTCCAGCTCCAGATCGAGCCCATGCGTGGCACGGCCCAGAATCTCCGCGTAGTCGGCATGACGATCTTTGTGCCACAGGAACAGTGCCTTCATCCGCGAGCGTGTCAGCGCGAACCCAAGCTCATGCGACCGATATGCGGGATTGATATTGACCAGCGTGGCGCCGGCGCGCGCCGTGCCCATGTGCATCATGACCCACTCGATGCAGTTGGTCGACCAGAGTCCGACGCGGTCGCCCTTTCGGATGCCGAGCGAGTACAGGCCTCGCGCCACGCGGTCGGCCTCGCGGCTCAGCTCGGCCCAGGTAAAACGCTTGCCCTGATGCATCGAAGCAACGGCCAA
>CAIZFH010000252.1 GCA_903932155.1 uncultured Granulicella sp. | reverse complement strand
TGACCACATCGCGGTGTCAAAGAGCATGGCGGGATTCGCAAAGGACCCCCAAATCATTCCTAAGCGCAATGTTGCCGGTCCACTTAGTGATCACACCGGTGTCGTCATTCGGTTGGACGTGGCCCGAGCAGATTGAGCGAAGGGCTATTCGTTTTCAGAGGCATCGACAGACTTTCGCACCTCATCGCGCAGTGACAAGACGGCTTTTGCGGCGCAGTCGCGCACTAGTTCCAGAGTCTCTGCCTTGGATAGTCCTACATCGGGAATCCCAAGAGCCGACAATGCGGCGATGCGTCGCGTGACTGCATCACTGTGCTGAATCGAGGCACGCAATCCCATCACGTTCTGCAATACAAAGATCGAATCCGTCACTCTTGCTGGATCCACTCCGTCCATGGATGTCAAAGCTGCGCGAAGTTTGACAAGACTCCCATCTTTCGCGTTTCCGGCTGGCACAAGAGAAGGGTCCACCTTGATTCGGTTGATGGCATCCGCGATGTCGCTCAGTGTGGTCTCGTACTCCTCTTGGCTGGCACCGGTACCGACGAGACCCACAGCGTGAGTGAATGTTCCTGGGACAACGAGTGGCCCCTTGCCAAGTTGACGCCAAACAGCGTCTAGAAAATCGAGGGCTTCGGGGAGTGTCAGAGGAGACTTGGTAGTGCCGGTGATTGATTCAGGGACACCGATCCGCAACTTCCAACACGTGTTGCCGCCTGCACGGCACTCCTGGGCCTTGGTCTGTATGACAGCCTCTCCGTCGTTGCAGAAAGCTTGATAGAGATGACGGCTTGGCGGTGGACCCATTGTTCTACGACCGATCACACTCGGGTGAGAGAACGAAGAGCACAGCACTCGATCATCGGGAAGACCACATGAGGCACACATGGGTCGGGAGGTCGCGGCCAAGCGGTGAATACCAGAAGACCCGACGGCAGTCTCATCTCCGAGTCCGGCCGCGGCGCAATAGAGGTCCCGACCTTCGGTTATCTGGTAGCTGCAGGTCTTGGCGAGGCTGTGAGGCGCGAGGACGGTAACGTCGAGTTCTTCCGCAGTCAACTTCCACTTCACAGCGCCGCTTTCCCCGAACAACTCTTCGGCTCCTCCGAAGTGCGACAGGAGGTCTCGAAGCCTACCGAGCCCGTACCGCAGCATGGCAGCGTTCAACTTTTCGGTGTCGTCGTTTAAACGGTGCAGGGCAATGACCTCAGCGGACCCAGCCAACGATAGGAACACACGACCGACGTCCCGGCCGTCTCGTCGCACCAAGAAGCACGGAAGATACTCGTAGACGTCCTCGGTCTTTTCGCTGAAATGGAGCGTGACTAGATACTCATCTACCATCGACAAATCCTTTCCATGACAGCGTCCTCAACCGTAGAGAGCGATGTTCTCTGCACCTTGACTCCGAGGATACGGCCAAGTTGTAACAGAAGGAGAGACGACCCTTCACTTGCGCAGGGGACAAGCGTGAAGCCTCCATACTCACCGCCCGCTTCTGAATGGCGCTTGTCAGATACGTTAAGAAAATGAAGACGACGCAACATCAGAAAATCTCGTTGGGCGAGGCGGGCGAACTCCTGGTGGCGAGTCGAGTTCTCTCGCATGGCCTCATCACCGGTCAACTACCCAGGGGCTACAAGTCCGACGATCTCTATGTTGAGCGCGGTTACGAGATCGTCCACATTCAGGTGAAGACTCGACAGGGCCCGAAGAGTTGGCCTGTAGGCACAGTAGAGGTACGACCAAATCGTTACTATGGCTTGGTCCACTTTGCGTCCCTCGAAACCGAACACTTGATCCACCCAACGGTTTACTTGTTGCCGAGCAAGGTGGTCGCGAAAGCTGTCGAATTGCATTCGAGCTTGTATCTGGCTGCCCATCCAAATCAACAAGGTCGAGGAGTTCCGAAGGTCGCAGACACTTGGCGAATGAATGAGGACATGACGAAACACGGTTTCGGCACCGGATGGCTCGAGAAGTATCGAGAACCCTGGGACCGCTTCGTGGCGGGCAAACTGACCTAGAGAGTCGGTACTCAACGCCCCGAAACTGCAATCCACTTAGAACACTGGCGGTATTGCGCACTCGTGCCAATGTTGGGGCTACCGACTGCGAAGCCACGTACAGTTGGCGGAGCAACTTAAAAGACTGGGGACAAGATGCCGTTGGACGACAGAGACCATCAGAGAATCGCCACCCTGTTTAAGAGATACGACGAAATTAGGGCTGTAACAGACAATGCGGCATTGTCGGCATCGGAACGAGCGAAGGCGTGGGTTGAGCGCAAAGCGATCATGGCAGAGCTGGATGCGTTTGCGCCCGTTGTAACGGAACCGCTCTCCTAGAGTTCATCAGTCAGCCCTCGAAGACCGGTCCGTGGCGTCCCCGCAGGAACTTCTCCAATTGGCGTTCTAGACCCTGTGCGTTGAGGTCAAAGTAGAAGTGATCGCGCTCGAGACTCTCGAGCATCCACGTCTTCACGTTCGATGCATCGAGATGCTCGATTCCGAGGTAGGGCCACAACACACGCTCAGTGATCAGACTCTTCGCCAGGTTGCTGCGGACCGATGACGGAAGATAGTGCTGACTCGTAAACCTCGCAGCGGTTTTGGGGCCGACCATCCCCACTTTGATGACCCGGTTCGGTCCCGCCTC
>CAIZFH010000251.1 GCA_903932155.1 uncultured Granulicella sp. | reverse complement strand
TGGTTCGCTTACTTTGTGACCAATCTCAAGACACGTCCGCTCGTGCAGACCAACGACCCGCATGTCGCGGAGATTCTGGAGCCTGTCCATGCCCACTAATCACGATCATGACGAACTCCACTCGGTGAACCTGCACGATACGCACGAGCACAGCCCGGTTGAGATCGACGCCTCCGAAGGCTACGAAAAATCCGATGTCCGCATCTCCGGCATCATCGTCTTCCTCGTCGCGCTCCTCATCTTCGTCGCGGCCACAGGCGCGCTCGTCTTCTTCATCGGCAAGGTCATCAACGCCAACATGGTCAAGGAAGACGGCCAGACTACACGCTGGGCGCAGACCGTTCCGGTCCGCGACCTCGGCAACTTGCCCAACTCGCCCGAACTCCAGCATCGCTTCGGCGAGCTCACCCAGCAGTACCCCACGCCACGCCTCCAGCAGGATCAGGGCGATGGCGCTGACGACATCATGAGCCTTCATCAACGTGAGGATCTGCTCCTCAACCACTACAGTTGGGCCGATGCCGCACACACCAAGGTGCGCATCCCCGTCTCACGCGCCATGCAGCTCATCGCACAACAGGGTCTTCCCGTTGCGCCTGCCGCAGCTCAAACCGCGCCTCTTAGTGGCGAGGTCAAGCCCGTCGTCACCAAGCCCCTCACCAATGGATTTGCACCCACAGGCTACGAACAGGAAGTCCACCAGCGCGAGGCCGTTGACGCCCAGCGCATGAATGTTCCAAACAACGGCAAGTAACAAACCCCGCAAACGGGTAGATGAGGCAGTTGCAGTGAAAAAGTTCGGCACAATTCGGAGCAGGAAAATGCAAGTACTCCTCGGCATTTGCGCGCTCGTTCTCTCCGCTGCCGCGCTCTCCGCTCAGGTCTCCGCCATCGGCGACAAATCCATGGGTGTCGCCGCCGACAAGCCTTCGCCGCTCCTCGGCAAAATCTCCATCACCCAGCGCCTAAACGCGCAGTTGCCCCTCGCCCTCAACTTCGTTGACGAGACCGGCAAGAACGTCCAGCTCTCTGATTACTTCGGCAAGCGCCCGGCCATCCTCGCACTCGTTTACTTCCAGTGCCCTATGCTCTGCTCGGAAGAACTCACCGGCCTCACCGGTGCGCTCCAGATGGTCTCCCTCAAGCCTGGCCGCGACTTCGACATCATCGTCATCAGCATCGACCCCAGCGAAGGCCCCGAACTCGCCGCAGCCAAAAAGCGCACTTACCTCAAAAAATACGGCCACCCCGAGTCGGCCAACGGTTGGCACTTCCTCACCGGCCGACAGGACGCAATCGACGCCGTCACCAAAGCCGTCGGCTTCGGCTACGTCCGCATCCCCGGCCCCGATGGCAGGCTCACCCAATTCGCCCACGCCAGCGCCATTCAGATCGTCACGCCCACCGGCAAGCTCGCACAGTACTACATGGGCGTCGAGTACTCGCCCAAGGACATCCGCCTCGGACTCGTCGAGGCCTCTGACAACAAGATCGGTACTCCCGTCGACAACATTCTGACCTACTGCTACCACTACGATCCTGCAACCAACAAACAAAGCCTCATCGTTTCGCGTGTGGTTCAGTTGGGCGGATTTCTGACCATAGCCTGCCTCGGCGGCTTTATGTTCCTCATGTTCCGCCGCGACGCCCGCAAGCTGCATGAGGTGCAAGCAACAGATTCAAACGAGACCGGAACAAAGGTGAACGGATAACGCATGTCGCACATCAGCCCAGTAATTTGGCAATTTCTCGTCAAGTGGATGACGAACTTCGCGATCATTCCTCCCGAGGCTTCCAAGATCGCCTCCGAAATGGACGCGCTGCTCTTCTTCATGACCCTCGTCAGCCTCTTCGGTCTGACCGTGGTCATCATCCTGCTTGTCACCTTCAGTTCCTTGTATTCGCGCGAACGCCATCCCGTCGCCGAGCAGATCGAGGGCTCAACCCTCCTCGAGGCCACCTGGACCATCATCCCACTCGGCCTCTTCCTCGTCATGTTCGTCTGGGGCGCCACCATCTACTTCCGCGTCTTCACTCCGCCCCCCAACGCCATGAAGATATACGTCGTCGGCAAGCAGTGGATGTGGAAGGCTGAGCATCCCGGCGGCCAGCACGAGATAAACGCCCTCCACGTCCCCACAGGACAGCCCGTCGAACTCATCCTCATCTCGCAGGATGTCTTCCACAGCTTCTCCGTGCCCGCTTTCCGCGTCAAGCGTGAAGCCATCCCCGGCCGCTACAACACCGTCTGGTTTGAGGCCACCGCGCCCGGAACCTACCACCTCTTCTGCACTCAGTACTGTGGAACCGCGCACTCCGTCATGGGCGGCGATGTCGTCGTCCAAACTCCAGAGGACTACCAGAAGTGGCTCGCCCAATCCACCAGCGGCACCAGCCTCGCTCAGAATGGCGAACGCATCTTCTCCAGCCTCAGTTGCGCGGCCTGCCACAATGACCGCCCCGACGCGCGCGGACCAAACCTTGCCAACGTCTACGGCGCAAAGCTTCCCCTCGCAAACGGTCGTACCGCCGTCGTCGACGACGAGTTCCTCCGCAACGCCATCCTCAATCCCTCCCAGCACCTCACCGAGGGCTACGCGCCCATCATGCCCACCTATCAGGGCCAGATCAGCGAAGAGGGAATCATCTCGCTCATCGAGTACATCAAAAACCTCGATTCAAACTATCGCATTCAACAAACCATGACGACTCCCGACCTGTTACCCGAGAGTCACGGCAAGGCTGCGCCCGCTGCGCAGGGGGTGAAGTAAATGAGCACTGATACCATCGTCAAGCTGCCTGACCAGGCCACCGCCCGCATGCCCAAGGTGAGCTACCTCAACAAGGAGCACGGCATTCTAAGCTGGCTCCTCACCGGCGACCACAAGCGCATCGCCATGCTCTACCTCATCTCGCTCACCTTCTTCTTCTTTATCGGCGGCGCTATGGCTGGTCTCATCCGCCTTGAGCTCCTCACGCCCCAATCCGACCTCATGGCGATGGATACCTATAACAAGGTCTTCACCATGCACGGCGTCATCATGATCTTCTTCTTCCTCGTGCCCTCGGTTCCCGCCACACTCGGCAACTTCCTCATCCCCATGATGATCGGTGCCAAGGACCTCGCACTCCCAAAGATCAACCTCCTCAGTTGGTATCTCTACATGGCCGGCGGCGCACTCGCCCTTTACGCCATGATCACCGGCGGCGTTGACACCGGTTGGACCTTCACCACTCCGCTCTCCACCCACTACGTCAACACCAACGTCATCACCACCGGCCTCGCCGCTTTCATCGCAGGCTTCAGCTCCATCTTCACCGGCCTCAACTTCATCGTCACCATCCACCGCATGCGCGCCCCCGGTATGACCTGGTTCCGCCTGCCGCTCTACGTCTGGTCGCACTACGCCGCCAGCGTGCTCATGGTCCTCGGCACCCCCGTCGTCGCCATCGCCATCGTACTCGTCGCGCTTGAGCGCACCATCGGCATCGGCGTCTTCGACCCCACTAAAGGCGGCGACCCGCTTCTCTTCCAGCATCTCTTCTGGTTCTACTCACACCCCGCCGTCTACATCATGATTCTTCCCGGCATGGGCGTCGTCTCCGAGGTCGTCTCCACCTTCAGCCGCAAGCGCGTCTTCGGTTACACCGCCGTCGCTTTCTCCTCGGTCGCCATCGCCATCTTCGGATTCTTTGTCTGGGCCCACCACATGTACATCATGGGCCTCTCCAATTACTCCGCGCTCCTCTTCTCGCTCTTGACCATGCTCGTCGCCGTTCCCTCGGCCATCAAGATATTCAACTGGGCATTCACTCTCTACAAGGGCTCCATCACCTTCGAAACTCCCATGCTCTACGCCTTCGGCTTCATGGGTCTCTTCACCATCGGCGGACTCACCGGCGTCTTCCTCGGCGTCTCCGGCACCGACATTCACCTCACCGAGACCTACTTCATCGTCGCCCACTTCCACTTCGTCATGGTCGGCGGCATGTTGATGGCCTTCCTCGCCGGCATCCACTTCTGGTGGCCAAAAATGACCGGCCGCATGTATCCCGAAAAGATCTCACAGCTCGCCGCTGTCACCACCTTCATCGGATTCAACTTCACCTTCTTCCCCCAGTTCATGCTCGGCATGCTCGGTATGCCACGCCGTTACGCCAGCTACCCGGCCGAGTTCCAGATCCTCAACGTCTTCTCCACCGCCGGCGCTTCCGTCCTCGGCGTCGGATACCTCCTGCCCGTCCTCTACCTCGTCTGGTCCCTCAAGTACGGCGCAATCGCAGGCAACAACCCTTGGCAGGCTACAGGCCTCGAGTGGCAGACTCAGTCTCCCCCGCTCACCGAGAACTTTGAGAAGCTCCCCATCGTCGACCACGACGCCTACGACTACGAGTGGCTCGAACGTCAAAACCAAATCCAAGCCAGCGAGGTCTCCAGTGTCCGATAGCCACGCTCACGCGCATCCGCCTTATCAGCGCCATCATTTCGAGACCTACGAGCAGCAGAAGGAAGCCACCACCTTCGCCATGTGGCTCTTCCTGCTCACCGAAATCATGTTCTTCGGCGGCCTCTTCACCGCCTATCTCATCTACCGCAACTGGTACTACCCAGCCTTCGTCGCTGCCTCGCACCAGCTCGACATCATCCTCGGCGGCATCAACACGCTCCTGCTTATCACCTCCAGCTTCACCATGGCCATGGGAGTCTGGTGCGCCGAGACGCGTAAAAAATCCGGCCTCGTCCTCTCCCTCGTTCTCACCCTTATCCTCGGCATCGGCTTCCTCGGCATCAAAACCGTCGAGTACAAGGAAAAATTCGAGAAGCACCACGTCCCCGGCCACACCTTCAGCGTGCAGTCCTTCATTGACCCCGCGCACGACGAAGCCACTCTGAAAGCCGTCAAGCAAGGCGAGCCCATGCCGGACCCCATGCCCCTCGACATGGCCCGCAAGACCGAGATGTACTTCTCGCTCTACTTCGCCATGACCGGCATGCACGCACTCCACATGGTCATCGGCATCGGTATCCTCGGCTTCCTCATCGTCCGTGCCCAGCAGGGTGCTTACACCACCGGCCACGTCACCATGATCGAGAACTTCGGACTCTACTGGCACTTCGTCGATATTGTCTGGATATTCCTCTTCCCGCTGCTCTACCTCATCAGCCGACACTAAAGGAACTTGAACATGACCGAAGACGCGATCAAACACGAACATAAAATCGTCAGCCCGATTGTCTATCTGGCCATCTTCTTCGCCCTGCTTGTGGGCACGGCTGTTACTGTCTGGGCCTCCTACATCGACCTCGGCGTCTGGAACCCCATCATCGCCCTCGCCATCGCATGCACCAAGGCCACACTCGTCGTGCTCTACTTCATGCACGTACGCTACAGCTCCAAGCTCACCATGCTCACCGTCGGCTCTGGCGTCTTCATGTTCCTCGTCCTCATCGGCATGACCATCTCCGACTACTTCACCCGCGCCTGGGGACTCTGGTAGATTTTTCTTCGCTCAACCCAGCCGTTAAAAATCATGGCCGCCTCCAAGGCGGCCATTTTGTTTTTAGCATTTTTTGTATTTGTTCATTTTCTCTCGACTTACATTCTTATGAGATGTGTCATCCCGAGCGAAGCGAGGGATCTGCATTTGCTCTTGCGGGTGCCCCCGGTCCCTCGCTTTCGGGGACCGGGGATACAAAAAACTCCGCGCCAACTTGCCATTTGCGCGCCAGCGCACATGTCGCGCTGTAGTTTTAACGAAGGTGCAAGCCAACTTGCCAATTAGAAAACCAAATGTAATATTCAATCTCCGGGCTGACTTGCTGACTCGCTGCATTTGTTCAAAAATCCGTGCCATCCTTCGTGCAACGAAGGATGGCTTCACTGCTCATCATTACCCTAAACTCAGGCATACTATCCCTGAGCCCTGACCCCTGACCCCTGATTTCTGACATCTAATCCCTTTGCACAGTAACTGTGCAACTGTGCACTTATCCCTAAATCACTCATTCTCTTGGCCCCAAAGCCAAAACGCACACCCCTCCCCCCAACCCTAATTTCCCCTGATTTTTCCCCTGTTCAAATCTCGCAACTAATTCATATGAATATATTTATAGTC
>CAIZFH010000250.1 GCA_903932155.1 uncultured Granulicella sp. | reverse complement strand
GAAGCATATTGTGACGGCGGTGCTGTATACAGTGGTGACGGCAGTGGTGCTAGGGATCGGGTATCCGCTGGCGGTGACGGGATTGGCGCATGTGTTCTTTCCCAAGCAGGCCGCGGGATCGCTGATCCAGCGCGCCGATGGAACGCTGGTGGGGTCACATCTGATCGGGCAGACATTCGCCGGACCGGGTTACTTCTGGTCGCGTCCGTCGGCTGCCGGCAATGGCTACGATGCGGGGAACTCCGGGGGCTCGAACTATGCGCCCACCAACAGCGCGCTGGCGACACGCGTTGCAGCGAGCGTACAGACGCTGAACCCCAAGGGCATCAGCGGCCCAGTGCCCATCGATCTGGCGACCACGTCAGCCTCTGGACTGGACCCGGACCTGTCTCCCGCCGCTGCGTTCTACCAAGTGTCGCGCGTGGCGAGCGAACGGCACATCAGCGAGGACATGGTGAAGAGCCTGGTTGCGGCCCACGTTACACCGCGCCAGTTCGGGCTATTGGGTGAGCCGCGGGTGAATGTTCTGGAACTGAACATGGACCTGGACAAGATAGCTCCAATCGCCACCAAGTAGCGAAGTGGCGTTTACAATCGTACGGCAGTGATGGGTTGCGACGGCCCGTTGTACCCTTGAAGGGGGTCCAACAGGAGAAGTCGCGCATGTCCGATCAGAGGTGCAAGGCGGTAGTGTTGTTGAGCGGCGGGCTCGACTCCGCGACCGTGCTGGCGATCGCGAAGGCGGAGGGGTTTGAGGTCTACGCACTTTCGTTTGCGTATGGACAGCGCCACTCGCGGGAGTTGGAGTGCGCACGCGAGGTGGCTCGCGCAGGCGGGGCGAGAGAACACAAGACCACGACGATCGATCTGCGGGCTTTTGGCGGCTCTGCACTGACGGCGGACATCGATGTGCCCAAGGGGCGTTCGGCGGATGAGATGAGCACAGGAATTCCCATCACTTATGTGCCGGCGCGCAACACGATTTTTCTATCCTTCGCGCTGGCCTGGGCCGAAGTGCTGGGATGCAGCGATATTTTTCTGGGAGTGAATGCGCTGGACTATAGCGGCTACCCGGACTGCCGTCCTGAGTACATTGCGGCGTTTGAACGGCTGGCGAATCTGGCGACGAAGGCGGGCGTGGAGGGAAGGCAAACACTGAGGATTCATACTCCGTTGATCGCTATGTCGAAGGCCGAGATCATCCGCAAGGGGATGGAGCTTGGCGTGGATTACGGTTTGACCAGCAGTTGTTACGATCCATTGCCAAGCGGCAAGCCATGCGGACGATGCGATTCCTGCGTGCTGCGGAAGAAGGGATTCCGGGAGAACGGCCTGGTAGATCCATTGCAGTACGCGGACGGGCAACCATGAGCTACGCGGTCAAAGAAATTTTTTACACACTACAGGGTGAGGGAGCGCAGGCGGGGCGAGCGGCTGTATTCTGCCGGTTTGCGGGATGTAATTTGTGGTCGGGACGCGAGGAAGACCGGGCGGCGGCGGTGTGCCAATTTTGCGATACAGATTTCGCCGGCGTGGATGGGCCGGATGGCGGAAGATTCGATTCGGCTGAGGTATTGGCGGCCCGGATCGATGCAACGTGGCTAGCGGGTTCTTCAGCGGGAAGGAAGTTTGTGGTGTGTACTGGCGGCGAACCGCTGTTGCAACTGGACCGGACGCTGATCGACACGCTGCACAACCGAGGGTTTGAAATTGCGGTGGAGACCAATGGGACGATTGCGGCACCGGCGGGAATCGACTGGGTGTGCGTCAGTCCGAAGGCAGGTGCAGAACTGGTACAGACTACCGGGGATGAACTAAAGCTGGTGTATCCGCAGGCTGGCGCGCCGCCGGAGAGCTATGCACGACTGGCGTTCCGGAACTTCTTCCTGCAGCCGATGGATGGGCCGCGCCGGCAGGAAAACACAGACAAGGCGATGCGCTACTGCCTCGAGTATCCGGCATGGCGGTTGAGCCTGCAGACGCACAAGATTCTGGGTATCCGATAAGGAAAGAGGGGCAGACAGCCTGCCCCTCCATCCGGCACGGTTATTGGTTGCGTGAGCGCATTGCTAGCTCGGATCTACCGCCTGGGCGATAGGCCAAAGGTGACCGATAGAACGATGCTGCGACCGGCAAAGATGCTGATGTTGTCCTGTCCGTTGAGCGGCGCCTGGGCGACGGTGGGAGCGAACGGGTTGTTGTAGGTGAGGTTGGGAGTGCCGGCGGCGGAGGTGGCTGTGAACGTGGTCCCCGGAACCGAGCCTGCCGAGGTGATACCGGTGGCGTCGTGCAGGTTGAAGAGGTTGTTGACGCTCAGCCGGATCTTGGTCTGGTCGAAGCGCGAGCCGCTGCGGATGGTGTAGTTGATATAGGTATTGGTGATGTCGAACGGATTGACGGTGACTTCGTTGTGGAAGCCGCTGACGTCCTGGTAGAACTGGCCGACGTGCTTATCGAATACGCCGGCATCCCAGCCGCCGTGGAGGTAGGTGACGCCTTCCGCGTAGGTGTCGGACGGCGTCTGCTGGACCCATAGGCCGGAGGGGGTGGCGAGATAGTAGGGGTTGGACTCAGGGTTGAACGTGGGGGTGGCTGCGTTGGTTGGGTAGAGGGTCTGAACGCCGGTGTACATGGCCGTCTCCCAGGTCGCGTTCAGGTAGGCGCTAAGTCCATTTCCTAAGTAGAGGTTGGTCTGGCCTTCGAAGCCTTTGCTGATGGAACTGGGCTGGGCGTACCAGACCGGCTCACCCGTGCTGGCGTCCGTCTGCGAAGAGTAGCCGCTCTGGAAGCGGATGTGGAAGGCGTCCAGATCGAGCGTGACGTTCTTTAGCTTGAAGACTGTTCCGGCCTGGTAGGTGGTGTTGTGCTGCTGCTTGGGCAGGGTCTCGACGGGAACGGCATTGCCGGTGGTCCCCTGGTTGAAGTCGAATACGTTGCTGGGTGGCACAATACTGCCGGTTGAGACCTGCGCATAGGCCGACCAGTTGGACTGGATGCGGTAGTTGACGTCGATGGAGGGCAGCGTGGAGTAGAAGCTGCCGTTGTTGCTGATGAAAGCATTCGGGTTGCCGGTCGTGCCAGCGGCGCACAGGCAGCCTATGGTCTTGCCGTCGTCGGCGTACTGCTTTGTGTTGATGGTGTAGTAGGCGAACTTGACGCCAGGGGTGATCTCCAGCTTTTTGACCGGGTGGAACTCATACTCAACGAAGGGCTGATAGGAGTTGGTCCAAAACTGCTCTGCGAAGTTGGGGAGTGTCTGGTCGGCCCAGGCGTTCAATGGGTCGGAGGGGTACTGGTGGCGGTTGGTGGCGGCCCACTCATACCACATGCCAGCGCGGAGTACACCGAACTTCGACACCTGGCTGAGGTTGAAGGTGTCGCCATACTTGCGATAGCTGTTGTATTTATCCACACCGCAGGGCTCGGCCGTCACACCTTTCTTGGTGTACTGCGTGTTGCAGAGCTGCGTGATCGTGCCGAGCGGTCCGTAGGTTGTACCGAGCAGCGCCGAGTTGTCGGTGAGGGGAACCGCATTGGAGTAGACCTCGGAGTTGTCATAGTTGTATGTGTAGGGCTTGAAGTCCACGCTGATCTTGTGCAGAAGCACGGTTTTGAAGTCGACATACTCGAAGTCGGTCGGGACCTGATAGCGGTTGTACTGGTAATCCAGGTAGTTCATCGGATCCTTATTGTCGGCGAGGTAGAAGCGGATGCCGGCGCCAGCGTAGAACGCGTTGACACCGGTGCAGGTGTAACCGGTTTGCGCCCCGTACATCTGGCAGCGGGTAGCATTGAAGTTAGGCGTATTGGCGTGCAGATAGACAACGCCCGCAAATCCGCTAAGGACGGTGCTATCGGAGAACTTGTATTGGGCTTTGATGGATCCGGCGTTGCGGTTTTGGAAGTTGTTGGACTGATACCCCTTGGAGTCCATGTGCTGGACGTCGAGCTCAAAGCTGGCTTTGTGGTTACTGAGGAGGTTTCCGGAATCGAACTGGGCGTCGGCGAGCAGGGTACCCCAGGAGCCATAGGATATTCCGCCGCGAATACTAGATACCGGCGAGATGTCGCGGGAGAGCATGTGGATGGAACCGCCGAAGGGCGTGGGTCCGATGGTAGAGGCGGTGCCCGGGGAGCGGTCGAAGTCGATGCCACCAATCCATTGGGTGGGGAAGAACGCCCAGGAGTGATGAGTTGGGGAGTTGGTGTCGTAGAAGGGAATGCCGTCGAAGTCGATGTCGTAATTGCCATCAGGGAATCCGCGGAAGTAGGTCTTGGACTGGCCGAGGCCGGGGCCATTGCCGTTGGTGGTATAGGTGCCGGGGGCCATCTCAACTGCCTCGCCATAATCGGCCAGTGGCGAGGTGTAGTTTGCAATGAAGGCCTGGGTAATTTCAGTGCGGGCAGAGTGTTCCTCCAACAGCGCGTCCATGGGGGCCATGGCAGCAGCGACAGAGTTGGCTTCGGCGGCTTCGACGGTGATCTCCTCGGAAGCATTGCCAAGATCGAGCGTGATGGAAACGTCGGATGGCTGGCCGGAGGCGAGCTGCACGCCGGCGCGCTTGCTGGTGTTGAATCCGGAGGCATCGACCTGGATGGTATAGCTGCCGGCGGGTAGGTTGGCGAAGGAGTACTTGCCCTGGCCATCGGAGGTCATTTTCTGAACCGCGCCTGTGCCTTCGTTTCTAGCCGCAACGGCTGCACCCGGCAGTGGTCTGCTGTTGGGATCGAGGACCGTGCCGGAGAGCGAAGCGCTGGATTGGGCATAAAGCTGCGCAGGTATGACGGTTGCGACGATAGGCAGCAGCAGAATAGCGCTGATCGCGATGCATGCAAGACGGCGGAGCGATGAATTCATCGTTGAGGATTCCCTTCGTGTAAGGCAGGTTCGATTGTGGGATGAGGGCCTGTTGCGAGTGTGAGGAGTTCTGGTAAAAGGAAGATGAATATTGCATTGCAGCACTGTTACAAGATGCAATTT
>CAIZFH010000249.1 GCA_903932155.1 uncultured Granulicella sp. | reverse complement strand
TGGTGGCCAGAGACGGGATTGAACCGCCGACGCCGGCCTTTTCAGGGCCGCGCTCTACCACTGAGCTATCTGGCCTTGGCGATATGCAACGCCAGAATCGGGACAGCCAAGAGCACCCGGGCGTGAGCAGGAATGGCGCCGCGCGGTGAACACCGGCGGGACCAAGCATGCAGCATAAGTATAGCAACCCCAGTTGCCTGCGCCAAACCGCGATATGCTGGGTGTCTGCATTCATGTAGCACAGAGAGGTGAGCCACGATGCCCCGCATCTGCCGAGTTGCTGAGAGCTGCCGCAGTCGATCCTTATCCGCCGCATGGCTGCTGCTGCTGACGACTATGGCGCTGACGCCAGTCGCGCTGCTAGCTCAGGCAGCTACGTTGGGTGAGCAACGCGCGGTACATGCCTTCGACGCCACGAAGTCTGCCAAGACCAGCGCGCTTGCCCTCGAAGCGTTCCTGACCAGGATGCCCAAGGGCGGCGATCTGCATATGCACCTCTCCGGCGCAGTGTATGCCGAGACGTTTCTGAAGGAAGCCGCGGCGGACAATCTTTGCGTCGATGCAAAGGCGCTGACTCTGGTGAAGAACATTGGGATGACCAATGCCGGGCCGATCTGCGCGCCAGACGATGTGCCGGCCGCCAGCGTCTACCAGAACCAGAAGCTCTACGACGCGCTGGTGGATGCGTTCTCGATGCGCAGCTTTGTGGCGACACCGGGGGTGAGCGGGCACGACCAGTTCTTCGCGACGTTCGACCGTTTCGGCGCGCTGGATAACTCCCATGCGGGGCTGTGGCTGGATGAGGTGGCCACGCGAGCCGCCGCGCAGAACGAGCAATATCTGGAGGTGATGCTGACGCCAAGCTTCTTCGATCTGGAGCCGCTGTGGAACTCTCTGGGCTGGCCACTTCGTGGGGTGCTTGACGCTTCGCGTGAAAAAGACTCTGCTGAAAGTTCTGCGCAAGGCTTTACGGGCGATGCGACCGGGACCTCGCACGCTGAACTCGACGCGCTGCGGACAAAGCTTCTGGCTGGTGGTGTGCGCAACGAGGTGGCGATCGACGCCAAGCAGTTGGACGACTCGCTGGCTGAGCGCAATCGTATCGAACACTGCGGCCAGGCCAATGCGGCGGCTGCCTGCTCCGTTAAGATTCGCTTTCTTTATCAGGTGTTGCGCGCAAAACCTCCGCAGCAGGTATTCGCGCAGACGCTGCTGGCCTTCGAGGTTGCCAGCGCGGACCCCAATGTGGTCGGACTGAACTTTGTGCAGCCTGAGGACGCCATCCTGTCGATGAGCGAGTACAACCGCCAGATGCACATGCTGGATTACCTGCACAGCGTGTATCCCAAGGTGCATATAACGCTGCACGCGGGGGAGCTTGCGCCGGGACTGGTGCCGCCGGATGGCTTGAAGTTCCACATCCGCGAGGCGGTCGAGTTGGGCCACGCGGAACGCATCGGGCACGGCGTGGATGTGATGTACGAGACCAACCCACGCGAGCTGCTGAAGGAGATGGCGGGCAAGCATGTGATGGTGGAGATCAATCTCACCTCCAACGACGTGATTCTGGGCGTCGTTCCGCCGCACCATCCGTTGCCGGAGTACCGCGCGGCGCATGTGCCGGTGGCGCTCTCCACTGATGACGAGGGCGTCTCGCGCATCGACCTGACGCACGAATATGTACGCGCGGCCATGGAGTACGGGCTGGGCTATCTGGACCTGAAGGCCATGGCGCGGACATCGCTGGAGCACAGTTTTCTCCCCGGCGAGAGCCTGTGGCAGAGGCCCGATGACTTTTCGCGCTTGAATGCGGCGTGCGCGGGGCAGGCTTTGGGTTCAGCGGTACCAACAGCAAAGTGCAAGGCCTTGTTGGGTTCCAGCGAGAAGGCCAGTCAGCAGTGGGAGTTGGAGCGCCGATTCGCTGCCTTCGAGGCTAACCTTCCATAGCGTATGAAATGCATGCGATGTGCGCTTCGGGCTGACCAGTGCTCAACTCTTCGCTGTACTATCTTGATGCACGGGCTTTAGAACAAATGAGCGCTGGGAGATGCGATGAAGATCGTTTCAGGAGTGGGATTGGTTGCGTTGTTGGGTGTGGGGATGATGACGCAGAGCGCGTTTGCGCAGAGTGGGACGGGGAAGGTCTGTGACGCACGCAAATATGGCGCTAAGGCGGACGGCGTAACCAAGGACACCAAGGCGATTCAAGCTGCGATTGATGACTGCAGCAAAGCCAAGGGAGGCGGCACCGTTACGCTGAGTGGCGGCACATTCGTGAGTGCGCCCATTGTGTTGAAGGACAATGTCACGCTGGAGATTGTGAAGGGTGCAACACTGCTTGGTTCTCCCGACCACGAAGATTATCCGCAGCTTGAGGTCTTCCGCGCGGCTGGCCGCCAGTCGCTGGTGAGCGCCAATCATGCCAAGAACATCGCCATCACGGGCGGTGGCGTGATTGACGGCAACGGACAAAGCTGGTGGACAGAGGCACGCAACACACCGGGCTCGGGCATTGTGGGCGTGGGCGTCTTCCGGCCGCGGCTGGTGGTCTTCAACTACTGCCAGCACATCCGCATGGAAGGCGTCACGGTGCAGAACTCGCCGAGCTGGCAGATCATTCCCTACTATTCGGACGATATTGTCATCCGCAACATCCGGGTGCTGGCGCCCTATCCCTCGCCCAATACGGATGCTATCGATCCCTTCAGCTCCAGCAACATGGTCATCGACCACGTCTTTGCCGACACGGGCGATGACAACATTGCGATCAAGAGCGGTGAGATCAACTCGCCGGGCCCGGATTCGCCGAGCAGGAACATTACCATCACCGACTGCGATTTCGAGCATGGGCACGGGCTTTCCATCGGAAGCGAGATCGCCGGTGGCGCACAGAATATCCACGCGGAGCGCATCCACTTCAAGGGAACGGACCAGGGCATTCGCATCAAGTCCGGGCGCGACCGCGGCAACGACGTCTCCAACATTTCCTTCAAGGACCTGACCATGGAGGACGTGAAGACGGCGATCCTGATCACGGAGTATTACCCGCACCCTGCGCCCGAGGGCGACGTCCCGGCCGAACCGGTAGGACGGCTGACGCCAAAGTTCCACAACTTCACCATCGAAAATGTGACGGCTACCGGGAGCAACTCCGCGGGAACGATTGTGGGTCTGCCGGAGTCTCCGGTGCTGGAGTTGCAGATGAAGAACGTACACATCGCGGCGAAGACAGGTTTGTCGATTGCGTATGCGACGGTCGCCATGCAGGACGTGGTGGTGACACCGCAAACCGGCGAGGCGATAAAGATTGCGGCGACGGCGAAGGTGACAATCAAGAAATAATTTCCCCTCTCAAAATCCATACCCATTGAAATAGCTGCGTTCCGCACGCTCCAGGCACAGATGCGCGCACGATACCTCGGTCATATTACTTGCGGCTAGCGGGGCGGGTTTGTTGTCCGAATTCGCTACAGAGATGTATGGGAACACAACAATGGAGCAACATCCGGCAACCTCTGACGAAGGACAGGGATACGGAGGTGATGCTGCATGTCGTCTGGATGGGCAGTGCGGTCTGCGGTTGCAGTTACTTTGGTCTTCGGAATCATGGCGACTGCATGCATGGTTGCGCAGGAGTCTCCGCAAGCCACACCTCCACAGACCACAAACGACGCGCTGCATGCAATGTCGCAACTCGCGGCCGTGATCTTTACCGGGCAAGTGGTGGCGATACGCCGCATGGAAGGAGAGAACGGGTCCACGGGCGTAGTCGAGATCCAGTTTGCGATAGAGGATGCGGTACGCGGCGTGAGCGGCAGCACCTACACGCTGCGAGAGTGGGCGGGCCTGTGGCCGGCAGGCGATGGGCCATTTCGTCCTGGCCAGCACTATCTGATGTTGCTGCATGCGCCAAGCGCGGCCGGTTTGAGTACTCCGGTTGGCGGGATGGATGGAGCGATTCCGATTCGTGGCACAGCACAATCGCCGGCAACGGGCGCATCAGAGGCAAGAGTGGCGACCTCGAAGAAGAACGCTGGAGCTTCCGCACCGGAAGACAATCGCGTGGCAGACCTGCGCTGGGTTGCGACGAGGGCGATGCAACCGTTGCCGTACCGCATGGAGCCGGGGTCGCATGCGATGAGCGAATCCAATTCTGTATCTGCGGACAGTATGACTGCGGGCCCTCCGAGCGAGACGCCTGCTGCCGCTCCACAGGACATGGCGTACACAACGGTTCTGGGGATACTGCAGCGTTGGGAGAAGGCCGGCGATGCCGCGCACTGACGCATCCATGGGGCGCGGAGTCCTTTTCTGGATGCGAGCGGCACTCTCGCAGTGGATGCCGATTGCGCTGGGCTTGATGATGGGCTCGGTGGCGGCGCGGGCGAGCGGGCCGCGCTGGGTGACTGGGCCGCCGTATTTCACCGGGCCCGGCGGCACTCCGGTGGCGTGGTACACAACCCAGCCGCGCTACTTCACCGATCCCGGCGACCTGAGCGCCACGGTGAACAACGCGGCTGCAAATGCGCTGGTGGCGGCGGCGGCCGGCGTATGGAACGTGCCGACCTCGGCCATGACGATCACCTACGGCGGTGCTCTGGCAGAGCATGTCAGTGGAGCGGATGCCAGCCTCGGCAGCAACGGGCCGGTCTTTCCGACGGATGTGCAGAGCAGCAACTATGCGGCCAAGCAGATTGCCGTGATCTACGATAGCGACGGCTCCGTAACGGACATGCTGTTGGGCGGCGGTGCCAGCAGTCCGCAGGAGTGCAGCCAGAACGCCGTGACGGAGAGCGTGGACTCCATCATTCCCGCCGGGTATATTCTGCACGCCATCCTGGTGTTGAATGGGCGATGCACCGGGCCGGCGCCCCAGCAGCAGTTGCAGATGCAGTACCAGTTGCAGCGTGCCTTTGGCCGCGTTCTTGGCCTGGGATGGTCGCAGACCAACGACAATGTCTTCACCGGAACGCCGCGTCCCACCGCCATGCAGGCGTTGCACTGGCCGATTCTGCATCCCATCGACATCGTATGCGGCCAGTACACCTATCAATGCCTGCCCCAGCCGTTCACCCTGCGCGACGACGATGTTGCGGCCATCTCGGGTCTGTACCCCATGACTAAGTTTTACGGACTTCCGCCCACGCCGCCCGCGCCCGGCAAGATATGGAGCTATCAGCAAGCCAGCTCGGCGAAAGGGACGGTTAGCTTTCCCACTGGCCAGGGAATGCAGGGGGTGAATGTTCTGCTGCAGCGCATTCAAGGCGGCGTCGCCAATCCGGAGTCCTGGTATGACGTCTCCGCGGTCACCGGCAGCCTGTTCCAGCAGAATGCCGGAAATTCTGTGACCGGCACTGCGTCCGGACTGGCCGGCAGCATGGGATCGAGCAACCTCCAATGGGAGGGCATCTACAACATGGCATGGATTCCGAACCTCGATCCTACCGGTTCGTACAACGGCCCGATGATGGGTATTTTGCAGACCGAGCCGGTGAATCCTCTCTACATTGGGGAGCACTCGGTGGGGCCCTACGTCGCGGGAAATGTCGAGCCTTCAGGCTCCCCGCAGAGTGCGTACGGAAGCAATACGTTTCGGGTGTATCAGTACCCCGACGCCGTGGTGGTGACCAATCTTGCGCCAAAGGATGCAGCTAGTAATTGCAACACCAGCGGCGATGGAGTGGAGTCGGAGCCGCTGCCGGTTGCTTCCAGTGGATGGTGGAACGGAGTGCTGTGCGCGCATGGTCATGCGGCGTGGTCCAGTATCAACATGAAGGCGGGGCGTACGGCAACGCTGGAGGTGACTGCGCTGGATGAGGGCGGATTCGCCACCACGGCGAAGACGATGCCGCTGATCGGCGTGTGGGCCGCGACAGACCCCACGGGAACGCTGCCCACGATGGCAGCGACTCCCTCTGCATTCAACACGGTCACTCTGGGGATGACCGCGACTGGCGTGGCGACGACACAGGCTCAAGCTCTGCGCTTCGTGATCGCGGATGCGCGCGGCGACGGGCGTCCGGACTTCGCCTATCAGGCACGAGTACTGTATGCCGACAGCATCCAGCCGACGAACACCAGCATCAATGGTGGCCAGATCACGATCAGCGGAATGGGTTTTCGCGCGGGCAATCAGGTCCTAGTGAACGGCGTGGCGGCAACCGTGTCGAGCTGGACAGCGACGTCCATCGTCGCTGTGGCGCCACTGCAGAGCGCGTTCCCCTCGAAGCCTGCTGGGCCAGTCGATGTTGAAGTCGTCGATCTCTCCACCGGTGGCACCAGCGTGATGTCGGGCGCGCTCACATACGGCGGGGCCGCGCCGGATCTGATGAAGCTGGTCACCGGGCCTTCGGGAAATGTCCAGGTGGGAACGGTCGCGGCGGTTCCCTTCGCCGTGCGCGTGCTTCTGAGCGATGGGGTGACTCCCGTGGTGGGAGTTCCCGTCACATTTTCGGCGACTGGCCCGGCTACGCAGTTCGGAGCGTGTAATGTGGTGCCGTGCGTGCTGCTGACGGATGCGATGGGACTGGCTTCCACCACAGTAACGCCAACCGCGTTCGGCACGGTGACGATACAGTCGGCCGCGGTGGGTGTCACCCAGTCGGCAACCTTCACAGCGATTGCGCGCAGCGTGACCATGGTACAGACCGATGAATATGTTGCGGCGGGCGCGACCGTGGCGTGGACTCCGCAGGCGATTGTGGCGCAGAATGGCGCGGCAGCGACGGGAGCAACCGTGGCGTGGACGGCCTCGGGGGGAATGACGGCCTCGCCCGCATCGAGTCTGGCGAATTCGCAGGGTGTGGCACAGGTGTCGGCGACCGCGGGGCCACTGGCGGCAGGCGCGCAGGCAACCGGTCAGGCCTGCGCGTGGACGAACCTCTGCGCGAACTTTACAGCGCAGGGGGTGAGCGCTTCGGCGTGGCGGCTTGCCGTAATCAGCGGGGCGGGCCAGTCGGTGGCTTTGTCGGTGCCAGTGCCGGGAACCTTCGCGCAGGTGGTGGTGATCGTGACGGACGGAAGCGGCAATCCCGTTGCCGGGGCGCCCGTCGCTGTGTATCAGATGGCGAATGCGGCAGCCATGCCCTGCCCCCCGCGCGGACGCTGCCCGGTGACACCACGGCTGGCCTCTTCGGTCACTACAGCGATCTCGGATGCTAATGGTATGGTCAGCTTGGTGCCGATGCAGCTTGCGGGCGTAGGTGAAACCAGCAATATCGCCGTAGCGACAGGCACGCAGGGCTTCGCCTCGTTGTCCCTGCAACAGGGTAAGTAGAAACCTCGGATTCTATCCACCCAGCCGGTCTCCACCAAACTAGATATGCCCGGACGTTATATCTTGGATAGAGAAGCGTTGCGAGGCGACTCACCGGACCAGCCGTCTGGACCTTGCACTCGCGCCAGTGTCTGGACCAACAGCCAGGCGCGCGATCAAGACGAATTCGATTTGGAGATCCATGCCAAGAATGATGATGAAGAAGATTGCGATGGCCGCGCTGCTGGTGGCCGGTCTGCTCACACTATCTGGCGCGCAGGCGCAGACCAAGCTCGGCCCGTCCGCGCCCGTTACCTACGACAATAAATACGAGGTGTACGGCAGCCTGAACTTCATGAACTTCATGGCCGGGCCGGCGATCCCCCGGCGCATGGACTTCGGCGGCGGCGAGTTTGAAGGCACCTACTGGGTGAAGCCCAACTGGGGACTGGCGGCGGAGTTTCGCGGCGAGGCGGGTACAACGCCTGTCCTGCCCAATGCCGGTATCTACGGAATCCATCGTCCGCTGGTGTATATGAACATGGTGTTGTTTGGCGTGCAGTATCGCTGGGTGAAAAACCAGCACGCGGCACTCGACTTCCACGCCTACGGCGGGCCCTCCTTCGGTGTATTCGACGCAGGAACCCAGGGCGCAGGGCCCACCCCCGGAGTAAGCGCTGCTTCCAACGCAAATATCATTGGGCTCTACGCCGACCACACCGCTCCCATCTTCGCGCTGGGAGGCAGCATCGATATGAACCGCTCCAAGAACTGGGCGGTCCGGCTGGCTCCGGATCTGATCCTGGATGAATTTGGATCGAACACACGGGAGTACTTTGCCATCTCCGCCGGAATCATCTACCGCTTGCCCGTGAAGAAGAAGTAAGCCGTTTCCCAAGCAACATCATCCGCGCGCAGCGGCGCGCCAAGGCAGGGCAGCATGGAGGCGATGAGGGACCTGTTGCGCGGCAGCCTGAAGCGGACGCTCGGCGGCATTGGTGAGCAGGACCGGCTGGCGGCAGCGTGGACCGTGGCATGCGGGCGCGCGATGGCCGAGCATGGCGTAGTGGTGGATTACGCCAATGGCGTGGTGCAGGTCGAGGTTGCCGACGCCATGTGGATGCGCCAGATGATCTCGCTCAGCAGCGTGTTGCAGCGTGAGATGGCGCGCATCAGTGGCCTGCCGGTTGCCGCGATACACTTCGAATTGAAGATACATTAAGGAGAACCTGAAGATGGCCGACGTTGCAGGCGTAACCATGGATGAGGTGCTGCGGGTGGCCGAACTGGCTAACCTGGAGCTGACCGCCGAGGAGGTGCCGCGCATGCAGCACGACCTGAACGCGATCCTGGGCCACATTGCGCAGTTGAACGAGCTGGACACTTCCGGCGTTCCCGCCATGGCCCAAGTAGGCGAGATGCTGGGCGCGGAGATTGAATCCACCGGCGCAAACCTTCGCGCGGATGCGTTGCTTCCCTCGCTCGACCGCAAGGCCGTGATGGCATCGGCACCGGAGAGCGATGGCCGCTTCTTCAAGGTTCCCAAGGTGATCGAGCGGTAGGTACTAGGTGCTGGGTACTAGGTACAAGGTTTGGACGGATTAGCAGCGGGCATCAGCCCGCGGTAAGAATGCAACCATGAATTGGGGCTTTAGCCCCGGAGCAATACGCATGACGATTCAGGAACTTCGAACAGCTCTTGTAAGCAGAACCACGACAGCGACCTCTGTGGCCGAGCAGCACTATGCGAGAATCGCGGCCGACGACGGGCCCAGCGGCAAGGGGATCAACAGCTATCTGGCGCTGAGCCGCGACCGCGCGCTGGCGCAGGCGGCGAAGATCGACGCGCTGGCCGCCAAGGGTGATCCGCTGCCCGCGCTGGCCGGAGTTCCGGTGGGAATCAAGGACGTGCTCACCATGACGGGTTCGCCCGCCACTGCGAGTTCGCTGATCCTCAAAGGCTACATGCCTCCGTACGATGCAACGGCGGTGACTCGGCTGGAGGCTGCCGGAGCGGTGCTGCTGGGCAAGCTGAACTGCGATGAGTTCGCCATGGGATCGTCCAACGAGAACTCAGCCTATGGGCCGGTGCGCAATCCGCGAGCGCTGGACCGCGTACCTGGCGGGTCGAGCGGAGGATCGGCTGCGGCGGTTGCGGCGGGCTTCGCCGTGGCGTCGCTGGGTTCGGACACCGGCGGATCGATTCGTCAGCCTGCGGCCTTCTGCGGCGTGGTCGGCGTGCTGCCCACCTACGGGCGCATCTCGCGCTTTGGCCTGATCGCCTTCGCCTCGTCGCTGGACCGCGTGGGGCCGTTCACCACCAACGTGCGCGACGCGGCCACGATGCTCGGCGTGCTTGCCGGTCAGGATGCAAAGGACGCGACCAGCTCCGACCGGCCGGTTGGCGATTATGTGGGCGCGTTGGAAAAGCCAGTCAAGGGACTGCGCATCGGCGTCCCCGCGGAGTACTTCGGCGAGGGGCTCAATTCTGAGATTCGTGCCGCCATCGAAAACGCTCTGGATGGACTACGCGCCGCCGGCTGCGAGATCAAAAAAATCACCCTGCCGCACACCAAGTATGCCATCCCTACTTACTATGTTGTCGCGACGGCGGAGGCCTCGGCCAACCTCTCGCGCTTCGATGGCGTACGCTTCGGACTGCGCGCCGACGGGGTGAAGACGCTCTCCGCCATGTTCCGGGAGACCCGCGACCAGGGCTTCGGCGCGGAGGTGAAGCGCCGCATCCTGCTGGGAACGTACGCGCTCTCCGCCGGATACTACGACGCCTACTACCTGAAGGCGCAGCAGGTGCGCACGCTGCTGACGCGCGACTTCCTCGCCGCCTTCGCGGAGGTGGACGCCATCGTCGCGCCCATCACGCCAACCCCGCCGTGGAAGCTGGGCGAGAAGACCGCCGACCCGCTGCAGATGTACCTGGAAGACATCTACTCGGTCGCAGCCAGCCTCGCCGGCATCTGCGCCATGAGCGTTCCCTGCGGCCAGACGGCAGCCGGCCTGCCCATCGGCGTGCAGATCATGGGCCCCCACTTTAACGAGGAGACCATGCTCCGCGTCGCGCTCTCAATCGAGACGGCGCAGACGTAGCCATGATTGGAGGTTGTCATGTCATCAACGGCTCTCCAAGATCAATTCCACGAGCGGATGTTGGAAATCTACATCCGCGCAAAAAGCGAAGCTAATTACAACGCAACAATCTTCCTGCGAATGCTAAACGATCACGGCGGATTGGAAACGGCTCGACGGTTGATTCATGCCCTTGCGGTGTCTGATGGATACACAGCTCTTTGGGAACGAAAACACCTTGACCTAACCGTCGAAGCAGTCATTCACGACAATCCAATATGGCATCCTCTATTTACGGAGGAGGAGCTAGAAATATGTGCCAATAGATTGCGAGAATATGAGTATCTCCCTTCCTAATCTTCCATCTCGCGTCATCGCCTTCGACGTGGGCGACCGGCGCATCGGCGTTGCCGTCTCCGACCCGCTGGGCTACACCGCGCAGCCGCTCTTAACCCTTCATCGCACCAACCACCGCGCCGACATGAAGTCCATCGCGCGCCTGCTGCGCAAGCACGCCGTCGCGGAGGCAGTCGTCGGCAATCCGCTGCACATGTCCGGCGACCAGAGCCCTCAGGCGGCGAAGGCGCAGCAGTTCGCGGCAGACTTGCGCTCCCAATTCGGTCTCACCGTGCATCTGTGGGACGAGCGCTTGACCACCACCGAGGCGCATCGCCATCTGGATGCGGCCGGGCACGCAGCGGGCCGCGAGCGCAAACAGATCATCGACCAGGTGGCCGCGGTGCTCATCCTGCAATCGTTTCTGGAAGCACGAGCCAACCTTGACGATCGGGCCAGGAGAGACGCGCCCAACCCAGGTGAAACTCAGGTCTGAAGCCGTTCCGCAGCGTGTCAACAGATAGTACCAATCACCCACCCCCCTCCCCCCCCACGCGATAAAGTATCTGAATTCATAGATATGCCAAAAATTAGTTGCAAAGTATTCTTTCGACATGCGTTAGATATTAAGCATAAGAAAATAAACATCTTATCTGCGCGCAAACGAAAGAAGCCCAGCGCACTCGCCGGGCTTTTCTTGTTTTCTCTGCTACTTCCAGTATATAGCCCGGAGCATAACTATTATGCCAACTATTTTTCTGAGGTAAGTAACTGGTAGGACGCGAGTTATTTGGATTTTAAGAGGGCGAGGGGCTTGACAAGCCAAATTTGCCAGTAAAACGGGAAAAAATATTTCCGTTGATACAATTTGCCGCAGCCAGCCCCGTTATGCCGCGGACTGGGAAGCCTGACTGTATGGAATATACGCCTGAACGGGCAGGGAGTCCGTCTCGGACTCGGAGGTATAGCTGGCCATCTGTTGGGCCAACTGCGAATCCACCTCGTCGGCGATGGACATCACTCCTACCAGCAGCAGGCTGAAGTCGATCTTGCTCAGGTTGTTCTGCAGCGTCTGGAAGATGCTGACCTGCAACATGCGCGACTCCTCCACCAGCATGGCGGCGGTGTAGCCCTGTTGGCGGCGCAGCAGGCCATGCTCGGCGGCGGCCTTCGATACCAGAGCGCGCGTACCCAGGGGAAGCGGCATGCGCAGGCGGAGGATGAGGTCGCGGAAGAGCTGCGGCAGGTGGGCGCTGCGCTCTTCGTCGCTCATTCGCACCAGGATAGAATCCGGTTCAAGCTGCACCGCGCGCAGCCAGTTGTCGATGGTGGATTGGGTTTCGTGTTCCAGGATGCTGGCCACGTTCTCCACCGGGCACGGTTCCGGCTTCGCGCCTGACTCCAGCCGTTCGCGGATGGCATGTACCAGCACCTCGGCACCCAGCGGCTTCAGCAGGATCTCGTCGGCCTGTTTCAGGATGGCCGCGGTGGCCTGACTCATCTCTGGGTAGGCGCTGAAGATGAGGGTGACGGCTTTGGGCTGGGAGTTGCGCATCGCGCTGACCACGGTGAGACCGTCACCGGGCTGCGGCATGTGCAGGTCGCTGAGCAGGACATCGAAGGTCTGCGAGCCGATAAATCCGAGGGCTTCGTTGACGTTGGCTGCCGGAACCACTTCAAAGCCGTTGTGCTCCAATACCATTCTGAGAGTGAGCAGCAGGGCTACATTGTCGTCCACCAGAAGAAGCCTGGGCCTGGGCGGCGACTCAGCGAGTGTGTGTGTGGGCTCTGGTTCGTGCGCGTGTTCTGATTCGAGTGTGAGCATGGGATGCCTTTCTTCGAGCATCAGAAGTGACAGCTTTGATCCCATCATCCCACTCAAGCAGTTGCGTGTCTGGTCAATTCTGACCACTCCGGCGGCGTGCGGCTCTCTTCGGTCTGGACTTTGCCCTGGCCAGCGGAGTGTCCAGCAGAGGCGCGCTGACGGTGTTCCGCTCGGAGGGCTGGTCGTGCAGGATGATGTTGAGCAGCGATTTGTGTACGCGGATGCGCCCGTTGTAGTCGATGAAGCCGTGCTGGCGGAAGCGGTTCATGAAGAAGCTGACGCGGGAGCGGGTGGTGCCGATCATCTCGGCCAGCGTCTCCTGAGTGATCTTGGGGATGAGCGATTCGGGTTCCCCTGGCTGGCCGAACTCCGCCATCAGCAGCAGGATGCGCGCCAGGCGCTTCTCGCTGGAGTTGAAGAGTTGATCGACCAGATCGGCCTGGGAGCGCATGCCGCGGGCGACCAGGTACTTCAGGAAGAGGTCGGAGAAGCCATGCTCCGCGTGCATGACGCGAACCATCTCGTCGCGCGAGATCCGCAGCGCGGTACACGCTGTGGTGGCGGTGGCCGTGGCCAGCCGCAGGCCGGGGATGGCTGCAACCGAGTCCTCCCCAATGAAGTCGCCGGGAGCCAGCAGGGTAATGGTGGCCTCCTTGCCGCGTTCGGAGACGACGGAAAGCCGGGCATGGCCAGTCTACAGGTAGAAGACGCTGTCGGCAGGGGTGCCCTGGGTGAAGAAGGCCTCCTTGGCCTTCAGGCTGACAAGCTTTCGCCCGAGTCCGGAGTTGGCCAGGAAGATGGCGGGGTCGAACTTCGGCATTGGAACTGGAATCGGATTTGGAAGATCGAGTTCGGTCATACAAAAACCTCGGTGCGGTTGTGATTTGCGCGGGGTGATTCTCGATTGTCGTTCGCCGCGTCTGGGACCGGAGTCAGTGCTGGAGGTCGCGAACGATAGTGCGCGCTGACCCCTGGGTTGCCGCTTGTTCCGGCTATCACATGCATCATTCCCTGACGGGCGTCCTGGGAGAGGGAC
>CAIZFH010000248.1 GCA_903932155.1 uncultured Granulicella sp. | reverse complement strand
GGTCATCTTGCCAGACCGCAGCAGGCTCACCAGCCCGTCCTGGATCACCTCTGTGTACGCGGTCAGGCCGTTGAACGGCCCCTCTTCCAGCCCGTACAGCACCGCGTTGGCAATGTTCCCCACGCCCGATTGCAGCGGTAACAGCGAAGCCGGAAGTCGTCCCTTCTTCACCTCATTATCGAGAAACTCTAGAATGTGTCCCGCAATTTTCTTCGAACCCGCATCCGGCGTCTTGAATGGGCTGGAGCGGTCCGCTGAGTCGGTGAGCACGACGGCAATCACCTTTTCCGGCGGGATCTTCAGATACGGCTCACCGATCCGCTGGCACACCGAAGTCAATGGAATCGGGTCTCGGTGCGGAGGCCGTCCCAGCCCGTAGTACAGATCGTGCATCCCCTCCAACGCCATCGGCTGCGCTGAGTTCACTTCTAGAATCACCTTCTCCGCGCACTCAATCCACGTCTGGTTGTTGCCCACAGACGTGCTGGGAATCACTCGCCCATCCTCAAGGATCGCTGTCACCTCGATCAGAGCCAGGTCCAGCTTACCCAGAAATCCGTACTCCACAATCTGCCCCACCTGGCTCAGGTGCAGGTCCGTATACTGCATCTCGCCCGCGTTGATCAACCGGCGCGTGATCGGGTCTGACTGGTACGGCAACCGCATCTGCATCCCGCCCACCATGGCCAGCGCGCCGTCCAGCTCCGGCCCGGTCGAAGCCCCGGTAAACACATTCACCTTGAATGGCTGTCCGCGCAGATGTGCGTCGGTGATACGTCGCGCCAGCGCCATCGGCACCGCCTTCGGGTATCCCGACCCGGTAAACCCGCTCATCCCTATCTGTGCACCGGGCTGGATCAGCGCCGCTGCCTCTTCCCCACTCATTACGCGTTGCGCTAACTCTGAATTCATTACTCGATTGTCGGCCTGGCCTGTCGAACTGGAGGACATTGCAGCTTCTTTCTCTCTTCCAACTGGGTGCTGAGCGCAGTGGACGGTCTGTCCCTGAACGATTTCGCTCCTATTCCAGAGCATGGAAGAGCTTTAGCCGAAGTATACCCCGCACCCCAAAACGCCTCGTGTGCTCCGCATCACACCACCGCGCGCACCCAGTAGGATCACTCCTCCACTCGCGCAGCCCCTTACGCCACCCCAATAACCGTGCAAAGCTCCTTCACAGAATCCGCGCTCCGCTGCAACGCCGCCTGCTCCTCCGCCGTCAGCTTGATCTCGATGATCTGCTCCACCCCCCCCGCTCCCAGCTTGCACGGCACCCCCACATACAGCCCATGGATTCCATACTCCCCTTGCAAGTAAGCCGCGCACGGCAGAATCTTCTTCTTGTCCTTCAGAATCGCTTCCACCATCTCCGTCGCCGCAGCCGATGGCGCATAGTACGCGCTTCCCGTCTTCAGATACTTCACAATCTCCGCCCCACCATCGCGCGTCCGCTGCACCAGCTCCGCCAGCCGCTCCGGCGCAATCAGCTCCGTAATCGGTATCCCCGCCACAGTCGAGTAGCGCGCCAGCGGCACCATCGTGTCTCCATGTCCGCCCAGCACAAACGCCGTCACATTCTCCACCGACACGTTAAGCTCCTGCGCAATAAAAGTTCTAAAGCGCGCCGAATCCAGCACGCCCGCCATCCCGATTACGCGCTCCCGCGGCAGTCCAGCCTGCTTGTACGCCGTCTGCGCCATCGCATCCAGCGGGTTCGACACCACAATCAGAATCGTGTTCGGCGACACGGCCACCACCTTCGATACTACGTCGCTCATGATCTTGTAGTTCGTATTCAACAGATCGTCGCGGCTCATCCCCGGCTTGCGCGCAATTCCCGCCGTAATCACCACCACATCCGAGTTCGCCGTGTCCGCGTAATCGTTCGTGCCTACAATCGACACGTCGCGCTTCTCAATCGGCATCGCCTCCGCCAGATCCAGTCCCTTGCCCTGCGGCACGCCCTCGATCACATCCAGCAGCACCACATCCGCCAATTCCTTCGCCGCAATCCAATGCGCCGCCGTCGCCCCCACATTCCCCGACCCAACTATCGTTACCTTCTTCCGCATCCGTGTCGTCCCTTCTCTACTCTGGCTAACTTGCTGACTCGCTGACCTGCTGACTCGCTGCCATTACATGTTTTCAATCATCCTGGTTGCAAACTCGCTTGTCTTTGCCTTGGTCGCGCCCTGCATTCCCCGCTCGAAGTCGTACGTCACAAACTTCTGCGCAATCGTCTTCTCCAGCGAGCTTTCGATCAGTCGCGCCGCCTCTGTCCACCCCAGAAAGTCGAACAGCATCACGCCCGACAGCATCAAGCTCCCCGGATTGATCACGTCCTTGTCCGCGTACTTCGGGGCCGTCCCATGCGTCGCTTCGAACACCGCGAAGCCATCGCCCACGTTGCCGCCCGGGGCTATTCCCAGTCCGCCAACCTGTGCCGCCGCCGCATCCGAGATGTAGTCGCCATTCAAATTTGTTGTTGCCAGGATCGAATAATCCTCCGGCCGCAGAATAATCTGCTGGAAGATCGAATCAGCAATCCGGTCGTTGATCAGCACCTTGCTCTTCCACTTGCCGCCGCCGTGCGACTCGCCAATGGAAGCCAGCACGCTCTTCACCTCGGCCACTACCTTCTCGCCAAACTCC
>CAIZFH010000247.1 GCA_903932155.1 uncultured Granulicella sp. | reverse complement strand
TTTCGACGCATCATCCCTCCTGTTTCAAACTACGCGCACCATCCTACCCGCATCCTCCCCATCGAGTCACGCAGCCTGCCGCTCCAGCAGTTCTCTGTGTTCTCTCTTCTTCTCTGTGATCTCTGTGATTCGCTCTTGCAATCACGGCGCGTAGCACCGAACAAAGCTAGCCCCCGCGTTGCTTTTTATCCGCACCGCCCCGCACTCCACCGGAACCACCACCGCCCGCCCCATCGGCAGTTCAACTGCTTCGAAGCCTTCACGCATCACCGAAGCCGAACCCGACAATCCCACTAGGCACCCCGCCCCTTCCACCCGCACACTCGCCTCACAACCTGCCGCCACGTCGTACCGGTCCACCACAAAGTACTTCTGTTCGATAAGCCGTGTAAACCCAGCCATCGCCCGTGACTGCACTTTGCCCGCCGCCGTTTGCAACTTCAGCGCGCGTAGCCCCAGTTCCAAATGCAGCTCCCGTCCTCGCCCGTAATCGTACAGCCGATAGGTCGTATCGCTGGTCTGCTGCGTCTCCAGCAATACCACCCCCGGCCCGATCGCATGCACCGTGCCCGCATCCACAAAAATCATCTCTCCCACTGTCACCGGAACCCACTCCAGCAGGTCCTCCAGTGTCATTCCCACCCGGTGTACGCCATCCACCGCTGTCCTCACCGCTTCCGCCGTCACGCCCTCGCGCAGCCCCAGCGCGATCGTCGCTCCCGTTTCCGCTTCCAATACGTACCAGCACTCCGTCTTGCCCCGTGGCTGTCCCATCTCCTGCGCCATCGCGTCGTCCGGATGCACCTGTACAGACAGCTTCTCGCTTGGAAACAACAGCTTTACCAGCAGCGGAAACTCAGATTCGCTACCCTCACCCAAAATCGAATCGCATGCTTCCGTCGTAGCCTGTGCCAGTGTCTGCCCAATCAGCGTACCCGTCTCCACCACGCACTGCGGTCCGGTCAACCAGGCCTCGCCCACAAGCTCGGGCGTCCCCGTCTCCGAGTACCACGGTCGCAGATCGTGCCTTCCCCACGGCCGCTCGCTGAACCACGGCATCAGCCGGAATGGCCCTATGCTCTCACTCACTATGTCTCTCCTTGGCTTCGACACCGATCAGTCGAAGACCGTGCGCATGTTGACATGGACAATACCATCTTGGGGCTGGCAGAGCATCCAGGTCGAGACGCTAACCAAAATGGCAGAAAGAAAGGAGAAAAGGCCATGCAGCCAGTCAAATGGATTGGCCAACATAACCCCGACATGAAACCCAACATGGCCATGATTGAGCCACTGAAGGATCAAGAATACCCATAAACTCACGGAGGCGGTGCGCAAGCTGGTTAATCCGCTAAGGTAGATCGGAAACCCCACCGTTAAACATAGATCGTTAAAAAGTGCTCGCATTGAACCAAACCCAACATCAAGTGCATAGTCCAATCCAAGCAAGCTTTCAAACAGCATCAGCATTCCCGCAACGACCAAGAATACTCGCGCCAACCTGAGAGGAAACGTCATTCCAAACCACACACCCAATAGATATATATCTATAGTATCTCGCGCCAGCTTACACCGGCAGGAGATTGGCTTCAGTCGTCGTCAGTATCCTTCTTCGCCTTCTTCTGCTTTTCCGTCAACTCCGCCGGCACCTTCGCATCCCCCATCGCATCCCGCCACAGGATTACATTCAATTTGCTCGTGTCCGCGCGGTCCGCATGCGTGAAGTCCATCTTCGCCGACTCCTTAGCGCCCACAGCCGTACTTGCATTCGCAGTGTAGATCAAACCATTCTTCTGATTCGAATAGTCCGCCGTAAACGGCCTCTGATCGCCCGGCCCTTTAAACATCGATCCCAGCAGCGGTGCCAGTGCGTCATTGTTGTTCATCGGAGGAAGTCCCAGCAGAGTCTCCATCGTCCGCACCACACTCACCGTCGTATAGAACCGGCTGTCCACAAACGTTCCACCATCCGCTGCCTTCGGCGCATACTTGCTCACCACCAGCGCCATGCTGCGATGCGCATCCACATGGTCCGCGCCGTTCTGCGCATCGTCCTCCAGAATGATGATCGCCGTATCGTCCCAGTACGCCGTGTGCGACACCGCATCCACCACCCGTCCCACTGCCAGGTCGTTGTCCGCCACCGATGACTTCGGAGTCGGCCCTCCCGCCGCCGTCCCCGCCGTATGGTCATTCGGCAACCGCATTGTGATGTAGTTCGGCATGGTATCCTTCCCTGCCGCTCGGTCACTCACCCATCCCGCGAAGTGGCGCAGAAACACCTCCGCCCGAATTTGGTCCGGAACCTTCAAATTGAAGTCCGGCGACTCCGCCGCAAAGTGTCCCGCCAACTCCGGTTTGGTCGCCACATTTGCCGCCAGCAGCGGAATCGCCCACGGCCACTTGTTCACACCGCCGCCCCACTCCGCCGGGATCTCCTCCCCCGGCTGAATCGCACTCCGCGCGCACTTCGGCCCCTCCAACAGCAGCCCTTCCTGCGCGTTCGCGTTCTTCTTCGCATCGCAGAACGTTGACGAGATGTACTCGGCAAAGTTGTAGTGCGTCCTGCCGTGCGCCTCCGCATTGCCCCACATATAGCCACTCGCCGGCTCATTTACATCGGCAATCTTCTGCAGCAGGGGATAACCGTTCGCCACCATCCCCTCGTAGTCGTATGTCCGCTGCCCGTTGCGATACTGCTGCTGCCACGTCTTCTGCAGGTAGTCAGTCCCAATCGCCGCATTCGTCCACACATGCCCGTCGCCCGACACATCGCCCGAATCGAAAAAATTGTCCAGCACACCGAACTGCAACGCCAGCTCGTGCTGGTTCGGCGTCACGCTCTCGCCATACATCGCCAACCCCGCATCGCCATTCCCCACCGGCCTTCCGTTCTGCTTCAGATCGCCGATTAGCTGGTCGTATGTCCGGTTCTCCTTGATGATGTAGATCACATGCTTGATCGGGTTGCTTCCGCCAGCAAACGCAATCCTCTCCGCCGCCGCCTTCATCCGGTTGGACGCCATCACCTCCGCCGTCGCCGTTTTCAAATCCACCGTACTCAAATCTACTGCCGCCAGCGACCCATACAGCAGCGTCGCAACATAGGTGAAATCCCGCTTCTCCTTCGCACTCGCCACCCCTTCCACCGCCCGCTGCGCAAAATTATTCGGCCCTGTTCCTCGCCCCTTGTCCGTCGCAATGTACAACTTCTCACCTGTCACCGAACCGGGTGCCTCATTCATCGCGATCTTATCGCGATGAGTGGGAAGTAGTGCCAGTGACATCGGCATCCACTCCGTCGGGATGAATCCCACCGGCTCCACCATCCCCTGCTTCGCCGCACCCGCCGTCAACTTCTTCGTGTCGATCACCGCCACCGCATCCGAACCCATGTCCGCCACATACAATTTGCTGCCATCCGCGCTTAGCGCCAGCGCATCCGGCTCCGCCCCAAAATAACTCTGCCCCGGCAGCCGCGTATCGTAGTATCCCTTCAATTCAAATTTGGGCGCCCCCTTTCCACCGGAAACCCAGACTGGCCCGCCATGCTCCATACCTATGTTGGGAACCATTCCACCGGAAACATCCACCGCCGCCACCGCATCGCGATTCGCCAACGCCACATACAGCGTCTTCCCATCCGGGCTGATCTCCAGCGCGCAGGGATGCGTCCCCGGCTTCACCGGATCGTTCGGCTTCAGCAGCGCCAACCTCCGTCCCACCTTCCCATTCTTCAGATCGAGTTCCACCACCTCGCTTGCATTCCACAGCGCCACAAACCCGCGCGCCCCATCTTTCGACACCGCCAGCGCAATCGGATACGTGCTGGGTACCGCGTCGGTCTCCGAAAGGTCGAACCGCCTCTCAACCTTTCCCCCCGCATCGATCAACAGCACATCGTCCGACAGATTATCCGCAACCAGCAGCCTCTCACCAGCCACTAAATCGGGTGCCCCATTCATCGCAGCCTTATCGCGATGAGTGGGATCAGACCCCACCACCGCAATCGCCGCCGGATATGGCACCCCCAGCGCCCCATCCACCTCGCCGATCAGCTTTGTCCTCCGCGTCCCCGCCAGCTTCTGCAACCCAATCGGGATTATTCTCCCCGGCGTTATCTTCCCGCTCTCAAACCCATACTCAGCAATCCCATTCCCCACATCTCCCTTCGCGCTTCCCGTCGGGTCCGTCAGCGAAGCCATACTCGCGTACAGATGCCTTCCATCCCCGCTGAACGCCAACCCCGAGTACAAGCTCTGCTTGTCCGCCATCGCCGTCCTGTCGTCGGGAAAGTCCTCCACCTTGCCCGTCTGCGTATCCATCACCGCCAGCGACTGCTCGTACTTCGACTCGAACGTCCCATACCCCGCGTTCACCGTCACCACATAGCGTCCATTCGGGGACACAACCATCGACATCGGCAGCGAGTTCAGCCGCTGCGGATTACCCGCCACCGCACCCAACTGCTTGCTCGTCGGCAGGTCCACCACCGTCCCCTGCCCTGGTGCCGCCGCACCCGCCAGCATCATCGCACTCAACCCAACCCACGCCCCACTCAACAATCTGCTTCTTCGCATCACCTGGCCCCCTGAATCTTCCCCACACACACCCTAACAAATCACTGCTGCGGTTCCATTACAAAACTCTTACACAGAGCCGGAACCGAGCCCTGCTAGCGTTGAATCCAATGTGCTGCATACGTATCTTCTGAGGTTTCTCCACACATGTCTCCAGCCCTTCTCACACCCGATGCACCCGCCGCCGAGCCCTGCACGCAAACCGTCGTTTCTATCTCCGCGCACGCCGCCCCCCAGGGCCTCTCCGCTCGCCGCCACTCCGCCGATGTCGCCCGCCAGATCAAGCAGGATCTGCGCATGGGCCGAGAGCATCAGCAGGGACGCATCAACTGGATCACTGCCGTCGTCATGACCCTCTTCCACGTCGGTGCCGTCGCAGCACTCTTCTGCTTCTCCTGGAAGAATCTCGCTGTCTTCGCCGTCATGTACTTCTTCGCTATCAATGTCGGCATCGGAATGTCCTACCACCGCCTGCTCACCCACCGCGGATACCGCGTTCCCAAGTGGCTCGAGTACTTCATCACCGCATGCGGAACCATGGCCCTTGAAGGCGGTCCCATCTTCTGGGTTGCCACACATCGCGTCCATCATCAGAACTCCGACCACGAGGGCGATCCCCACACTCCGCGTGACGGCACATGGTGGTCACACGCCGGTTGGATCATCTCCGGCCGCGCCCTCCACTCCGAAACCGCCCTGCTCGGTCGCTACGCCCCAGACCTTACCCGCGACCCCGGCCACGTCTGGCTCAGCAAGTTCCACTGGCTCCCGCTCGCCTTCACAGGCATCGCGCAGCTCATTCTCGGCGCTGCCCTCGCGCCCGCCGGCCACGCCCTCTACGGAGCAGTCTCCATGATCCTCTGGGGAACCTTCCTGCGCGTCACTCTTGGACTGCACGCCACCTGGCTGGTTAACTCCGCCACCCACCTCTTCGGCTCCCGCCGCTTCGACACCAAGGACGACTCGCGCAACTCCTGGTGGGTCGCCCTCCTCACCGGCGGCGAGGGTTGGCACAACAACCATCACGCCCATCCCGTCAGCGCACGCCACGGCCTCGCCTGGTACGAGTTCGATATCAACTACTACGGCATATGGCTCATGGAAAAGTTCGGCCTCGCCCACAAAGTAGTCATCGCCAAATTCGACAAGGCCAACCCCAAACCCGCCGGTATCCTCTAGCAATTAGATTTGTTGGGTGCCCCAGATCTCGCTTCTGAGACCTGGGGTCTTTGCTTTTGCTCGTTCTTGCCTTTTTGTTTGTCATTCCAGTAGGGAATCTGCTTCTCGCTTTGATCGGTGTTATTTGATCGGTGTTAATCGGTGTTAGGCCGTTGTACTCACCCCTCCGTCATCCCCAACCCCCGCTCCACCACCTCGCCCGCCCTTACCAAATCCACCTCTTTCACCTCCAGCGTGTAAGCGTCTTCGTCCTCCACGCTCCCCTCCGCATTGGCCGCAATGCGGTGCCACACTCCCGCCTCTTCCAGCACCCGCGCAACCTCCTCCGCGTCGCTGCGGTGTCCAAACGCACCCAGCACAGCCGTCGTCCCATCGTCGATAGCCTCATCCGCGACCTCCACCTCCTGCCCCGGAAACATCCCCATCTTCACCCGCAGGATCTCCATCCCGCGCCTCAGCTCACCTTGCTGCACAATCACCTGTAGCGCCACCGGAGGCCCGCCGTAGAACGACCCGCTCCCGCCATACGCATTCGCCACATCGCGCACCTCGATCTCCATCCCCTCTGCCTCCAGATAACTGCAAGCCTCCCCCGCCGCAATCGCGTCATGGAACGTCGTCAGCACCGCCATCCCCTTCGCCAGCCCCTTGGCCACGGGATCTGGCCGCATCTCCGGCTCACGCTGCGCACCCGTATAAAACTCCGTGCCAAGATAGGCCCCAGCCTCCGCTAAACGCCCCGCCTCGACACCGAATCCCTCCGCCGCATCCACCTGCAACCTCCGACTCCCCATCTCGCTGCGCAGCACGCCTTGCGCAATCTCCGTCAGATCGCCAGGCCGCGCCGCCAGCCCCAACAGCTCCTCGTCCGACATCTCTCGATACAGTTCCACCAGCCTTCGCATCTGTGCCCCTGGCTCCAACTCGTTTCTCATCGCCCGAGAATATCACCGCCGTGGAACTTCCCGCCCACCATCTGCGTAATACACTGTGGAGCAAGCCCAACCCAGACGAGGTATCGATGCTATTCCTCATCCTTCCCGCCCTACTCTACTTCCTGCCCACCCTGATCGCGGCGCACCGCGGCCACGGTATCGCGCTCATCCTCCTGCTCAATCTCTTCTTTGGATGGACGGTCATCGGCTGGTTCATCATGCTTGTCTGGGCGCTCGCCTCTTGCCCGTACTACCGCGTGGTTGCCGTCCCCGCAGCCTACTACTACCCGCCCAACTACTGGCGCAGATAAATACTCGCCACCTCGCGACACGCCGATACTCGCCCCTACACCTTCGGCGAAAAATCCGTCAGCTTCATAAACGTCGACTCATGCAGCTTCACAAACGCGCCATCCTTCTCCGACTCCGCCTTCAACTCCACCCACTCCGCATCCGCGGCAAACTTTGCCCAGCTCGCGGTCGCCGCCGCCCGGCTCTTGTGTCGCAGCATGTAGATCAGTGTCCGTCCCTCCAGCGGATCGTCGGCCGGCACCCAGTACCCAACCCCATGCATCCCCAGCCGCTCGAAGATCTTCGTCTCCTTTGAACGGAACCGCTCCAGAATTCCTGCCTCCTTGCCCTCGTTCAGGTGGTAGACCCTCAGCTCATACACCGTCTCATCCGTCACTCCGGCACCCGTTGCCTGCGCAGCCAACGCATCTCCTGCGCCGGCTCCCATCATCGCCGCAGCTCCCAATCCCATCAACAATTCGCGTCGTTTCATATCGACTCCATTCCAGTCCCAACCCGCAACTTACCATGCATCGCTGTCCACTGACCACTTCCCCCGATATACTCATCTCCACGCCATGAACATCAACCGACGACGCGGAGCCATTGCCCTTGCCATCACCCTCGGTGTGCTCATAGTTGGCGGTCTCATCGCATTCAACATCGCCTGGATCATCCTCAATGAGCGCCGCATCGCCCTGCTCGTCGTGGGCCTCATCCTCTTCGGCCTCATCACCACCGGAGTCGTCCTCAACACCGTCTTCCTGGTTCGCGAGGTCCGCCGCAACGAGCGTCAAGACTCCTTCCTCAACGCCGTCACGCACGAACTCAAAACCCCAATAGCCTCCATCCGCCTCTACCTGGAAACCCTCCAGCAGCGCGACGTCCCCGAGACTCAGCGTAGCCAGTTTTACCAGATCATGCTGGCCGACTCCGACCGTCTACTCGCCACCGTCGAGCAGGTCCTCAAGGCCGGCGAAATCGGCGCCCGCCGCCCACGCGACCGCACCCTTCTCGAACTAGCCCCGCTCGTCTCCGACTGCATCGTCATCACCCTACTGCGCCACCACCTTCCCGACGGCTCCATCCAGCTCGCGCCCATCCCAGGCAACGTCCGCCTCCACGTTCGCGCTATCCCCGAAGACCTCCGCACCGCCGTCCTCAACCTGCTAGACAACGCCGTCAAGTACTCCCCCAGCGGAGTCCACATCCACTGCACCCTCGCCATCTCCAACTACACCAACGTCGCCCTCACCGTCACCGATACCGGCGTCGGCATCGCCTCCAACCAGCTTAAGCGCATCTTCAAGCGCTTCTACCGAGTCCCCGGTCGCAACTCCGTCCGCATCAAGGGCACCGGCCTCGGCCTCTTCCTGGTCCGCGCCATCGCCCGCCAGCACGGAGGCAGCATCACCGCCGCCAGCCCGGGCCCCAACCTAGGCACTACTATCACCCTCACCCTCCCCCTCGCCAATCCGCAGCACACCACCTCATGATCTACGATGAGTTCTGTGATCATTTCTCTCTTACTGCTCGCCGCAATCAGCACGCCCCAACAGGTGACGAAAATTGTGGTCACTAAATCTGATCACACAATGACGCTTTACCACGATCAAACAAAGCTGCAATCTTACCAAGTCTCACTAGGCAGCCACTCAGGCCCAAAGCAACAAGCCGGGGATCGTAAGACCCCTGAAGGTCTGTATGTTGTCGATGCAAAGAATTCAACAAGTCGATTCCATCACGCCTTTCATCTCTCATATCCAAACGCACAAGATCGAGCTCGAGCCGAGAAACTGAGAGTAAATCCTGGAGGCGATATTGAAATTCACGGTCAAATGGAATCTCTAGCTTGGCTTGGACCGCTAGCGCGTCACTTCGACTGGACCGCTGGCTGCATCGCACTCACCAATGACGAAATTGACAATATCTGGACAATTGTTCCAATAGGAACACCAGTCGAGATAAAGCCATAAACGCGCCTATGACCCCCTCCCCCCTCATCGCCCTCATCGAAGACGAAGAGCACCTCGCCCAGGGTCTGCTCTTCAACCTCGCCGCCGAGGGCTACCGCACCCACCACGAATCCGACGGTGACGCCGCTCTCGCCTACCTCCTCGCCCCGCCCGAATCCATCGCCGCCATCGTCCTCGACTGCATGCTCCCCGGCACCGACGGGTTCACCATCGCCCGCGCCCTGCGCGACGCTCAGTGCTTCACCCCAATCCTCATGCTCACCGCACGCACCCACCCCGAAGACATTCTCGCCGGCCTCGAAGCCGGCGCGGACGACTACCTCCCCAAGCCCTTCGACCTCAACATCCTCCTCGTCCGCATCAAGTCCCTCCTGCGCCGTACCACATGGCAATCCGCGCCGCCCGCTACCACAACCACCCCCGCCGAGCCCGCCGAGCCCTCACCCGCCGACATCTACACCTTCAACCACCGCACCATCCGCTTCGACGCCCTCGAACTCATCGCGCCTCACCGCACCACCCATCTCACCGTCATGGAGGCCGACCTCCTCCGCTACCTCACCGACCGCGCCGATCAGATCGTCTCCCGCAAACAGATCCTCGAAGACGTCTGGCGCGTCCGAGAAGACACCGACACCCGCGCCATCGACAACTTCATCGTCCGCCTCCGCCGCTACGTCGAGGACGACCCCGCCAACCCCACCCACCTCACCACAGTCCGCGGCATCGGCTACCGCTTCCTACCCAACCCCTGAAATCTCCTCTGGCTAACCGCTCGCTGCCGGTGTATCATCCGCATCAAACGAGGCTCACATGCCTCGCGTCTTCCTTGGCCGGAGGCGTCCCATGTCGAAGTGCACGCTACGCAGCATCTTCACCGTTCTTCTCTACGCCGGAGTTGTCATCTTCCTCTTCCCGTACTTCATCGGGAGGCTCACCAACGTCGGCTTCTTCGTTGCGGTCGGCCTTGGCCTAGCCGTGGTCTGCGGCATCCTCCGCTGCTGCTGTACAGAAGGCGACTGCACAGAACCTGTCCCAGACAACCCAACCCAGCACCACCCCGCCCCCCACTAACTCTCGACCTATATGGATAAGCGCTGTAGGCTAGCTCTATATTGCCTCTCAAAGTTGCATCTCACCTATACCTACCGCACTCTACTCTGTAAGTGCCCGCAGCCCACTCATCAACCCGCAGCCCTCACCCAGAGCATCCGTGGATCGCCGTTGCATTGATGCTCGTCTTCACCTCGCCGTTCATCCTTCCTCTCTTCACCGCAACCTCAGACCCCGAAGCATCGCTGCCCGCTTGCTGCCGCCGTCATGGTATGCACCACTGCAATATGACCATGATGATGGCCATGCTCGCCGCATACAGTGGCCCGTCCTTTACTGCGCCACCCTGCCCGCTCTATCCAACCGCAGCCACGCCCGTCCGAATCGTCACTGCCTTCTTCTCCGCCCCGCCTCAGCCCTCAGTCGATCTGCGCCGCGATCCCTCGCTGCCCGCGCTAACATCGCTCAACGCCCGCACCCTGAACCTCACCTCGCAACTTACCCGCGGCCCTCCCATTCTTCTTTCGTAATCGCTCTCCTCAAAATCCTCGTCCCACTCCACGGACCGTCGCCCCTGTTACAGAGTAGCGACGCGCGCCCATGCCGTGTCACCTCCGCGTGACACTGGAGTTCCTATGCCGCCTCTCGCCCTGCTCCGCTCGAAAGTCCTCCTCCTTGCCCTGATTCTCTACCTGCTTCCCGCCTCCATCGCCCGCGCCACCGTCTTCTCGCAACTTCAGGGAGTCGTCCACGACCCGCAACATCGCCCGCTCCCCGCAGCGCACATTACCCTCGCCGCCGCCCACTCCGCTTTCACACTCTCCACCGACAGCAACCCCGAAGGCGCATTCACCCTCCCAAACATTCCCCTCGGCGACTACATCGTCTCCATCACCCACATTGGTTTCGACCCCCTACGGCAATCTCTCACCGTCCACTCCGGCACCACGCCCATCCTCCACTTCATGCTTCAGCTCGGCAGCGTCTCCACCACGGGCAACGTCACCGCCGAACCCGAGACCGCCAACGTCGATACCGGAACTCCCACTGCGCTCCTCTCCCGCACCGACATCGCACAGACCCCCGGCGCCGACCGCACGAACTCCATGGCCATGATCACCGACTACACCCCCGGCGCTTACATGACCCACGACATGCTGCACATGCGCGGAGGCCACCA